>NZ_JAFAVR010000194.1 GCF_019242355.1 Sphingomonas sp. | reverse complement strand
AGCGGCGGCCGCCGGCCGGCACCTCGAAGTGGTCGGTCGCATTGCCCTCGGCGTCGCGTTGGGCGCGCACGGTGAGGCTCTGCAAGAGGCCGCGGCGGGCGATGTCGGCGGCGAGTGCGTCGATCGAGACGCCGGCCTTCACGCGCCGCACATTAGCCTGGCTCAGCACCAGCTGGTTGAACGGGATGTCCCGCGAACCGCTGAGGACGATTTTCACATGCTTGGTCATGGGTCTTCTCCATGACGGGCGGCCGGAAGACTCTCTCTCGACCCTCAACCCGTCATGGAGCCGGCGCAGCCCTCTTCCTCTAAAGGATGAGAGCCGCGCCGACGGCCGGAAGGTGAGTCACGGGTCAGACGGTGGTGCTCCGGGCGGGGATCGCCGGAACAGAGTCTCGGCCCACAGGATTGAACCGGTCCGGCGAGACCATGTTGCCCAAACCGACAGCGGCACGTCGGACGTGAACGCGGTGTCGATCTCGATCCTTATGCCGAATGGCAGCCGGATCGCGGACAGTTCGACGAGCGACCAGGGACCGATTTCGGGGCAGCCGAAGCCGAGGTCGGCGAGCCCCCAGAGCACGTCGCCATTCTCGGCAAGCTCGGTGGCCAGCCAGGTCTGGCCTCCAAGCGGATTGAAGAATTTGAGCACAGGGGCCGGGTCCGGCTCGTCTTGTTCCCGCTCAGCGGCGGCCCGGCGGTTGATGTGGTTTGCCCGCAATGCGAAGCGGGAGAGCGGCGGCAGAACGATCATAAGACCGCTCCTTTCGATGACAGAGGGTGAGCGGCCTGTCAGGCGGCGGCGAGCAGCTTGGCGGCCTTGCCCTCAAGCTCGAGACGCGTGTCCTGATGGGGCGTGTCGCGCGCGAGCGCGGTGATCCCCTGGACGAAGTCGAAGATCGAGGACGGCGGATGCCCTTCCTCGTCAAGCACGGTCGCGATCACCCGGTCGGTGTCCGCCTTCGAGAAGCCGCGCTTGCGCAGGAAGGACTGCCGGTCTTCATCGGTGCGGGCGACGAGCCGTTCTCGCGCCGCTTTGATGCCGGCCATGAAGGGCGCCGGCGAAGAAGTCGCGAAATTCTCCAGCGCCGGGGCTGCCTCATGCGCGAAGCGGTTCGCGGCGAACTTACTGTGCCGGATGCTGATTTCCTCGAAGCCCTCCGCGCCCCAGATATTGCGGTTCATGCAAACCGCGCGGAGAAAGAAGGAGGCGATGCCCAGCGTTTTCGAGCCCACCTCGCTGTTCCACGCGTAGAAGCCCCGGAAGAACAGGTCGGGATCGCCGTTGGGCAGGCGACCTGCCTCGATCGGATGGGCGTCGTCGACCAGGAACAGGAAGACGTCGCGGTCGCTTGCGTAGAGCGTGGTCGTGTCCTTTGTCACCTCGACGAACGGGTTGTGGGTCATGGTCGACCAGTCGAGCAGACCCGGCACCTTCCAGCGCGTGTCGCCGGTGCCGTCGCCCGCGATCTTCATGACCGCCGCGACCAGTTCATGATCCCAGATGCGACCGTAGTCCGGCCCGGTGACGGCACGCAGCTCGATTCGGCCGTCGTCGGTTTCCAGCGTCTTCATCAGCTCGGCACGATGCGAGAGCAGTCCATGCTGCATGTTGATGGCGGCGAGCGGCGCCGGGAGTTGGCGGAGATAGCCCGCTGGGGCGCCGACGAGCCTGGAGAGCTGGCCAAACGACCAATGGGTGGGCACGACCGGCTCGTCGCGGCCGGGCACAAGCAAGGTCAGGCGTTCGGCATCGTCACGACTCGCCTCGACCCGGACGTCGCGGGTCTCCACGGTCCGCGCGGTGGCGCGATCGGCGCGGGATTTTACCGCCGCATAGAGCGAGGACAGGGACAGGAAGCGCTCGTCGTCTGGGCGCGAGAACCATTCCGAAGAGACGCGGCCGATGCGTTGACCGCGGGATATGTCGACCTTGTAGCCCGCCGAGACCGGCCGGGGCGTGTCGGATTGCGTGAGGATCGTCGCCATGGGAATTCTCCGCGACAGGTGGCGAGAGCCTCTCTCTCAGCCCTTACCCGTCACGAAACTTCGACCTTTCTCTCCCTCTGAGGCCGGTAATCAACTTCGCGATGCTGTCGCTGAGATGAAAACAGATGGTGTCATGCTATGTGTTCGAGACAAAATGGGGGCGCGGAGCATGGACGACTTCAAGATCAGCGGACAGGTCGCAGACGCACCGTTCACGTTGACCCTCCACCGCGGCGAGGGAATGTGCCTCCTCGCCATGAACTGGCGCGACGACCAGCCGCCGCCCGATGACTTTGTCGGCTTCATGATTGAGTTCCGCGAGCCCCAGGCGGCCGGTGACACAAGCCCGGCAAAATGGTGGACCCTCAACAACCGGCTGTCTTTTACCGACGCAAGCAAGATTACCGACAAGAGCCAGCTTTCGACGCGGCTATCACCGATCCAGAAATTCCGCTGGATCCACTTCCCCTATGCCGCTGGTCTTGCCGGGCTGTATTCCTACCGGGTGACGCCGGTCTTCATGAGCGCGAGCGACGAGCTGAGCTACGGGACCGCACAGACCGCCGACGTCGCCCTGAAGCGTGAGACCTACCCCGACGCCCTCGATATCGGCTTCACGCGTGGCTTCGTGTCCTCTCAGGCATTCGTCGATAATTTCGCGGACGGATCGGGGTCCGTCAACGCACTGATCCCGCCCGGCGCGACGAGCGGCGACACCGGCCTCACCTTCACGTCGACCGACCCCAAGGCTGGCGAGGCCTATGCGTGGATGGGATTTGAGGCGCGCGAAGCGATCCTGGATCTGCTCGATGCGGCGATTGCGGACTCGACGGCCCAGGTGCGCCTGATCGCCTATGATTTCGATCTCGCCGATGTCTACGAGCGCGTCCTCAAGCTCAAGGGCCGGATCCAGGTCATCATCGACAATTCGGGCAGCCACAAGAAAGCAGGCTCGGCCGAGAACACCGCCGAGACCCTCCTCGACACCGCGCTGGGTTCCGGGAACGTGCTGCGCGAGCATTGCGGGGGACTCCAGCATAACAAGTTCATCGTGGCGACGGGCGCCGTGAACCGCGCGGTCTGTGGCTCGACCAACTTCAGCTGGCGCGGCTTCTACGTCCAGAACAACAATGCGGTCACGATCCGGGGTGCCACGGCGATCAAGCCGTTCCTGGACGCGTTCAATGCCTATTGGGAGGCGGTCGACAGCCCAGCAAAGTTCGAGCAGGAGGGTCTCGGGGCCTGGTCGGAACTCCCTCTGGGGGTGGAGGGACTGGACGCGCAATTATGCTTCTCGCCCCATGCTCCCGACACCGCGCGCTTGCAGGAAATCGCCGAGGACATCACGAAGACGTCCTCTAGCCTGCTCTACTCGCTCGCGTTTCTTTACCAGACGCCGGGACCGATCCTCGACGCGATAGCTGGCGTGACCAAGGCGAAGGATCGGTTCGTTTATGGCATCTCGGACCGGGCGATCACGAAGGGCGGACTCGATGTCACGACGCCCGACGGGAACACATTGCCGGTCTATCCCTCGGCACTCAGCAAGAACGTGCCCTCGCCGTTCAAGGATGAGCCGACTGGCGGTCCCGGGATTCGGATGCATCACAAGTTCGTCGTCATCGATTTCGACAAGCCGACAGCGCGCGTCTATGTCGGCTCCTACAATTTCTCAAGCGTCGCCGACACATCGAACGGCGAGAATCTACTGGTCATTCGCGATCGGCTCGCGACCACGGCCTTCATGGTCGAGGCGTTGAGCATGTTCGACCATTATCATTTCCGGATCGTCGCGGGTCAGGCCAACGCCAACGCGCCGCTGGTGCTGGCAAAGCCACCGTCCGGTGACGCCAAGCCTTGGTTCGATCCGGATTACACGGTCGAGTACAAGATCCGCGACCGCCAGATCTTCTCGGCCTGAGGCTTCGTCCAGAAACGCTGGAACCGTTGGGGAGGGCTTGATCGTGGCAGACACTCTGATCCTGGTGATGCGACACGCCGAGAAACCGGACGATGCGGATGACGTGCATCTGGCGCCAGCCGGCACCGTCCGAGCCCAACGGCTCGCGACGTGGCTTCCCGCCGAGTTCGGCACGCCGGACTTCATTTTCGCCTCCGCCGAGTCGCGGCACAGCGACCGTCCGCGCGAGACCATGCAGCCACTCGCCGACGCCTGTGCGCGTGTCCTTGAAACCCCCTATGCTGACGCGGACTTTGCGGCGCAGGCGCATCTGTTGCGGACCGACCCGCGCTACGGCGGCAAGCTCAGCCTGATCTGTTGGCATCACGGAGAAATCCCCGGATTGCTCCAGGCGCTCGGAGCGCCGGACGGCAATTTTCCGGACCCCTGGGACCCGGAGGTCTTCAATCTGATTGTCCGATTGCGGATCTCCGCCGATGGCGAATTTCACACCGACGAGATTACCGAGCCCTTCTAGCAAGAGCGGGCGCGCAAGCGATTAACGAGAGAATGGAGGGCCAGGACGTGGCGACGATCAATTACAGCTGCCTCAAGGGAAAGATTGACCGCTTCAAGCCGGCACCGTCGGAGAATCCCCATCTTTGGATGTTGGTCGACACCGATACGGATAGCTTTTTCGCGACAATCAACGTCCAGTCGTCGAAAGGATTGCCGGGAGCACCGGAGGCCGAAAGCTACCTCAACTTCTTCGTCGACGATGATTTCAAGCATCCGATCGTCACCCATCTGCGCGCCATCGAACCAGGCATGGCGGAGCAGCAGCGGACATACGCGGCCGGAGCGCTCGATTTCGTCAAGGGAAACCTCTTCGACCCACGCAAGATGCGGGTGCTTCCGAGCCAGGATGCGGGCGGCGACGACCTCGTCCATCGCCTTGATGGGCTATTTAACACGGCGCACGACCAGAATGACGACATCGTGATCGTGGGAAGCCAGTTCCAGACCTCGCGCAATCAGACCCAGGCGGTGTTCGGCGAAACGCCCAAGCTCGGCATCGACAACACCCACATGGCGCAAGGCGACCCGCCCGCGATCGACGCCCATCTCCATGAGAATGGTGTCTGGCACGATGGCGCGATCTTCCTGCTCAGCACGAACAGCGACCGTGTGACCGCGATCTTCCTCGCTTTTCAGACGCAGGCCTGGCAGACCGACGACAATGGTCAGGCGCGTGAGGGCACGACGGGCTACGAGGCCCCCCGCTATGATTTCGCTGGCGGCGGCCTCGGCAATCAGATCCCGGCGTCCAATCCGGTCGCCGAACTGACCTCGCTCAACCGGCTGCCCGACGGACTCGGAAGGCTCGTCATCACGAACATGTCGAACCAACCCCTAGACGTGAAGAATTGGTCGATCACCAGCCCGACCGGTGTGTTCGACCTTCCCGACGAGACGATCGCGCCGGGGGAGCCACTCGCGGCCGACCTGCCCCCCGGCCTCATCGAAGACGCCGGCGGCATCCTCTCGCTTCTCGAGGCGCAAGGCCTCAAGGTCGACGGTGTCAGTTATTTGGGTGGTCCCGCCAGCGGCTGGAGTTCGAGCTTCGCACCGTGAAATTCGGCGGCTGGTTTTAAGCTCGCGCCTTGCCCCCGGCCTCGTGGATGACGGAGCTGAATGGTCGGTGGCGCCGAACGCGGATTCCCGTTCCCTTCCGGGATCGATACGGTCGCGCTAAGGAGTCACTAACGTCGGTTCGCTCATTGTCGTCCGCAGTTACTTCAACGCCTTCGCAACGGTGATTATCCGGTGGTTACAACAGATTCAGCGGCGATCCTGATCCGGCCGATTACGGACGCTATATCAGCCACCTATGGAGATCGCCAGCTGAGGTCCTCTACCTTAGCGACTCATTCTGGCCATCGATTTGGCGCATCTGTCCTGCGAGACCAGCAAGGCGGCCCTGTAGGCGCTGATCGAAATTTCCGGGTTGCTGGAGGGCAAGCAGAAGCTTGCGGTGTTTAAGCCGCTGGCGATTGGGGGCGACGACGCGGCCGCCCCGCACAATGACGCCAGTAATCTCCGCCGGCCTGTCTACATAGTGCTTCAACTTGTGATAACGCAGGCCCGTTCGATGAATCATGCGCCGCACCTGCCACACGTCGGCGAGCGGCACCTTCGCGCCGGAGATGGTCACGTCGTCGACATAGACCGTGAGGGTGTGGCCCTTCGACGCGCAGAAAGCCGCGATCTCGGCCCACATGTCATGGTAGCTGTAATAGGCTAGGATCGGGCTAAGGGGGCTGCCGGTCGGCAAGTGACCCTCAAACGTGCATAGATCGCCGAGCAAGCCCGCGACATCGCCGCGGCATTGCAAGACGAACTGGAAGAACGCGATCACGCGGACCCGCGGCGTGCTCGGGAAGAACTTCTTGATGTCGAGACAGTGAACGACGCGGTTTCCACGATGGCGGGCTGCATTGCTGACGTAGCACCGTCCCTTGACTGGGCAGAATAGGAAAGGCGGCGGCTCGATCCGCGCCAGCATCTGTGCGATCCGACCCTGCACGCGCTTCAAGGGCGCGACCGGATCTTCAACCGGGCGCTTGCCGCCGCCCTTTTTCTCAATCTCGAATTGCCGATATCGGTCTGGCCCGATCGCCATCGCGCGTAGCTCGGCTTCACCGAGTCCGAGCACATTGGCCAAACGGCGCGGGCTGGTAAGCTTATAGAGCTGCGACTGGTGGAGCGGGATGACCGTCTTATTCGGCATGTGCCCGACCGGACCGCGCCTCGAGGAATTGCAGTAGGCTCACCACCTTGCCGGCCACAAAAGTCCGCGCATGGTCAAGCGTGCTTTTTTGATCGAGGTTCTCCGAAAAGAACATGATCGAAGACACTGGCATATCGAAGACCGTCGCATAACGCTGGATGATGTCCAGCGTCGGCGTTTTCACGCCGCGCTCGATTTCCGACAGATAGGAAGTCGAAACTTCCAATCGCTCCGCCGCCTGCTTCTGCTTAAGGTCGTGGTATACTCGGATCAGGCGAAGAGCTTCACCCAACATTCCATCTCCTTTCAGGAGGCTATTCAGGGTGCGAATTACTGGCGGAAAACCTTGATGATGGAGAGGACGAGGTGGAGCACCTGCGCCACCAGTCGCCCCAGAGCCACCATCGTCTTCAAAGTGGACGGACGGACCAGGCGGTGTGCCCAGTGCTGCCATCGCACCGTCTTCGTTCGCGCACGCTTCTCGTTCAGACCAAGCTTTCGCATGGCGTCCTCCTCTGCCAACTCCTGCACCATGCAGGAGCGCCGCCGAGGCTTCGGAGGGTGGGGTAGAAGCACGTTAACCCTGAACACCAAGGCGGACACCGGGCCGTCCGGTGGCCGCCCGCGGCGCCGCTCGCTCGCACGCACGGAGCCACAAAGCAGAGAAGGTTCCTTCTCCAGGAGGGGTTTCCCCCTCGATTAATGGCGACACATCCCCTTTCAAACTGAACGAGAACTACGTGCCTTATCGAGCTTCGCCTGTCAACGAATAAAATTCGCTGTCAGCGAATTATTGAGGGACGGAGCGTCCGATCTGATGGGTCCCGCCTAGCCGCGGATCCTATTGCACGGGACGAAAATCGGGCTTTTGTTGCCGAACACAGACGAAACTATCCGCGCGCGCACTCCCGGGTGGATACGAATTGGAGACGAGAGAACCTGCATGAGCTTTCGTATCCAGCTCGGGACACCCCCGAAGGGGCATTTTTTCGCAGATTTCAGCCGGGGCGGATGGTGCTGCCGAAGGGGATCGAACCCTTGACCTCAGCCTTACCAAGGATGCGCTCTACCACTGAGCTACGGCAGCATCGCCAGCGCGGGCGGCCTATGGAGATCGGGCGCTCTCCCGTCAAGGCGCGCGACCATGGCTGAGCCGCGTGACGGCGGCAAGGAGGCGCGCGCGCGCCGCCTCGCGCAGGCGCTGCGCGACAATCTCCGCCGCCGCAAGGCGCAGGCGCGCGAAGGCGTGACAAGCAACCGCGAAGCGTCTGCGGGCAAGCCGGACGGCTGCGAGATCGAGGAACGCTGACTCCAACCCCTCGTGCCGCGCCTGCCGAGCACCGTTCCTCGCTGCCCGCGACGCAGGCTCAGCCCGGGCTCGCGAAGCCTGGTAAGCACCGAATCGGAATGGTGCCGATGGTGGGAAGACCTCGCGCTCAAGGCTGCGATCGTGTCGAGCGAATTCGAGATGCGCTGGCAATCAGCTCGGAACGACGGAGCCTCACGCCTTTAGTGATCGCCTCACTCCGCCAGCGCGACCCCCTCGCTGCGGGGATCGGCGGCGCCGACCAGCTTGCCGCCGACGCGCTCGATCGCGTTGGCCTTGAGCGCCATCGGCACGATTGCGACGTCGTGCCCCATCGCGGTCAATGCGGGCGCGATCGCCTCGGCGGCGCTGCCCTTCTCGATCAGCACGCGATCGCCCATCCCGATCACGAGCGGCAACGCGATCGCGTCGCGCGCCGGGAGATGCCAGTCGATCACCCCGATGATCGCCTTGGCGACTTGCGCGATGATCGTCGCCCCGCCCGCCGCGCCGACAGCGAGCCGCAGCGAACCGTCGGGCGCGAAAACCAGCGTCGGCGCCATCGCGCTGCGCGGACGCTTGCCCGGCTCGACGCGGTTGGCGGCAAGGAAGCCGTCCTTGTCGGGCACGATATCGAAGTCGGTAAGCTCGTTGTTGAGAAAATAGCCCTGTGCGGTCAGCCCCGATCCGAACGGCCCCTCGACCGTTGAGGTGACGCTGGCGACATCGCCTGCACCGTCGATCGCGACGATGTGCGTCGTTCCCGGCACCTCGCTCGCCGGCACCGGCTTGCGCGGCGGCGCTCCGGGCGGCGTGCCCGCGACGACGTGCGGTATGACATGGTCGGGCGCGATCAGCATTGCGCGTTGGGCGAGATAAGCGGGATCGGTCATGCCGGCGGTCGGCACGTACACAAAGTCAGGATCGCCGACGTAGAGGTCGCGGTCGGCATAAGCGAGGCGCATCGATTCGGCGATCAGATGCCAGGTGCGGGGATCGTTCGGGCTCATGCTCGCGAGATCGAAGCGTTCGAGCTGCTTGAGGATCGCGAACACCGCGATACCGCCCGAGGTGGAGGGGCCGACGCCGCAGACGCGATAGCCGCGATAGCTGCCGCACAGCGCCGGGTGGCGCTTCGGCTCGTAGGCGGCGAGATCGCCGAGCGTCAGCTTGGAGGGGTTGCGCGTGGCGCCGTTCGCGGTTGCGACGAGCGCGCGCGCGGGCGGTCCGACATAAAAATAATTGGGCCCATGCGCGGCGATCTTGGTCAACAGGGCAGCGAGCTCCGGATCGCGCAGCACCGTGCCGACTGGCTTCGGCGTGCCGTCCGCCTGCCAGAAGTGCGCGCGCGCCCAGCTGCCGGTGACATGGGCGGCCGAGGTCGTAAGCGAGGTCTCCAGCCGCGGCGTGATCGCGAAGCCGTCGCGCGCCAGCCGGATCGCCGGCGCGAACAGCTTCGCCCACGGCAGCCGGCCATGGCCGGCATGGACCATCGCCCACATCCGCAGGTTGCCGGGCACGCCGACGCTGCGCCCGCCCGGTACCGCGTCGGCATGGCTGAGCGGCGTGCCGTCCGGCGCGTAGAACCAGCCCGGCGTCGCGGCGGCGGGCGCGGTCTCGCGACCATCATAGGCGTCCAGGGTGCGGCTCTTGCCGTCCTCATGGAGGAAGTAGCCGCCGCCGCCGATCCCGGAGGATTGCGGCTCGACGACGGTGAGTGCCAGCATCGTCGCGATCGCCGCGTCGGCAGCGCTGCCGCCCGCGCGCAGAATCTCGCGGCCCGCTTCGGCAGCACGGGGATCGGCGCACGAGACCATCCCGCGCATCGGCGGGACGGACTGGGCCGCCAGCGGCGCCGCGACGAGCAGCAGCAGGATCGCGACCAGCCTCTTCACCACCGCATTCCTCCTCGCGACCTTCCCTCGCGCCTCTCAACCTCTATATCGGAGTAATGACAAGCAGCCCCGATCCGCGTGCCTTCCTCTATCGCGAGGGGCTCGACCCCGATGCCGCGCTCCGTTTGACGCGCGAGGCCCTGCAGCGCTGCGACGACGGCGAACTTTACCTCCAGTACATGGCGAGCGAGAGCTTCACCTTCGACGACGGCCGATTGAAGAACGCCGACTTCAACACGCAGGCGGGCTTCGGCCTGCGCGGGCTCTCGGGCGAGACGACCGCGTTCGCGCATGCCAACGAGCTTTCCGAAGCGGCGATCCGCCGCGCCGCGCAGACGCTGACGCTGCTCGATCCGGCCGCTGCCGGAATCGCACCGCCGCCGCGCCGAACGAACGCGCGGCTCTACACCGACGCCGATCCGCTGACCCTGATCCCGTTCGCCGAGAAGGTCGCACTCTGCCAGAAGATCGACGCCTTCGCGCGCGGCCGCGATCCGCGCGTCGCGCAGGTGACGTGCGCGCTGGTCGGATCGTGGAGCGTCGTCGAGATCGTGCGGCCCGACGGTTTCGTCGCCACCGACGTGCGCCCGCTCGTCCGCCTCAACGTCCAGATCGTCGTCGAGCAGAACGGGCGGCGCGAGAGCGGCTATTTCGGGCTCGGCGGCCGCTATCTCTACGATAAGCTGTTCGCCGACGAGACTTGGCAACGGGCGGTGAACGAGGCGATCCGTCAGGGCCTCGTCAATCTCGAATCCGTAGCCGCGCCGGCGGGCGAGATGACGGTCGTGTGCGGCCCGGGCTGGCCCGGCGTACTGCTCCACGAAGCGGTCGGCCATGGGCTCGAGGGCGATTTCAACCGCAAGGGCACGAGCGCCTTTTCCGGCCGCCTCGGCGAGCGCGTCGCGGCTCCGGGCGTGACGGTGATCGACGACGGTTCGATCGGCGAGCGCCGCGGCTCGCTCTCGATCGATGACGAAGGCACGCCGACACAGGAGAACATCCTGATCGAGGACGGCATCCTCAAGGGCTATATTCAGGATCGCCTCAACGCCCGGCTGATGGGCGTCGCCCCCACCGGCAACGGCAGGCGGGAGAGCTTCGCGCACGCGCCGATGCCGCGCATGACCAACACTTTCATGCTTGGCGGCAACGACGATCCGGACGAGATCATCGGCCGCGCGAAGAACGGCATCTATGCGCGCAGCTTCGGCGGCGGCCAGGTCGACATCACCAGCGGCAAGTTCGTTTTCTCCTGCACGGAGGCGTACAAGATCGAGAACGGCAAGCTGGGCGCGCCGATCAAGGGCGCGACGCTGATCGGTGACGGCCCGACCGTGCTCACCCGCGTCCGCGCGATCGGCAACGACATGGCGCTCGACGAGGGTGTCGGCATCTGCGGCAAGGGCGGCCAGTCGGTTCCCGCCGGCGTCGGCCAGCCGACGCTGCTGATCGATGGGCTAACGGTGGGCGGCACGGCGTGACCTCAGGATTTCCTTCAACCTGCTCCGTTCGCACTGAGCGAAGTCGAAGTGCGGTCGGCACACGCGCTTAGCCTTCGACTTCGCTCAGGCCGAACGGATGTCGGATGGATGCTCCGTCTGCTTCCCGTCCTGCCGATAGCACCGCTTCTTGCGGAGACATGACGGCTTTGATGGGTTGCCCTGCGGCGCCTCTCGTCTAAGGCGCTGAAACACATCAGCCGGTCGTGAGGGCGTTATGAGCGAAGCCGAGGAAGAGGGCGCCGGCGGCGCCGCGCTCGCCGAAGCCGAGGACGCCCTCGAAAGTTACGAGCCGTCGCACGACGAAGACAATCGGCTCGCCTCTGGCTTCGTCGATTCGATCCTCGATTGCCTCGATGCCGGCAACGCGGAGCGCGTGCGCGAGATGGTCGCGCCGCTTCACCCTGCCGACATCGCCGATCTGTTCGAGATCGTGCCCGGCGAAAGGCGCGGACCGCTCGCCCACGCGCTCTCAGGCCTGCTCGACGGCGATGTCCTCGCCGAGATGAACGACTGGGTGCGCGACGAGGTCATTGACGAGCTCGAGCCGCACGAGGTTGCGAGCCTCGCCGGCGAACTCGATACGGACGACGCCGTCGCGATCATCGAGGAACTGGACGCCGACGATCGGCGCGAGGTGCTCCGCGCGATGGAGCCGGAAGATCGCGCCGCGATCGAGGAAGCGCTCTCCTATCCGGAAGAATCCGCCGGCCGCCTGATGCAGCGCGACCTGATCGCGGTGCCGGAGCATTGGACCGTCGGCGACGTGCTCGATTACCTGCGCTCGAACGAGGACCTCACCACCGATTTTTGGGAGATCTTCGTCGTCGACGAGCGGCATCATCCCGTCGGCACGTGCAAGCTGAGCTGGGTGATGCGGACGCCGCGCGGCGTCGCGATCGCCGACGTGATGCAGCGCGAACAGACGCTGATCCCGGTCGAGATGGATCAGGAGGAAGTCGCCTTGCGCTTCCAGAAATATGCGCTGATCTCCGCCGCGGTGGTCGATCCGGCCGGGCGGCTGGTCGGGATGATCACGGTCGACGACGTGGTGCACATCATCTCGGAAGAAGCGGGCGAGGATATCCTGCGCCTGTCGGGCGCGGGCGACGGCGACATCAACGAACCGATCCGGCTGACCGTGCGCACCCGCATCTTCTGGCTGGTCGTCAACCTCGGCACGGCGATGCTCGCCGCCTCGGTGGTCGGGCTGTTCCAGGGCGAGATCGGCAAGTTCGCGCTCCTCGCGGTGCTCATGCCGATCGTTTCGGGAATGGGCGGCAATGCCGGCACGCAGACGCTTGCCGTGGTGGTGCGCGCGCTCGCCACCAACCAGCTCACCAGTTCGAACACGCAGCGGATGATCCTGCGCGAACTGACCATCGCGGCGGCCAACGGCGCGATGCTCGGGATGATGATCGGCGCGGGGACGTTGCTCTTTTTCGGCAATGTCACGCTCGCTTTGGTCATCGCGCTCGCCATGGTCATCAACAATCTGGTGGCGGGCCTGTCGGGCGTGCTGATCCCGGTGACGCTCGACCGCTACGACATCGATCCCGCCGTCTCCTCGGCAGTGTTCGTCACGATGATGACCGATTGCATGGGGTTCTTCTCCTTCCTCGGGCTGGCGACGCTCTTCGGGCTTGGCGGGTAGCGCTTGCCGCCCGATCTGCCGACGATGCCGCTGCACATCACAAAAGTTGCGTTCGGGGTGACGAGCCTCGATCATCTTGCCGAGCGGCTGCGGCAGCGCGGCGAAGCGGGGCCGGTGTTCCTGACCACACGCTATCTGCCCAAGCGGCACATGGAGATTGTCGGCGGCGGCTCGCTCTACTGGATCATCAAGCACATGCTGGTCGCACGCTCGCCGATCCTGCGTTTCGGGGAAGCCGAGGGCGGGCGCGTGGCGATCCATATCGACCCGGCGCTGGTACTGACCGAGGGGCGGCCGAAGCGCGCGCATCAGGGCTGGCGCTATCTCGAGGCCGCCGATGCGCCTGCCGATCTCGGCGCGGGGATGGTGGCGGGGGACGCGATCCCGCCGGCATTGCTCGGCAAATTGGCGGCGCTCGGGCTTATTTGATTGGCGCGGCGGCCCCCGTGCCGCAACTGATCG
>NZ_JAFAVR010000167.1 GCF_019242355.1 Sphingomonas sp. | reverse complement strand
GATGTCCACGCCGCTGATCTTCATGATCGCCTACCTGCCGAGACTGAGAAAAGAGCCGCCGCGGGGCCAGCCCGCGATTGGCGGGCGCCTTAGCCGCCGGCCTTCTTCCCGGCAAGCAGCGGGTAGGAATTGATCGCCGTGCCGTTCCACCAGCGCTCGCCGGGCGCCATGGAGTTGACCGCGAAATGCAGATGAGGGCCATCGGCGCTGGCGTCGCCGGTATGCCCGACCCGCGCGATCACCTCCCCACGCTTGACCTGCTGGCCCTCATGAAGTCCGGGCGCGTAGGCCGACAGATGGGCGTAGTAATAGATCCACTTCTGGTCGGGCGAGCGCTCGTAGATCGTCGTCCCGCCGCGGACGCTGTTGAACAATTTCTCGACCGTGCCGTCTGACACCGCGATCACTGGTGTTCCCTCGGCGGCCATGATGTCGATGGCGTCATGACGTCGCCCCTGCGAGCGGGCCGCGTCGAACGTATCGGTCAGCTGGTCCGGGCGGACACCGATGACCGGCAGGGCGAGGCCCGAGGGCGTTACCTGCACCTGCTCGGCGACCTGGACTGGCGGCGCGTTCTGCGGCTTGACGGTGACGACTGGGCCGTTGCGCGCCACCTCGGGCGAGCTCGACGGGACGCTGCTGTAGAACCAGATCCAGAAGGCGCTGACGACGATGGCCGTAAGCAGTGCCGTGCCGATGACCCTGAGCATGAATTCCGCAACCCTTGCCGATGACCGTTGTTCATCTGCAACGATGGAAGGAACAACTGTATCCAGCGACGCAAGAGGCGGCACCATTCACATCGGCTGTTCCGGCTGGGTGTACAAGCACTGGCGAGGGATTCTCTATCCCGATGGCCTGCCCCAGGCCCGCTGGTTCGAACGCTATGCCGAAGACTTCGATACGGTCGAGCTCAACAACAGCTTCTACCACCTGCCCAAGCCAGAGACGTTCGAGAAATGGCGCAAGCAGGCGCCGCCGGGCTTCTGCTATGCGGTCAAGGCCAATCGCTACCTTACTCAAGCCAAGAAGCTCAAGGATTGCGAGGAACCGCTAGAGCGCATGATGACCTCGGCGCGGCATCTCGGCGACCGGCTAGGGCCGATGCTCTTCCAGCTGCCGCCCAGCATGAAGCGCAACCTGGAGCGGCTGGAAAGCTTCCTTCGCATCCTGCCAGCGGACGTTGCCAGCGTCTTCGAGTTTCGCAATCCGGACTGGTACGTGCCGGATACCTATGCGCTGCTGGACCGCTACAAAGCGTCATTCTGCGTTCACGACATGGCTGGGTCGACGACGGAGCGGATCGCCGTCGGGCCCGTGGCCTACGTCCGGTTCCATGGCGGCGTGGGCAAATATTGGGGACGTTACCCCGACGAGGCGTTGCTGACCTGGGCCGACTGGGCGATGGAACAATCGCGACAGGGCCGGTCCGTGTGGTGCTATTTCAATAACGATATCCACGGCCACGCCATCCATGACGCGCAGACATTGAAGTCGATGGTCGGGCAGATGCGCTGACCACGGCATGGGTCGTTTCAAACAGGGATGAAGCGCCAGGCGTGCTGGCAAGCTCCCTGGCGTCAGGCTAATCGACGGCGATGCCAGACGCCGCGCCGCCGCCTTATTACGACCCGCCCCAAGCGCCCTTCGCGACCCAGAAGTCCGATTTGCGGGCCGGCGTCGGGCAGCGGGTCGGCAAGCGCCTCGACGCCGCGCCGCAGGTCTGGCGGCTGTGCAGCGATGGCGCCAGGCCGGTCCAGCTCTACCTCCGGGACCAGTTCCTGACGCCGGCGGAATGCCAGGCACTGTGCGCCCAGATCGATGCAGGCTCCTATCCCTCGCCGCTTTACGAGAAGGAGAAGCATGCCGAGGTGCGGACCAGCTACAGCTGCAACTTCGACGTCCACGACCCGCTGGTGTCCGCCGTCGAGACGCGCATCGCCGCTTTCCTGGGAATGGACCGGTCATGGGGAGAGCCGCTGCAGGGCCAGCGCTACCGGCAGGGCCAGCAGTTCCGGGAGCATGCGGACTTCTTCTACATCGACCAGCCCTATTGGGCGGAGTATGAACCGCATGGCGGGCAGCGCACCTGGACGGCGATGATCTATCTCAACGTGCCGCAGCGCGGCGGAGCGACGGGGTTCAAGCTCCTTGGGATCGACGTGTCGCCAAGCCTCGGCCGGCTGCTGATCTGGAACAACATGGCAGCGGACGGAAGCCCCAATCCCTGGACCCTGCACGAAGGCCGTCCGGTCAAGGCAGGGGTCAAATATATCGTCACCAAATGGTACCGCGAGCGGCCGTTCAGCTGAGCGCCTCGGCAAAGGCACGGACGCCGGACGCGGGGTCGTCCTTGCCCCACACCGCCTGGCAGACCGCGAGGAAATCCGCACCGGCCTCGACTAGCGGACGGCCATTGTCGGACGTGATGCCGCCGATGGCGACGCAGGGAATCTCGAACAGGGTCGACCACCAGGTCAGGATCGACGGCTCGGGTCGATAGTTCGAAGGCTTGGTCTGGGTCGGATGGAAGGCGCCGAAGGCGACATAGTCGGCGCCTGCCTCCCCAGCATTCATGGCGAGGTGGCGGCTGTCGTGGCAGGTCTTGCCGATCTGCGCGTCGGGGCCGAGGAGGGCGCGCGCCTCCCGGATGTCGCCGTCCTGCTGGCCAAGATGGACGCCGTCCGCGCCGAGACGCTTGGCGAGCGCCATGCTGTCGTTGACGATGAACGCGACGCCGGCGTCGGCGCAGATGCGTTGCAGCGGCTCAGCGTATCGAGCGAGAGAATGCTCGTCCGTGTCCTTGACCCGCAGTTGGAACGCGGCCGCGATGCCCGGATCGAGGGCAGCCCTGAGGCGGTCGGGGAAAACTCCCCCGACCTCCTGCGGACTGATCAGGTAGAGCTTGGCCGGCTCGCTGCGCTTGGGCGGCGGGAAATCGATCGGATCGTAGTCGGCTTCGTCCATGCTCAGGCCGGCAGCTCCGACACCGACGCTTCGTAGATCTCGTCGATCGCGCTTCCGAGCGTCGAGTTGAATTCCTCGTCGCTTTGCTGATGGCGGAGGTCGGACAGGAGCGCTCGGCTGAAGCTGGCGATCAGGCCCGGATTCCTGGCAAGCTCGCGGCAGGCTTCAGTGCGCGAGAAGCCGCCCGACAAAGCGACGACACGAAGCACGCTCGGGTGGTCGACGAGCGGCTGGAACAGGTTCGCTTCCGCCGGGATCGACAGCTTCAGCATCACCTGCTGATTATCGCCGAGGCCGTCGAGGGCCTTCAGAAGCTCCTCGAGCAGGATTCGGTCGCTGGCGTCGCGGTCGGCGCTCTTGATGTTCACCTCGGGCTCGATGATCGGCATCAGGCCGGCGGCAAGCACCTGCTGGGCGACCTCAAACTGCTGCCTGACGACGGTGGCGATGCCGTCACGATTGGCCGCGTTGATCACCGATCGCTCCTTGGTGCCGAACACGCCGAGTGACCTGGCGCGCTTCAGGAGCGCATCAAGTTCCGGCATCGGTTTCATCAGCTGAACGCCATTGGCTTCGGCTTCGAGGCCCTTGTCGATCTTGATGAAGGGTACGACGCCCTGGTCGACCAGCGCCTGCGGGGTCGGCTTGCCGTCGACCTGGCCGTCCATCGTCCGCTCGAACAGGATCGCGCCGATGACCTTGCCGCCGCCGAAGCAGGGTGCGGTGATGATCCGCGAGCGCATCTGGTGGATGAGCCCGAACATTTCCTCGTCGCTGCCCCAGGCGCCTTCCTCGACGCCGTAGCCGGCAAGCGCCTTCGGCGTGGAGCCGCCAGACTGGTCGAGAGCGGCGATGAAGCCCTGCCCGCGCGCGATCTTCGCATTCATCTCAGACTGGTTCATTGCGACCCCTGCTGCTGTTCGAGCGCCGCGACTCCGGGGAGAACGCGGCCCTCCATCCATTCGAGAAACGCCCCGCCCGCGGTCGAGACGAAGGTGAAATCCTGGGCGACGCCGGCGTGCTTCAGCGCCGCGACGGTGTCGCCGCCGCCGGCAACCGAGACGAGCGAGCTTTCCTTGGTCAGCGCCGCCGCTGTCTTGGCGAGGGCGACCGTCGCAGCGTCGAACGGCGGAGTTTCGAAGGCGCCGAGCGGGCCGTTCCAGACCAAAGTGCGGCAGGTCTTGAGGGCGTCGGCAAGCGCCTCGACCGCTGCCGGACCGACGTCGAGGATCATCTCGTCGGGCTGGACCTCGTGCACGTTGCAGGTGCGCAAGCTCGGCGGGTTGGGCGCGAACTCCTTCGCGACAACGACATCGTACGGCAGGTGGATGGTGCAGCCAGCCTTGTCCGCCGCGTCGAAGATGGAATTGGCCTCGCCGGTCAGGTCGTGCTCGCACAGCGACTTGCCGACGTTGACGCCGCGGGCCGCCAGGAAGGTGTTGGCCATGCCGCCGCCGATGATCAGGTGATCGACCTTGCCGACGAGATGGCCGAGCACGGCAAGCTTGGTCGAAACCTTGGCGCCGCCGACCACGGCCGCGACCGGACGCTGCGGGTTGCCGAGCGCCCGCTCGAGCGCCTTGAGCTCCGCCTCCATCGCCCGGCCGGCGAAGCTCGGCAGATAATGGGTTATGCCTTCGGTCGACGCGTGGGCACGGTGTGCGGCGGAGAAGGCGTCGTCGACATAATAGTCACCGAGCGCGGCCATGCCCCTGGCTAGTTCGGAATCATTCTTCTCTTCGCCGAGGTGGAAGCGGGTGTTTTCAAGCACACCGATATTGCCCGGCAGCATGGTCGCGATTGCCCTCTCGGCTTCCGGTCCGACGCAATCCTCGATGAACCGGACCGAGCGACCCGCCAGGCGGTGGATCGGAAGCACGAGCTGCGCCGTCGACATGTCCGGCCGAACTTCGCCCTTCGGCCGTCCGAAGTGAGCGAGCAAAAGGACGATGGCGCCGCGGTCGCTGAGCTCCAGCACCGTCGGCAGCATCGCCCGGAGCCGCGTGTCGTCGGTCACCTTCGCGCCGTCCATCGGTACGTTGAGATCGACTCGGACCAGGACCTTCCTGGCCGTGAGGTCATCGGGCAGATCGTCGAGAGTCCTGAAGCTGCTCATCGGCCGCGAAAGGTCGCAAAGGTCCTGCCAAACACGCGCGCGCGTATGCGCGAGCGCGAGGCGGGTGCTCCGTATCGAAGGTGATTGTAGGAGATCGCGATCATCGCCCAGTCCTTAACGGCAAACCAGCCTTGTAGGACAGCATTCAGCCGAGCTTGCCCATTGCGTGCGCCGTATCGACCATGCGGTTCGAGAAACCCCACTCATTGTCGTACCAGCTGACGACGCGGACCAGCTTGCCCTCGATCACCGCGGTTTCGAGGCCGTCGACCGTCGAGCTTTGCGGCGTGTGCACGATGTCGGAGGAAACCAGGGGATCCGTGCTGTAGACGAGCACGCCCTTCAGCGGCCCGCTCTCGCTCGCGGCCTTCAGGACCTGGTTCACTTCCTCACGGGTCGTGTCGCGCTTGGGCGTGAAGGTCAGGTCGACGAGGCTTCCGTCCGGGACCGGCACGCGAACCGCGGAGCCGTCGAGCTTGCCCTTGAGCTCGGGGAGGACCTCGCCAACGGCGCGGGCGGCGCCGGTGGTGGTCGGGATGATGTTCATCGCCGCGGCGCGGGCGCGGCGCATGTCGCTGTGGATCTGGTCGAGGATCTTCTGGTCGTTGGTGTAGGCGTGGACGGTGGTCATTAGCCCGCGCTCGATGCCGATGGCGTCGTTCAGCACCTTGGCGACCGGCGCCAGGCAGTTGGTGGTGCAGGACGCGTTGGAGACGATCTTGTGCTCGGCGGTCAGCTTGTCGTTGTTGACCCCGTAGACGACGGTCAAATCGACGCCCTTGGCGGGGGCCGAAATCAGGACTTTCTTCGCGCCCGCAGCAAGATGCTTCTCTGCGCTCGCACGGTCTGTGAAGAAGCCAGTGCATTCGAGTGCGATGTCGACGCCGTTGGCGGCGTGCGGAAGATTGGCCGGATCCTTTTCGGCAGTGACGTGGATGCGCTTGCCGTCGACAATGATGTCATTGCCGTCGGTCGTGACCTCGCCCGGGAAATGGCCATGAATGCTGTCGTGCGCGAACAGCCAGGCGTTGGACTTGGCGTCGGCAAGGTCGTTGACGCTGACGAGCTCCAGCCCGCAGTCGGGACGCTCGAGAATGGCGCGTGCGACGAGGCGGCCGATGCGGCCGAAGCCGTTGATTGCAACTTTGGTCATTGAATGCCTCTTTGCTTCATGAAGTCCGTGATCTTGGCGACGATCTTGTCGGGCGTCAGGCCAAAATAGTCATAGGCGTCGGTCGCGGGCGCGGACACGCCGAAGCGGTCGATGCCGATGCGAAGGCCGTGGAGGCCGGTGTAGCGCTCCCAGCCGATGGTGGTTCCGGCCTCGATCGAGACACGCAGGATCTCGCGGTTGCTGACGTCGGGGAGGACGTCGGCCCGGTAATCCCAGGGCTGGGCATCGAAGCGCTCGGTGCAGGGCATGGACACGACGTCGGCGCCGATGCCCCGGCTTTCAAGCTGCTGAGCGGCATCCAGCGCGATTTCGACTTCGGAACCCGTAGCGATGATGATGACCTTGCGCGCGGCTGCCGCAGCCTTGAGGCGGTAGGCGCCGCGGGCGGACAGGTTCTCGGGCACGGCCTGGGTGCGGACCGGGCGGACGTTCTGCCGAGTCAAGGCGAGGATACTCGGCCCCTCGCTCTGCAGCGCCAGCGCCCAGCATTCGGCGGTCTCGACAGCGTCGGCGGGACGGTAGACCTCGAGCTGTGGAACGACGCGCAGGCTCTGGAGATGCTCGATCGGCTGGTGGGTCGGACCGTCCTCGCCCAGCCCGATCGAATCGTGGGTCATGACATAGATGACCCGGGCGCCCTGGAGCGCCGACAGTCGGATCGCGGGGCGGGCGTAATCCGCGAAGACGAGAAAGGTGCCGCCGTATGGGACGACTCCGCCGTGGAGCGCGAGGCCGTTCATTGCGGCCGCCATGCCGAACTCGCGGATGCCGTAATAGATGTAGCGGCCGGCGTAGTTCTGCCCACTGAGCGGCTCCAGGCCCTTCGTCTTGGTATTGTTCGAGCCGGTGAGGTCGGCGGAGCCCCCGATCGTTGCCGGGATCGCGGCGTTGATCGCCTCCAGCGCCATCTCGGATGCCTTGCGGGTCGCGACGGGCCTCAGATCGGCAAGCAGCCTGTCGAGATAGGGGCGCAGCCAGGCATCGCTGACCTTGCCATTAAGGCGCGCGAGGAGTTCGTTCTTGCGCCCGCTCTCCTCGAGCCGGTCGCGCCACAGGGCGCGCTCGACGCCGCCGCGCTTGCCGGCGGCGCGCCAGGCGGTCAGCACGTCCTCGGGCACCGTGAACTCTTCCGGCGCGAGCCCGAGCTCGACGCGGGCAGCTTCGACTTCCGTCTTCCCGAGGGCGGAGCCGTGGGTGGCGGCGGTGCCCTGCTTGTTGGGCGCGCCGTAGCCAATGATCGTGCGGCAGCGGACCAGGCTCGGGCGCGGGTCGGCAGTTGCCTCGGCGATCGCTCGGCTGACGTCGTCGGCATCAAGGCCGTCGCACTCGACCGTGTGCCATTGCGCCGCCTGGTGGCGGGCGACGACGTCCTCGGTCCGCGAGAGGTCGGTCGAGCCGTCGATGGTGATGCTGTTGTCGTCCCACAGGACGATCAGGCGGCCGAGCTGGAGCGCGCCCGCAAGGCCGATCGCCTCGTGGTTGATGCCCTCCATCAGGCAGCCGTCACCGGCGATGACGAAGGTGCGGTGGTCGACGAGGTCGTCGCCGTAGACGGCGTTGAGGTGGCGCTCGGCGATCGCCATGCCGACGGCCATTCCGACGCCCTGGCCGAGTGGACCAGTCGTGACCTCGATTCCCGGAAGCTCGAAATTCTCGGGGTGACCGGCGGTCGGCGAGCCAAGCTGGCGGAAGCGCTTGATGTCGTCGAGGTTCGGCCGCTCGTAACCGGCCAGGTAGAGCAGGGCATAGAGGAGCATCGAGCCGTGCCCGGCGGACAGGATGAAGCGATCGCGGTCGGGCCAGTGGGGGTCGGCGGCGTCATACTTCAGATGCCTGGTGAAAAGCGCCGTCGCGGCGTCGGCCATGCCCATCGGCATTCCGGGGTGCCCGCTGTTCGCGGCCTCGACGGCGTCCATCGCGAGAGCCCGGATGGCGTTGGCCAGGCGGCGGTCGGTCGGTTGCATCGAAGCTCCGTCGAGGGTGCGGCCATGCCTCGGGTTCGGGCTGGCCGATGACTTGGGTCCTTTGTCCGGTGAGCCGATTGGCGTCAATGCTTGCGGGGGAGCGGCAGATTGCGTTACCGCGATTTTCGTGACCGACGCCCCCCTTTCCAACGCTCTCGATCGTGCCGAGCGGGCCTTGCAGCGCATCGAGCGAGCGCTCGGGTCGCGATCTCCCGCCCCGGCGCCGCGCGACGAGGAATTGCGTGCCAAGGTGCGCGAAGTGGTCGAGGAGCTCGACGAGCTGATCCGCGAGGTCGCCGCCTGATGCCGGCGATGGTCGACCTGACGATCGCCGGGCGGACCTACCAGGTCGCCTGCCGCGACGGCGAGGAGGACAATCTGCGCGCCGCCGCACGGATCGTCGATGGCAAGAGCCGCGAGGCGCTGTCGGGCCTCGGCGCCCTGTCGGAAGCGCGCCAATTCCTGTTCGCGTCGCTTCTGATAGCCGACCAGTTGATCGACAAGAAGCCGGAAGCCGCGGCCGAGCCCCCGCCTCCGCCGGCGCCGGACCCGATGCTCGCGAACCGTGCGGAAGCGCTCGCCGACCGGCTCGAATCCCTCGCGGAAGCCCTTGAGCGCGAGGGCGCGAATCCCTAAATCGAAGGGGACGGGCACTACCCGGTGCGAGCCTTTGGAAAATCCCTGAGGCTATTCAATCCTAATGGGAGCTGTCCCTGCCCAGGCCCTGGCTTGGATCACACGGCGCCCACCTGACGTTTGGGCGTCAGAGGATTTTAGGGCAAACGGCCATGGTGGTCCCGTCACCTCCCTTCACGCCCGGACCCCCGATGCCGTCGGGGCCCGAGATGCTGCCGCCCGCGAAGGACGTGCTTCGCAAGGCGGCGCTGGATGCGCGCAAGGCGCTCGTGCGCACCTTGTCCGATGCCGAGCGCAATCTCCTCGAGCGCCGACTGGCCGAGCATCTCACCTCCTTGTGCGCCGATTGCAGGGTCGTCGGCGGCTATGCCCCGATCGGCAGCGAGATTTCGCCGCTGTTAGCGACGGAGGAAGCGCGCGCGGTCGGATCGATCGTCGCCTTCCCGGCCTTCGATCACCCGGCCAAGCCGTTCCGCTTCCGTGCCGGCGACCCATTGCTGCCCGGGCCATTCGGGCTGATGCAGCCGAAGCTCAGCGCGCCGGTTGTCGAGCCGGACCTGGTCCTGGTGCCCCTGCTTGCAATCGATGGAAGCGGCACCCGGCTCGGTCGCGGCAAGGGCCATTACGACCGGGCGCTGAGCCGGCTTCGAACCGCGGGCGCGCGGCTGATCGGCGTCGGCTGGCCGCTTCAGCGCCTCACTTCGCCAATCCCCGCCGATGCCTGGGACGTGCCGTTGCACGCGTTCGCATCGCCGGACGGCGTGGAGTGGTTCAGGAGCCGGCCCTGACCTGAAATTGGCGCGGATTTGCGTCAAAATCGACGGAGTTGCGGCTTTTCGGCAACATGTCTGGCTGCGCACCGCCTTGTAGGATTCTTCTGGCCGGGTGTATCCCCGCAAGCATCGATTTCCTGCAATCAGGGGAGGAAGCTTGATGCGCAAGTTTACGGTTGCCGCGGCGGTCGCCACGGCATTCATGGCCACCGCCGCGAACGCGCGCGACGGCTCGCCCTATGTGGGCATCGATTTCGGGGTCGTGAAGCCGCAGAGCACCCCGCTGCGCTTTACCAACAGCACGGAATCGGACGAGAATGCGCTGAGGCTGTTGCACAAGTACGGGTTCGAAGGCGACTTCGTCTTCGGCTACGACTTCGGCATGCTGCGGGTCGAGGCCGAGGCGGCGTACAAGCGGACATCGGTCAAGAGGTCGCTGATCTCCATCTCGGCCGCGGAAGCGGTCGGCGACGCCAACCTCACCGGCTATGTTCCGACATCCGGACGCAACAGCGTCGGCTCCGGCATGGTGAACGCCCTTCTCGACGTCGGCGGCCCGCGCGTGAGCGGCTCGTTCGGCCTGGGCTTCGGCTATGCACGCGTCAGCTATCACAACCACATGACGCCCTCGAACCCGCTGTCCTTTTCCGATTCCGACGCGGCGTTCGCCTACCAGGCGCTGGCCGAGCTGCGCGTGCCAGTCAGCGAGAACGTGGATGTCGGCCTGAAGTACAGATATTTCGTGACCAACCGGCTCGATTTCGGGCCCTTCTGCAAGACGACTTGCACGGGCCTCTCGCCGTACACGCTGATCGGGCGCTACAAGTCGAGCAGCCTGCTCGCCAGCCTGGTCTACAATCTCGGGTCGGTCGCTCCGCCACCACCGCCTCCCCCGCCGCCCCCGCCGCCTCCCCCGCCGCCGCCTCCGGCCCCGGCGACGCAGACGTGCCCGGACGGGTCGGTGATCCTGGCGACCGATACCTGCCCGGCTCCGCCGCCCCCACCGCCGCCACCGCCGCCGGCGCCCGAACGCGGCAACTAGGACTCACGCATTGGTTCAGGGACCCGGCCGGGCATGCCTCGGCCGGATTTCCTGTGTCTTCCGGCTCGACACGCGCTCGGCAAATGCGGCGGCTGACATTGCCCCATGAGCGGACTAGAGGCGAGGCGTGACGCCGCCCTCGCCGACCGGCCGGTCCCTGGCCGGCATCGCGCTGATCCTGCTCATGATCGCGGTCTGGGCGGCGCTCATCGCGGGCCTGTCCCCCGTTGTCGGCCGCTGGCCTGTGCTGGTGCAGGCGGCATTCTACGTGGTCGCAGGAACGATCTGGATCATCCCATTGAAACCATTGGTGGTCTGGATGGTAACTGGACGCTTTCGAGCGCCTGCGCGCGATGCTCGAGATTGAACCAGGCGTCTTAGCTCACTATATCAGGGCCGATGTCGAAAGCCGCGATCCTTGGGCGACCCTTCGGGGCGGGCACGTTCCGCTTGGCCGATCTTTGGCGCGTTCACCCGCGCGAGACCGCCGGGTTCGCAATGCTCGCCCTCGCCGCGGCGGCGGCGATTGCCAGCGTCGCGCAGGGGACGCCGGAGCTTCCCGGTCGCAATGCCGCAGCTTCGCAAGCCGTCCCGCCGCCCGCCCCTCCGCCGCTGCTCATCCGCCAGATCGCGCCGGAGCAGGCAGTGCAGGTCAATGCGGCCATCCCGCTCGACAGCGGGCCCAACCCGGCCGCGTCGCCATTCGTGTTCCGGGGCGATAAGGCTACCCGGTCTCAGGCCCTCTCCTGCCTTGCCAGCGCGGTCTATTACGAGGCCGGCAGCCAGGACGAGGACGGCCAGCGCGCGGTCGCCCAGGTGGTGCTCAACCGAGTCCGGCATCCGGCCTTTCCGGCGAATGTCTGTTCGGTCGTCTATGAAGGCTCGACTCGACCGACCGGTTGCCAGTTTACCTTCACCTGCGACGGGTCGCTCAATCGGCGTCCCGACGCGGACGGCTGGAAGCGCGCCTATGCAATCGCGGAGCAGGCGCTGAGCGGAGCAGTGTTCGGCCCGGTCGGCTGGGCGACGCATTACCATGCCGATTACGTGGTGCCCTACTGGGCTTCGACGCTGACCAAGAATGCGGTCGTCGGCGCGCATATCTTCTATCACTGGACCGGCGCGTGGGGCCGGCCGGCGGCGTTCAGCGAAAGCTATTCGGGCCATGAGCCGAACGCGCTCGCGCTTCGCAATGCCGCGGTCGCTGCCGTCGCCGCCAACGCAGCCGCTCGCCCGCAGAGCGAGGCGCTGGCTCAGGTGCTCGCGGACCTGCCGGGCGCTCAGGCGCTGCCGCTCAAGCCGTCGATGCGCGGCGACAAGAGGGTTGCGGTGCGCTTCACCATGGTTGCCCGCAAGGCGGCCGACGCCGCTCCGCACGAGGATTATACGAAGCAGTTCGAGTCCTCGGACACGCTTAAGTGGTCGCTGTCGAGCGATACGGTCGCAAGCAACGAGAAGCCGCTCGGCGCGAGCAGCGCCCCGGCCGGGGCCACTCCGGCGAGCCCGCCGAAGCCCTAGTTCGCAAGCTCGGGCCGGGGGTCGACCTAGAGTTCCGGCCGCGATAGCGCGAGCTCCACCGCCAGCCGGATACGGTCGAGGCGGCTGTCGATCGCCAGATAATCGTCCGATAGGAGGTTGGCGGCGCTCGTCTGACGCCCGGTGACCGCAAGCTGGCTGAACGGACCGTCGTCGCGCCACGGGTCGCGATCCTCGAGCTGGACGATGGCGTCGTCGAATGCGGCACAGCGATCGAGCAAGGCAAGCGAGGGCCTGGCGCGTTGCTCGCTGGCGCAATTGCGGGTCGCGTCCGCCATTGCCGCATCGCTTCCCGTTGCCGCCACATGCCGCGCCTGCGCGACGCCCGCCCGGATCGCTTCGCCGTCGAGCGGCTCCGCCATCGCGTCAGCCGGCTTGACCAGAGGAGGGTTTGGGCCGCGCTCCGCAGCCAGAGGGGCAGCGCGCATCCGGAAATTGGCGACGAGGCTCGCTGAGGGGCCGGCGATGAGGAACGCCCCGGCAGCAACGCCGGCAATCCCGAGCGCCACTCCGAGCCAGCGCCATGACCGCGGCTCGAGGTCCGCGATCGGCGCATAGGCGCCCCAGGCCTCGCCCTCGCCCGATGCAGCGCGTGCCCGGCGAAGCTCGCGATAGGCATGGTTGATCTCGGCGGCACGGTCGGCATCCCCCCCCGGACGGTCGGGATGGTAGGCCTTTATAAGCGTCTTGTAGGCGCGCTCGACCGCAGCCCATTCGGCTCCGGGCTCAAGGCCGAGCACGGCGTAAGCGGAGGCATCAGCGACCATCAGACCGGTCTAGTCCAGTCCATGATTGTCGAAAAGTGGCGCGAGTGACGGGGCTCGAACCCGCGACCTCCGGCGTGACAGGCCGGCGCTCTAACCAACTGAGCTACACCCGCGTTTTTAGCGTGCGCGGGCCCTAGGAAAGGGGCTTTGAGGTGTCAACCATCGCAGGCTCCATTTCCTGCCGGCTGTCCTCTTCTTCCTCGTTCGCATCGCCGACATGGGTCAGCGTGCCGTGCTCGAACAGGAAGCCGGCGATATCGGGCGTCCCCGCGGCAGAAAAAATCGTCTTCATGATGATCAGCAATGGCACGGCGAGGAGCGCTCCCGTCGTCCCCCACACCCAGGCCCAGAAGGAGAGCGAGATCAGGATCGACAGCGGACTGATCGTCAGCCGGTGGCCGACGACCATCGGAGTGAAGAAATTCGCCTCGACCAGATGGAAGCTGATGAACGCTGCCGGCGGCATCAGCGCGCCCCAGATGTCGGGGTAGGTCATCAGGCCGCCGAGCAGAAGCAGGCAGGCGCAGACGATCGGCCCGAGATAAGGGATGTAGTTTGCGACCGCGACAATGCCGCCCCACATGATCGGCGACGGCATCCCGAGCCACCACAGGACGAGTGCGGTCAGCGTGCCGAGGCCGGCATTGATGAGCGTGATGGTTCCGAGATAGGTCGAGGTCGCGTCGACGACCTGCTGGATCACGCGGGCGGTGGTCAGGGCGCCCTCGAAGCTGCCGCGGCTGACGATCGTCTTCTTGCGCATCGCCGTCCAGCCCGCGAGGAAAAAGAAGATCACCAGCAGCGAGAAGAACAGCTGGATCAAGAGGTGCGGTGCCGAGCTGGTGATGAGCCCGAGCGTCGAGTGCGCCTGCTCGACTGCGACCGTCCGCGCCTGGGGCTGCGGCGAGCTGATCGCGATCTGCTGCGTCGTCCGGTCGATGAACTTGTCGAGATGCTTGTAGAGCTGGATCACGGGCGACAGCGCCTCACGCACCTTCGGGATCTTGCCCGGAACCTGCGCGACCCAATCGGTCGCCGGGACGACGATCGAACCGATCGCGAACAAGGCCACGACCAGGAAAATGATGACGCACAGCCCGGCCGAGGCCTTGGACGGGATGCCGCGCCGCTCCAGCCATTCGAGCATGGGCACCAGCGCGATCGCGATGACCAGGGCGGCGGTGACCGGCATGAAGAATTCCGCGCCTGCGCTGAGCGCAAAGGGAGTTGCAACGACCAGCCCGATGCCGGCGATCAGCGTAAGCGATGCAAGCAGGCGGTCGCGCTTCGCCGACACCGCCTCCGAGAGCATGACTGCCCCTTCCTCCTGTGGGGCCGTTTCCTGGTGCCTGGTTCGCGCGTCCATCGCCCAAGCATATCCGGGCCGCCGCTCCCCGGCTAGCCATTCGGGCGGGCGCGCTAGAGCTTGTAGGCGAAATGGATGTCGAGGGCGCTATGCTCGGGAATGACGACCCGCAGCCGCTGCGCCGCGAAGTCGATCGACACCTTCTGGAATGCGCGCATGGCGTTCATCCCCAACAGCAACGCCGGCTTGCGGTCCAGCTTGAGCTCGTTGAAGATGTGAGCGCTTGCGAAGACCACCGGAAGCCGGTTGAGATTGGCGCCCCCGATGTCGAGCCGGTCGACGAGCGCCACCTCGCCGAAAATCATGTCGCCGGTCACCGCCTGGATCTCGACCCGATGGAATTGGTCGGTTCGGCCGCGGGCAAAGAGAGCGGTCCGAAGCGCCTCGTTGCCGACGCTCACTTCCGCGCCCGTGTCGAGAACGACCGTGACGGATATGCCGTTGATGTTCGCCTCGGTGACGACGAGGCGGCCGTTGCGGCGGTGGCCTTCGACGACGATCTCGTTCTGGCCCGCGTCACGCTCGATGGGGGTCGTGGCGGGAACGACCGACATCGTCTGCGTCCGGAAGTCGAGGTCGATCCGCTGCGACCGCAACGCGTCGACGCCCAAGATGCCGTCGGCGCCGATATGCGAGCTTCCAAGGACCGGCGCGACGATGTTGCGGACGACATTGCGCGTCACCTGGAGCGTCGGCACGGTCGCGGTCTCGACCGGCGAGATGCCGACCGTGCTGTGCAACGGGGCAGTCCCGGCCGAGGCGAGCTTGAGCGCCGCCGCAAGCTCCGTCGAAACGACCGTCCGATCGGCGCCGGTGTCGACGATGAAGCGATACGGGCCGGTGCCGCCGACCATGACGCCGACGGTCATTCGCTGGTTGAGATCGGATCGGAACCGCACGTCCTCGGTCTGGCTGGAGCGGTCGATGGCCGGCAGCGACGGCGCTGGCTCGGCATGCGCGGCAGCAGGCGCGGGCATGGGCTGGGAGATCGCCGGAGCGGAAGCGAGGAATCCCGCGGCGCCCGCGGCAATGGCGATCGGCACTAGGCGAAGCATCGAAGTTCTCCTGCGCCGAAAGAGTACACGGGACCATTTCGCAGCACAAACGGATGCAAGCGAAAGAAACTGGTAAGGCTCTTCTTCCATACTCCCGGCGAGTGAGGCGCTGCTGACAGCGGCGAATGGTGGAGCCTTCGGTTGGACGAACAGCCTGTCGAAATGACTGTTTACTCGCTCGCAGACGCCGCGCCCGCGGCGCCGGAGCGCCGGAACGGCCAGCGCCACCTCAGCCTTCTTCGCGTCGGTTCGATGAAGATCGGCGACCGCAGCGAGCTGTGCCTCATCAAGAACATCTCCGCCGGCGGAATGCTGGTGCGCGCTTATTGCGATCTTCCCGCGGGCGCCCGGCTAAGCGTCGAGCTGAAGCAGGGCGAGCCGGTCGTGGGCATCGCCCGCTGGGTCCGCGACGGCTTCGCAGGCATCGCTTTCGACGAGCCCATCGACGTCCTCGAACTGCTCTCCTTGACGGCGGAGGGACCGCGCCCGCGCATGCCGCGGGTCGAGGTGAACTGCGTCGGCTCCATCCGCGAGGGCGCGTTCTCGCACCGCTGCAGGGCGGTCAACATCTCGCAGGGCGGGATCAAGCTTGAAAGCCGCGCGGCCATCGATGTCGCCGCAAGAGTCACGGTCAGCCTGTTCGGGCTTCAGCCATGCAGCGGCACGGTCCGGTGGCGCGATGGCGAATGCTACGGGATCACGTTCGACCGCGTGCTGCCGCTGCCCGCCCTGGTCTCCTGGCTTCAGGACGAGCGCGCGAGGCTGCGCGCAAGCGCCTGATCATTCGCCGGGGCGAGGCACCTGGCTGATCGATAGCCACTGCTCGATCATCTTGCGCTCGTTGGTGGACAGCGGCCTGCAGGCGAGGCCTGGCCGGCGGTGGTCGAGCTTCGCGGTCGGCCGCGGCTTGGCGACGTGTCGCAGCACATCCTCGGGCTTCAGCGGATGGTCGAAGGCGACTCCGGCATACCGGCCCTGAACCCAGATGATCCGGCTCTCGACGAGCAGGTCCTTGCGTTGGAAGCAGGTTCTCGTCCCCTCCGGAGGCAAGCGATCGCCTTCGATCAGAACGCCCTCTTCGGAGAGATTGCGAAGCTTCACCGGTTCGGGAATGCCCGCGACCTCGATCGTCGCCGTGAGGAACACCGGCGAACGACGCGCGCGCCGATTCTGCGGAGTGCTGCTCTCGTCCATCGCATCGTCCTAGCGGCGCTCTAGTAAAACTTCGTTTAACGACCGTCGTTCGAGCGGCGGAAAAGCAGCATCAGATTGTTCGCAGGCATGGGCCGGATCGACGAAAGCTCGAACGCGGGTTTCGCAGCGGCAGCGAAGTCCTCCACCAAGCGCAGGCCCCAGGCGGGGTCCCGTTCGCGCAGGCTGGCGTCGAAGGCGACGTTGCTCGGCGCGGGCTCGACGTCGGTTTGGAACCACGGCCCGTAGAGGATGAGCGGAGCGCCCGGCGAAAGTACGCGTGCCGCCCCCGCAAGCAACCCAAGCGCCGACGTCCAGGGACTGATGTGCACCATGTTGAGACTAAGCACCGCGTCGGCTCTCTCGATCGGCCAGTCGGACGCGGCAGCGTCGAGGCACAGTGGCGCCCGCAGGTTCCTCCGGCCCGAGTCCGAGCGCCATTCGGCAATCGATGCAAGCGCGTCTGGATGGACGTCGCTCGGTTGCCATTCCAGCGAGGGAAAGGCGTTCGCGAAATGGACGGCATGCTCGCCGGTGCCGCTCGCGATTTCGAGCACCACCCCGGTGGTCGGCAGCCATTCGCGCAGGACCGCCGAGACGGGCTCGCGGTTGCGCGCCGCAGCCGGGGCGGAGCGTCGCTTGCCCGAGGCTGGCGCCTCGTAGAAGCGCCGATCGCCGGGCATCAGGGCGCGGTTCGCACTTCTTCCAGCAACCGCCGAGCGCGGAGGTACATTTCGAGGCGGGTCATGGCGAACATCCCCAGCGCAAAGGCGATCAGTGGGTCGGTGAGCATCGCCGGGCTGACGTTGCTGCCGGCGCCAAGCAGTGCCCGCGTGGCGTTACGGACAATTACGAGCGCGATCAGGAAGATCATCGCGGCCGGCGACGCCTTCTGGTTCAGCGCATGCGTTTCCGGATCGACGTGGATGTGCATCATCTTGCCGCGCTGCCAGCCGACTGCCGCGCCGACGGCCAGGGCGACGGCGGACGCAATCGCCACCCAGCCGATCGGCGGAAGCAGGATGAACATCCAGACAGTCACGGCGAGGTAAAGCGCGGGCACGATCCACAAGGTGCCGAGCTTCAGCGGTCGCATCTTGCTCATGCCGCGCATCCGCAGCGCCACGACGAGAACGATGATCGCCAGCGGGATGATCGATCCCAGCGGCGACGGATGGACCGGATTTGCCTGCATTCTGACCCTCCCCTCGCCGGCTTACTCCGCGGCCTGCGCGGGTTCCGGCTCCCTGAATGTCAGCACGGGCTTGCGCGCCGCAAGCGTCTCGTCGAGCCGCCGCCTCGGAGCGTGGACGGGGGCCGCCTTGAGGCTCTGATCCCCTGTCCTGGCTCGTTCGGCGATCGCCCGCACTGCCATGATGAACTTGTCTAGGCTGCGCTTTGATTCTGTCTCGGTCGGTTCGACGAGCATGGCGCCGTGGACGACCAGCGGGAAATACATGGTCATCGGGTGGAAGCCCTCGTCGATCAGCGCCTTGGCAAGGTCGATGGTGCTGATGCCTCCCTCGAATCCTTTGTCCGAGAAGATCGCCTCGTGCATGCACGGTCCGCTTCCAGCGAACGGTGCGTCAAGAACGTCTTCCAGGCTGCGGAGGATAAAATTGGCGTTGAGTACCGCATCCTCGGCGACCTGCTTCAGCCCGTCGGCGCCATGGCTGAGGATATAGGTCAACGCGCGGGTGAACATGCCCATCTGGCCGTGGAAGGCGACCATCCGACCGAACGCGTCGGGATGCTCCTCGCCCGCGGTCTCTTCCTCGATCAGCTTGAAAGTCCCGTCCGGGTGTTTCGCCACGAAGGGCAGCGGCGCGAAGGGCGAGAGTGCCTCCGACAGGACCACCGGACCGGATCCCGGCCCGCCGCCCCCGTGCGGGGTCGAGAAGGTCTTGTGCAGGTTGATGTGCATCGCGTCGATGCCGAGGTCGCCCGGGCGGACCTTGCCGACGATCGCATTGAAGTTCGCCCCGTCGCAATAGACGAAGGCGCCGGCGGCGTGGACCGCGTCGCTGATCAGCTTCATCTCCGGCTCGAACAAGCCGCAGGTGTTGGGATTGGTGATCATCACCGCGGCGACGTCGGGACCAAGCCGGCCCTTCAATGCGTCGAGGTCGACGCGGCCGGCGGCAGTGGCAGGGATGTTTTCGACGCGATATCCGGCAAAAGCGGCCGTCGCCGGGTTGGTGCCGTGCGCGCTCTCAGGAACAAGGACGACCTCGCGCTTGTCTCCGCGCCGCTCGAGCGCAGCACGGATGCAGAGCAGGCCGCAAAGCTCGCCATGCGCGCCCGCCTTGGGGCTCATCGCGACGCCGTGCATTCCGGTGAGGTCGAGCAGCCAGAAGGCCAGCTCGTTGATCACCTGGAGCGCACCCTGGACGGTCTCTTGCGGCTGCAGCGGATGGACGTCGGCGAAGCCCGGCAGCCGCGCGACCTTCTCGTTGAGGCGCGGATTGTGCTTCATCGTGCACGACCCGAGCGGAAACAGGCCGAGGTCGATCGCATAATTCTGCCGCGACAGCCGAGTGTAATGACGGACGGTCTCGGGCTCGGACAAGCCCGGCAGGTCGATCGGCCGGTTGCGTTCGAGACCGCCGAGGCGGCCGCTGCCAATCTTCTGGTCGGCGAAATCGACGCCAGTGCGGTCGGTCGAGCCGATCTCGAACAGCAAGGGCTCCTCGAGCATCAGCGCACGGTTACCGGTGACGGTGTCGGCCTGCCCCTCCGCGTTCTCGGGAGCAGTGGGCCGCCAGCCCGACGGGTTGACGGTCATCGCACCACCTCCTTGAGCGCCGCTTCGAGTGCGGCAATGTCCTCTCTGGTCGTCGTTTCGGTCACCGCCACGACAAGGCCGTTCCGCAATGCCTCCGAACCTGGATAGAGCCGTCCGAGCGACACCCCGCCAAGCACACCGCGCTCCACCAGCGCATGGACCGCAGGTCGTGCTTCCAGCGGCAACTTCAGCGTGAATTCGTTGAAGAAGCTCTCGTTGACGAGGCTGACGCCCGGGATCGCGGACAGCCGGTCCGCAGCCTCGCACGCGCGCGCGTGGTTCAATGACGCGAGCTGGCGCAGGCCCTTCTCGCCGAGCAGGGTCATGTGGACAGTGAACGCCAGCGCGCACAGCACCGAGCTGGTGCAGATGTTCGAGGTCGCTTTCTCGCGGCGAATATGCTGCTCACGGGTCGAAAGGGTGAGAACGAAGCCGCGCTTGCCTTCCGCGTCCACGGTCTCGCCGGCGAGACGGCCCGGCATTTGCCGGACGTGCTTTTCGCGGCAAGCGAACAGGCCAAGATAGGGGCCGCCGAACTGCAGGCCGACGCCGATCGACTGCCCTTCGCCGACGACGATGTCCGCGCCCATCTCACCCGGCGAGCGTATCAGGCCGAGCGCGACCGGCTCCGTGACGACCGCGATCAGCAGGGCGCCGGCGGCGTGAGCCGCCTCGGCGATCGGCGCCAGGTCGGTGATTTGGCCGAGGATATCCGGGTACTGGATGACAATCGCGCTGGTCTCGCCGTCGATGCCTGCGATCAGGCGGTCGGCGTCGGTCGCGGCACTCAGTTCCGGCTCGCCGGTCACGAGCAGGTCACCGGTGAATTTCGCCATCGTCGTGGCGACGCCGACATAATGCGGGTGCACGCCTGACGAGACGATCGTCTTGCCCCGGCGCGTGATGCGGTGCGCCATCAGGATCGCTTCCCACATCGCGGTCGAGCCATCGTACATCGACGCATTGGCGACTTCGCAACCGAGCAGACGCGCGACCTGCGTCTGGAACTCGAACATCATCTGCAGCGTGCCCTGGGCGATCTCCGGCTGGTAGGGCGTGTAGCTGGTCAGATACTCGCCACGCTGGATGATGTGGTCGACGCTTGCCGGCACGTGGTGGCGATAGGCGCCGCAGCCGAGGAAGAAGGGGACGTCGCCCGCAACCATGTTCCGGCGCGAAAGGGCCGTCATGTGCCGCTCGACCGCCATTTCGGAAGCGTGCAGCGGGAGGCCGCCGATCGGTCCCTTCAGGCGAAGCTCCTCGGGAACGTCGCGGAACAGGTCGTCGACAGAGGCGGCGCCGATCACGCGCAGCATCTCGCTGCGATCGGCATCGCTCAGCGGCAGGTAACGCATCAGTTGGGCTTTCTCATGATGAAGCGAAGGCGGACATAGTCGGCGGGGCTGTTGCCGAAGCGGTCGGCGACGTTCGCGGCAAGCTCGGCGCGTTCCTCTTCGGGCACGCCGGCGCGGTCGAGCCAGCCCTTGCGGAACGTCGTCACCCAGGCGGCGACACCATGGGCGAGCGGCGTCGGGCGCTCAATGAGCCGCGCGTCGATCTCGCGGAAACCGGCAGCCTCGTAGACCGCGGCGAATTCCTCGGGCGCCGGGTACCAGTTGTGGGCCTCCGTTGGCGGAATATAGCCGCGCAGGATCATCTCCTCGTCGACGAGTTGCTGGAGGCGGGCGATATTGCCCTCGCCGCCCATCTCGCCGGCGAAGCGGCCGCCCGGCTTCAACGCGAAGAAGATCGCTTGGGCCGCTCTCTCCTTCTCGAGCACCCAATGCAGGGCCGCGTTCGAGAAAGCGGCGTCGAACTCGGCCGCGAAGGCCATGTCGGCGACATCCAGCAGGCGCGCGTCGAGACCCTTCGCCTGCGCAGCCGCGATCATCTCGGGAGAATTGTCGATGCCGAGCACGGTCGCACCGCGCTCCGCGATCCGCTTGGTCAGGCTGCCCTCGCCGCAGCCGATGTCGAGGATTCGCTCGCCCGGCTTGGGGTCGAGCAGGTCGAGCGCCGCCTCCCCGAGCTCGGCGACGAAGGCGCCGACGCGCGCGTACTCCGCCGCGTCCCAGGAACTCGTGGACGCCGGATTCTGGGCAGCTCCTTGGCTCAAAGGGTCTTGATCCACTCGCGATAGGCGTCCTCGTCCATCAGCCCGTCGAGCTCGGACCGATCGTCGAGCTTCAGCTTGAAGAACCAGCCCTCGCCTTCCGGATCGCTATTGATGACGCTGGGGTCGTCGGCGACGGCCGGATTGCCCTCGACGACCTCGCCCGAGACCGGCGCATAGACGTCGGACGCGGCCTTGACCGACTCCACGACCGCCGCCTCCTGCCCTTTGCTGACCTTGCGGCCGGCCTCCGGCACTTCGGCGAAGACGATGTCGCCGAGGGCTTCCTGGGCATGATTGGAAATGCCGACGGTGGCGGTGTCGCCGTCGACGCGCACCCACTCGTGCTCCTTGGTGAAATAGAGGCTCATCAGGTCAGGCTCCCTTGCGGTGATAGCGGTGGGGGACGAACGGCATCGCGGTAACGCGCGCGTCGAACAGCTTGCCGCGCTGCTCGAGCTTCAGCGCCGTGCCGGTCGCGGCGAGGTGGCTTGCGACATAGCCCATGGCGATCGGACGCTGCAGGCTGGGCGAGAAGCCACCGCTGGTGATCCTGCCGACCTCGGTGCCCTCCGCGTCGAGGACCAGCGCGCCCTCGCGAACCGGCTGGCGGCCCTCTACCTCGAAGCCGACGCGCGTGGTCGGCGCGCCCTTCTCGAGTTCGGCCAGGATTCGCATGTCGCCGGGGAAGCCGCCTTCGGCCCGGCGGCGCTTGTTGATCGCAAAGGTCAGGCCCGCCATCACCGGCGTCGTCTCCTCGTCGAGGTCGTGGCCGTAGAGCGGGAGCCCGGCCTCGAGCCGAAGCGAATCGCGGGCACCGAGGCCGATCGGCTTCGCGAGCTCGTTAGCCAGGATCGCGTCGGCAAGATCGCCCGCGACGACGGCCGGCACCGAGATCTCGAACCCGTCCTCGCCCGTGTAGCCTGAGCGGCTGATCCACAGCGGGTGTCCCACCGCGCGGAACGGTCCCGCCTCCATGAACGCGAGAGCGCGCACGCCGGGGATGATTCCTTCCAGGACGTCGACGGCGCGTGGGCCCTGGAGTGCGAGCAGCGCCTGCTCCTTCATATGGTCGATCGCGAGGTTCGGCAGGCGCTCGGCGAGGTAAGCCATATCGCCATGCTTCGTCGCGCCGTTGACGACGACGTAGAAATCGTCGCCGCGCCGGGTCGCCATCAGATCGTCGATAATCCCGCCATTGTCCGCCAGGAGCAGCGAATATTTGGGCTTCATGTCCTTCGCGCCGCGAAGGTCGGCGGGGAGCACCTTTTCGAGCTCGCTGTCGGCGTCGCGGCCGTGGATCAGCAGCTGTCCCATGTGGCTAACGTCGAACAGGCCGGCATTTTCGCGGGTCCAGAGATGCTCGGCGATGATGCCCTCGTACTGGACAGGCATCTCGTAGCCCGCGAACGGGACCATTCGGCCGCCGCGATCGCGGTGCCAGGCGTCGAGCGGAAGCCTTTCCAGCTGCGCCGGCTGGTCGCCCGCGCCGCCGCTCGGATCGCCGCTGAATGGCGTTCCGCGGGCCTGCTTGTCGTCGGTCGGACCGTTGTGGACTTCGGTACTCATGATGGCGCTCCGGCAAAGGGTGCGACTGCGGAACCGCTCACGAGCGCTTCGGCTGCCGCCCCCGTCTGTCTCTAGCGCCTGAGAGCTTTGCCCCTTCGGCGGCCCGCCTGCGCGCTCGTCGCAGCGGACACTTTCCAGACTGTCAGGCGCGCACGGTCCTCGATGCCTGAGAGATTCCGGGGGCGGTTGCTCCTTCGGCGCTGCAGTGACTGCAGACTCTCCCGTGCGGCCTTTCCGGGAGCGGAGCCCCCGGCGACGGGAGCGAGCCTTGGCTTCGCCCGGAGCCCGAGTCAACGCGTCCGGTCGCGAAATCCTAGCGCGTGGCGTTGTAGCGCAGCTGGTCCTCGCTCATCTGAAAGCCGATCAGGTGCTCGAAAGTCGAATTGGCGACTTCCGACCGAACCGACGGGTCGGACAAGGGGTCGACCGCGGCATCGGCTTCTCCAGCCTTGCGCGGCCGGGTCAGCATCTGGCGAACATTCTCGGGCAGGCTGGCCACGGAACGGTTGACTCGGACGGTCGCCTGCGCCCGGGTCGACGCGTGGAGGCCCCCAGCCGGGAAATCGAGCGCAACCTGGCCGATTTGCTTGGCAACGACTCGACTGCCGCCCTGGACGACCGTGTCGAAGTATGGAAGCACGACCTGGCGCGCCGGACCGGGGTCGCGGCGCAGGCCGACGACTGTGAAGGTCGCGGTCGAAACCACGTCGTCGCCAACGTCCGAGCAACTGCTGCGAAGGTTGCTGATTGTCGCTGTCACGTCGATCGCCCGCGAATCCCGGCTCTCCGGGGGGTTGAACAAGGTGATATCGCCGGTTTCCGCTGGAAGCCCGAGAATCGGACAATCGCCGCGGACGGCATAGACGCCGCCGCCGTTCTCGGACGTGAGGTCGCCGGTGTGGCGGCAAGCGCTGAGCATGATGACGGCGGCCAGAGCGGCAAGGCGGAGCTTCAAGGCGACGATCCTCGAGGGAGAGGGGAAATGGGCTGCTGGCGCGTTCATAGGAAGCCCCTTCTATGGCTGCAAGCGATGCCTTACATGGCCTCGACGTGACCCAGCTGACCAATCCAGCAAAGCCGCTTCGAGTGCTGATCGCCGCGCCGCGCGGCTTCTGCGCCGGCGTCGACCGGGCAATCCAGATCGTCGAGCTCGCGCTCGAGCGGTTCGGAGCGCCGGTCTACGTCCGGCACGAAATCGTCCACAACCGCTTCGTCGTCGAGCGGTTGAGGGACATGGGAGCGGTCTTCGTCGACGAGCTCGACGAGGTGCCCGATGACCGGCCCGTGGTCTTTTCCGCCCACGGGGTGCCCAAGGCGATACCGGCAGCCGCCCAGGACCGCGGGCTCACCTATGTCGACGCGACCTGCCCTTTGGTGTCCAAGGTGCACCGCCAGGCCGAGCGATTGATCGAGGAAGGACGGCACATCCTGTTCATTGGCCATGCCGGACATCCCGAAGTCATCGGCACGTTCGGGCAGGTCCCGGCGGGCTCGATGACCTTGATCGAAAGCGTCGCCGACGTCGCCGAGGCCAGGGTGCCGGAGAGCGCCACCCTCGCGTTTCTCACCCAGACGACACTCTCCGTCGACGACACTGCGGCGATCGTCGATGCACTGAAGGCCCGCTTCCCCGAAATCCGGGCACCGCGCAGCGAGGACATCTGCTACGCCACATCGAACCGCCAGGCCGCCGTCAAGGCGATCGCCGGCGAATGCGAGCGGATGCTGGTCATTGGCGCGCCCAACAGCAGCAATTCGCTGCGTCTTGCCGAGGTCGCCGAACGGATGGGGGTGCCAGCGCGGCTGATCGAGCGCGCCGCCGACATCGATTGGGAGTGGCTCGGCGAGCCGCGCACTCTCGGGCTCACTGCCGGCGCGTCGGCGCCGGAGCTTCTGGTGCGCGAAGTGCTCGACGCGCTTCGGGCCCGCTTCGACGTGACCGAAGAGATCGCCGACCACAGTCCTGAGCGAATGACCTTCAAGCTGCCGCGCGAGCTCGTCGCCTGACGTGACGGAGCTTCCCGAGGTCGACATCTTCACCGACGGAGCCTGCCGGGGTAATCCCGGACCGGGCGGTTGGGCGGCGCTGCTGCGCACCGGCGGCACGGAGCGCGAGCTGGCCGGCGGTGAGAAGCCGACGACTAACAACCGGATGGAATTGATGGCCGCGATCGCTGGCCTAAACGCGCTCAAGCGGCCGTGCCGGGTGCGGCTCTACACCGACAGCGTCTATGTGCGCGACGGCATCACCAAGTGGGTTCATGGTTGGCGACGAAACGGCTGGCGCACCGCGGACAGGAAACCGGTCAAGAATTCGGAGCTGTGGCAGCAGCTGATCGATGCAGCGTCGCCGCACCGGATCGACTGGCACTGGGTGAAGGGCCACAGCGGGCATCCGGAGAACGACCGCGTCGATGCCCTCGCCTGCGCCGAGGCCGACAAGCGGCGCTAGCCCAAGCGGCGAGGCGCGTAGACGGACGGGTCCACTCCGCGGAGGAAGTCGGGCATTTCCTGGTCGAGGAGCAAGGATGCCGCAAGCGCCGAAGCGGCCGGCGCCGTCTGGATGCCGAAGCCCCCCTGGCCTGCGCACCAGAAGAACCCGGGCATGTCGGCGTCGAACCCGTAGGCCGGAACGCGTGACGGCGTGAAGCTCCGGAGGCCG
>NZ_JAFAVR010000094.1 GCF_019242355.1 Sphingomonas sp. | reverse complement strand
TCTGGGGACCTTCTCCCTGTCCTATCAGGGCACGTGGACCCGGCATAACAAGGTCGATAACGGCTTGACGGCTGTTTACGATTGCGTGGGCTACTACGGCAGCACCTGCCTCGATCCGACCTTCCGCTACCGGCACAAGGCTCGCCTGACCTGGGAGACGCCGTTCGGCATCGGGATTTCCGGTCAGTGGCGCCACCAGTCGAGCACGACCTATGAGGGCTACAGCGACAACCCAACGCTTGCGGGAACGCACTACGTTCAGGGCGGTCACATCAAGGCGTATGATTACATCGATCTCGCCGCGACCTACAGCGCCTTCAACCTGGTCGACTTCCGCGTCGGCGTGAACAATGTGTTCGATCGCATCCCGCCGTTGATCACGAGTGGCGGCGCCTGCGCTGGTGTGTATTGCAACAACAACACCTGGGTGACGGCGTACGATGCTCTTGGCCGGTTCGTTTATGCCGGTGCGACGATCACGTTCGGCCACCACGCCGCTCCGCCGCCCCCGCCGCCGCCCCCGCCGCCGCCGCCTCCTCCGGCGCCTGCTGCTCCGGCGACGCAGACCTGCCCGGACGGATCGGTGATCCTGGCGACGGACACGTGCCCGGCACCGCCTCCGCCGCCCCCGCCGCCGCCGGCGACCAACGGCGAGCGCGGTCAGTAAGTTTTACCGACGTTGCAAAGGGAAGGGCGGTGCTTCGGCGCCGCCCTTTTCTTTTGGGTGCCTGCCGTTCGGCTGGCCGCCGCCGCCGGGAGCGCTAAAAGGACTCCATGGCCACGACGACTGCAATGGACCCCGAGACCGCCGCCGCGATCCGCAACGCCCTTGCCGCGGCAACGACGGGTCGGATCGCCGAAGCACGACAGATCGGCGAGAGCGCCCTTTCGAAAGGCGGTGATCCTACCGCTCTGAACGCGATGCTCGGGACCTTCTGCATCGGCGTCCGGGATTTCGAAGGCGCAGTCCGGCATCTTCGTGTTGCTTACGCGCAGCGACGGGACGATCCTCTGATCGCTGCCAATCTCGCGACCGCGCTGGTCGAGCAAGGCGCTTATGCGGAGGCCCTCGATGTCGCGCGTCCGGACCTTTCCCACAGCGACCCCGCTCTCCGCCTTGAGCGTATCCGTGGCTACGCCGTTCACGCGCTTGGCGATTTTGCCTCTGCGGGCCGTGCCTACGAACGCATTGTCGCGGCCAATCCGGACGACTGGGAAAGCTGGAACAATCTCGGCAACAGCCGCCGCGCTGCCGGCGATGTCGAGGGCGCCGTTGATGCACTTCGACGGGCTGCCGCGATCGCTCCGGACTCGCCTCCCGTTCGCCTTAATCTTGCGACCTTGCTGTCCGGAACGGGCAGAGCGGCCGAGGCCGAGGCCGAGCTCAGTGCCATGGCCCGCGATTTTCCCGACGACTGGCGCTCATTGCGTGAGCTTTACGGTCTCTTCCGTTCCCAGGCGCGCGAGGAAGAGGCGCTCGCCGCAATTGAGGACGCAAGCCGCCGCAATCCGGATGATCTTGACCTGCTCCTCGCCGTCGCCAGCCAGCGGCTTGTGCTGCTCGACAACCCGGGCGCGGAAGCCGCTTACGGCGAGGTCGTCGCCCGGGTTCCATCCCACGCCGTCGGCAACCTCGGCCTCGCGGTCGTCTATGAATTGTCGAACCGTACCGACGAACTCGCTCGTCTCGCTGGCGAAGCCGAAGCGCGCGGCGCGGACAGGGACGTTGTCGATATCATCCGCGCGTTCGACCATCGCCGCGGCAAGCGGTTCGAAGAAGGCCTGGCTGCCCTGGCCGGCGTTTCGCCCGAAATCGAAGCTGCGCGCCAAGCGCATCTACTCGGCCAGCTGAATGACGGCGCGGGCCATTACGACGCCGCCTGGACCGCCTTTTCGCGGATGAACGAAATCCAGCGGGCCGACCCCTCCCGGCCCGAGGACAGAGCCGCCGCCTATCGGCAGACCCTCCGCCGGAGCCTCGAGGTCGCGACGCCGGACTGGGCCCGGACCTGGGTCGACGTCGATGCCGGGGACGGCCGCGCCAGCCCGGCCTTTCTGGTCGGCTTTCCCCGGTCGGGGACGACGCTGCTCGACACGATGTTGATGGGTCACCCGGCGGTCGAGGTGCTGGAGGAGGAGCCGACGTTCCAGCGGGCAGCGGAGCTGATGGCGGACTTTCCGAACCTGCCGACGGCAACGCCGGAACTCGTGGCGGCCGCTCGGAATGCCTATTTCGAGGAAGTGGCGAAGCACACGCCGATGGCGCCCGGCAAGCTCATCGTCGACAAGAACCCGCTGTTGATGGGTGCCGTGCCCCTGATTCGGCGAATCTTCCCCGACGCCAGGATCATCCTTGCGATCCGGCATCCCTGCGATGTCGTGCTCAGCTGCTTCACGACCAATTTCAAGCTCAACGATGGCATGTCGAGCTTTCTCCGCCTCGACACCACGGCCGAACTCTACGATCTTTGCTTCAGCTACTTCGAGCGCGTTCGCGAGCTGATGCCCGTCAATGTTCACGAGGTGCTCTATGAGCGGGTGGTCACCGACCGCGAGCACGAGCTCGAATCCCTGTTCGACTTCCTCGGTCTGGGCTGGGATTCGAATGTCCTCGATCACCAGGCAACCGCCGCGAAGCGGGGGCGGATCAAGACGGCCAGCTATGCCCAGGTCGGGGAACCGATCTACTCGCGGTCCTCGGGCCGCTGGCATCATTACCGCCGCCACCTCGAGCCCGTTCTCCCGATCCTGAAACCCTGGATCGAAAAGTTCGGCTACGACGCCTGATGCCGGGCTCGGCTGCACTGGTCGAGGAAGCGGATGCGGCGACTGCCGCCGGTGACCTGTCGCGGGCCGAAGAGCTCCTTCTCAAGGCTGGCCAGGCCGCCCCCGACGATGTCACCCTGCGCCTCAAGCTCGCGGCCCTGCAGCGCGCGACCGGACGGCCGCAGGCGGCGCTTGCGACGGTCCACCAGGCGCTTGCCCTCAGCCCGCTCGACTTCACCGCCCTTTTGCTCCGCGCTAGCCTCCTCGACCGCCTGAAGGAGCCGGGCGCGACGGAAGCCTGGAGCCATGCGCTTGCGCAGCGGCCGGACGGCGACCTGCCGCCGCACCTCCGGTCTGTCGTCGCGACGGCCGAAGCCAGGGTCGAACGGTGGACTGCTGAGCGCGAAGCCCGGATGAAGGCTGCGATGGCGGACTGCGAACGTGACGCCGATCCGGACCAGAAGCGCCGCATCGACCGCTTCCGCAGCAACGTTCTCAGGCAAACCCGCCCTTACCACAGCGAGCCCACCCATTTTCACTTCCCGGGCCTCGCCGAGCGCGAATTTTATCCGGCGGCCATGTTCCCCTGGCTGAGCCGGCTGCAGGACGCCACGGACGTCATCGCGTCGGAGATGGAGGCGGTGATGGCCGCCGAGCGCGCCGAGCTTGTGCCCTACGTCCAGTATGCCGACCATTTGCCGCTGGATCAGTGGCGGGACCTGAATCACAACCTCGACTGGACCGCCATTCATTTGATGCAGAACGGCAAGCGCATCGAGGCGAACGCGCGCTTTTGCCCAAATACTCTCGAGATCCTGGCTGAGTGCGGCCAGCCGCACATCGCTGAGGCTTCGCCAAACGCGATGTTTTCCCTCCTTGCACCCAAGACCTCGATCCCGGCGCACGTCGGCGTCAACAACGCTCGACTCGTCTGCCACCTGCCTCTGGTTGTTCCGGACGGCTGCTGGTTCCGAGTCGGCGCGGAGATTCGCCACTGGGAGCGCGGCGAGGCCTTCGTGTTCGACGATACGATCGAGCACGAGGCGGCGAACCCGACCGATCAGCTGCGCGTCGTGTTCATCTTCGACGTCTGGCACCCGGACCTGTCCGAGGTCGAGCGCAACGCGGTCGCCGCCCTGATCGAGGCCGACGGCGTGCCCGGCGGGCAACTGTGACCGGAGCGCGGGGGCAAGCGTGACGTTCGAACGAGCGCTGGTCGCCGCCCGGCAACGGCGCCATGACGAGGCCGTGCTGTCGGACCTTGCGAGGAGCGCGCTCGCCGAGGGCCGGGAGGAGTCCGCGCTGCCAATGTTGCGGGCAGCCGCCGAGCGATCGCAGGTCGCGCTCCTGTGGCAATGGACGGCGCTCCTCGAACGCTCGCTCGACGAGTACGAGGCATCGCTTGCCAGCTTCGGACGCGCGGCCGCGCTCGCTCCAGCGGACCTCGGCATCGCTCATGGCCACGCCAGGGTCGCGCTGGAGGCGGGGGTGCCGGCGGAAGCCTTGTTCGCGGAGGCGTTGCGCCTGTCGCCGACCGACGGCGACCTGTTGCTCGGCTATGTCGCGTCGCTGTTCGCCGCCGGCCGCCTGCAGGCCGCCGAAGCCACGCTCGAGAATGCGGTGACGCGTTCGCCGTTCTGGAGCGAAGGCCATCTCCAGCTCGCGCACCTGCGATCGAGGATGGGAAAGCGCCAGCAGGCGACGGCATCGGTCGAGCAGGCACTGCGACAGTATCCCGGCCAAGAGCAGCTCTGGATCGCCTTGTTCCGGCTGCACCTGCAAGCCGAACAATTCGCCGCCCTCGACGACGCGGTTGCGCGCGCTCGGGCGCATCTGCCCCCGAGCGAGATGCTGCTCAGTTACGAGACCATCGCCGCGGCCGAACGCGGCGATGGCGCGCGGGCGGATCGGCTGTTCAACGGCATGAATCCCGGCCTTCGAGCTTCGCTCGAAATCTACCGCATTCGGCATCTGCTTCGCTCCGAGCGCGTGGAGTTGGCCTGCGCCGCGATCGATTCGACACTCAAGACCAGCCAGGCTGCCGACGTCTGGCCCTATGCGTCGGTTGCCTGGCGCCTGGCCGGCGACCCCCGCTGGCAGTGGCTCGAAGGCGATCTCGACAGGCTCGTGACGGTCGTCGATCTTACCGCCGACCTGCCCACGATGGCGGGCCTCGAACAGGCACTGCGGCGGCTCCATGTCGCCGAGGGCGAATATCTTGACCAGTCGGTGCGCGGCGGATCCCAGACCGACGGCCCGCTTTTCACGAAAATTGACAGCAACGTCCGGGGGCTGCGCTCCGCGGTTGTCTCGGCCGTCGAAGCCCATGTGCGCAATCTGCCGGCGCGCGACCCGTCGCATCCGCTGCTCGCGCCTCCCCGCGACCAGCGCATCCGCTTTTCGGGAAGCTGGTCGGTCCTGCTTCGGGGATCGGGCTATCACGCCAACCACGTCCATCCGCAGGGGTGGATCAGTTCCGCTTTCTATATCCGCGTGCCGGAGCCCGCCGCCGGCGATTCGCCGAATTCCGGCTGGCTCACGCTCGGCGAGCCGCAGCAGGGGCTTGCCGTCGATCTTGCGCCGTTCCGGGAGATCGAGCCAAAGCCTGGCCGCCTCGTGTTGTTTCCGTCCTACATGTGGCACGGCACCCGACCGTTCGCGGCGGGCGAGCGGCTCACGGCAGCGTTCGACGTCAGGCATCCGATCCAGACGCAGATCGGGACAGTCGGTTTGTCGACATCCGCTTGATTGAAGATACCATCGCGACTATTGGATTTTCCTCGCGCAATCAGGAGATTAAATCGTGAGTCGAGTGCTGACCTGTGTCGCTATCCTCGCTTTTGCGGCCGCGACGCCCGCGCTTGCCGACCCCACCCCGCAGACCCAGCCGCAGGCGGCTTCGAATCCTCAGGATCGGGTGATCTGCGAGCGTGAGCAGGATACCGGGAGCCGCCTGACGGCGCACAAGATCTGCCACACCGCCAGCGAGTGGGCGCAGATTCAACGGGATGATCGCCAGGATCTCGAACGGCGCCAGTCCGATCGTCCAATGAACGGCCATTGATAGCCCTGGAGCCGGCCGCATCTCTCGCGATACGGTTGCGATGAACGGTCGGGGCGCCCCAGTGCCACAGTAGCGGCCTGACGCTCTGTTGAAACATTCGGAAAGTCGACACGGCCGGAGCGCAGCGCGCCCCGGCCGTCGTTCTGTCGGGTCCTAGCGTCGAGTCAGGTTATTCGTCCGCCTGATGAAGCCGGCGACATCGTCGTGAAGGCGCTGCAAAGATTCCTGGTTGGCATAGACCATGTGGCCCGACGGATAATAATGGAACTCCATGTTCCCCATCAGGCTCTGCGGGATCGCGAGATGGTGCATCTCGTACCAACCTTCATAGAACGGCGTCGCAAGGTCGAAATACCCGCCCGCCACGAACACCTTGAGGTCGGGATTGTATTTCATCGCGGTGCCAAGGTCGGCCATGACGTTGGTGGAGCCCGGAAAGGCCACGTCGGCTCCCGGCGGCTTGTGCTTGAAATCCCAATATTTGAAGACGTCGATCTCGGGCTTGTAGGTGTCCTCGCCGCCGTAGTGCAGCTGCTCGCGGGCATAATCGTTGAAGGCCGACACATAGGCCGAGCTGATTGCCGCGGACTGCGGATCATAGTCGGCGGTCTTGCTCAGCGGGTCCATGGTCGGTCCGCTGAAGCGAGTGTCGAGCCGGCCCGTGGTCAGGCCTTCGCTGTCCTGGAGATTCTTCTCGAACTCGCCGCCGCTGATGCGGAGGTTCGCCCTGAGAACATAGGAGACCGGCAATCCGGTATATTGCGCCAGCCGCTCCGCGACCTGCTGGCGCCGCGCCGGATCGAGCTCTGATCCCTGCTGCAGAGCCGCGGCATAATCGGTCGTCGAGAACTGCTCCACCGAGCGCAGGAATGTCGGCAGGTCGGCCGGCCGCTCGCCCGGCAGGCGATTGTGGTACCAGGCGGTCGCAGCATAGGTCGGAAGCGCGACGACATAGGGCTCGTCCATCCCCGGGTTCGCTTCGGGCCCGTCGACATCAAGATCGAAGTTCAGGATCTGCGACAGCAGGATGACGCCATTGAAGTCGATCGAATCGTCGGTCTGGAGGTCATTGACGAGCACCGCCGACCGCGGCGTGCCATAGCTTTCGCCGAACAGGTATTTGGGCGAGTTCCAGCGGCCATATTGAGACAGGAATCCCTGGACGAACTGGCTGAAGGCATAGGCATCCTGGTCGACTCCGTAGAAGGCCTTCTCCTTGTCCTTGCCGCCGATCCGGCTGAACCCGGTACCCGGAGCGTCGACGAAGACGAGGTCGGTCGCGTCCAGCAGGCTGTACTCGTTGTTGACCAAAGCATAAGGCGCGGCCGGAGTGTGGCCGTGGTCGCTGGTGACCACCCGGCGCGGCCCGAACGCCCCCATGTGCAGCCATACGGTCGATGAGCCGGGACCGCC
>NZ_JAFAVR010000212.1 GCF_019242355.1 Sphingomonas sp. | reverse complement strand
TCCTGAAGCTTCTCTTCATCGATATAGGTGTCGTAGATGCGGTCGATGTAGAGCGAGCGCAGCGTATCATCGTCAGGGATTTCATTGGCTTGGTAGTGCTTGTGGCCAAGCGCTTCGAAGAAATCCATGTCGACGATCGATGCGCCGGTGGCGACGATCGCATCGACCATGTTGGACCGCACGAGCTCGGCATAAAGGTCCATGCAGCCGCCGGCCGAGGTCGAGCCGGCGATCACTAGGATCACGGAACAGTCCTTGTCCTCGAGCATCGTGTTGTAGATGCCGGTGGCGCGGGCAAGATCGCGGCTGGTGAAACTCATCTTGCCCATCGCGTCGACGATCGGACGCGCATCGAACTTCGTGATGTCGATATGCTCCACCGGGCTCGACAGCAGTTCGGCCTTGCGCGTGTCGTTGATCTTGGTTTCAGCGGTCATGTCATGCTCCAAACATTCCCCTCCCGCTTGCGGGAGGGGTTAGGGGTGGGCCTGTTTGATCTGCACAAAGCAGATAACGGATGGGCATGTCGTTGGTTTACGGGAGGGGACAGCCCCACCCCCCGACCCCCTCCCGCAAGCGGGCGGGGGAGATTCTACAGCTGAACCACGTTCGAGCGGTCCTCGCGAACATCGGCATAGAGGCTCGCCATAGGCTCGTCGCCGACGACCCGCGACAGGCCTACTCCGAAGCCGTTGAACTGGGTCCGCATCGCGCAGCCATAGGCCCCGAGCATGCCGATCTCGATATAGTCGCCGGCGCCGACGTCGCCCGGAAGCTCGAACGGCCCAGCCATATGGTCGAGGTCGTCGCAGGTCGGGCCGTAGAAGCTGAACGCCATCGGCCGGACATGCGAATCCTGCTCGCGCACCAGCCGCACCGGATAGCGCCAGCCGATGTGCGCGGCATCGAACAGCGCGCCGTAGGCGCCCTCGTTGATGTAAAGCTCATCGCCGCGGCGCTTCTCGACGCGGACCAGGAGGCTCGCATATTCGGCGCAGAGCGCGCGACCCGGTTCGCACCACAGCTCGGCAGAATAGCTGATCGGCAGTGCTTCGAACGCCGCGTGAATAACCGAGAAATAGGTCTCGAGCGGCGGCGGCTCCATGCCAGGATACCAGGAGGGAAAGCCTCCGCCGACATCGACAATGTCGACCGTGACCGCGGCATCGACGATCGCGTCACGAACGCGGCTCATGGCTTCCGCAAATGCAGCCGGAGTCATCGCCTGGCTGCCGACGTGGAAGCAGATGCCGAGCGCATCGGCTGCCTGACGAGCGGCGAACAAAAGAGCTTTTACATCATTCGGATCGGCTCCGAACTTCGAAGCGAGGCTGAGCTTCGCATGTTCCGAACTGACGCGGATGCGAACGACTAGGTTCAGGTCGGCCGCAGGCACGCCGTCGGTCGCCGTCGCGCGGACAATCTTCTCGAGCTCATCGAGGGTGTCGAGGCTGAAGGTACGCACATTGTGTTCGAAATAGGCCTCGGAAATCGATTCCTCGGCCTTCACCGGATGCATGAAGCAGAGCACCGCGCCCGGCAGCGTCTCGTGCACCAACCGCACTTCCCCGATCGATGCGACGTCGTAGTGCGTGACCCCGGCATCCCACAGCACGCGCAGAAGCTCCGGCGCGGGGTTGGCCTTGACCGCATACAGCGAGCGGCCGGGAAATTCCTCGACGAAGAAGCGCGCGGCGCGGCGGGCGGCATGCGGACGCAGCAACCAAACCGGCTCGGCCGGACGCAGCTTCAGGAAATCGGCCGCGTCTCCACGACCGTTCGGGGCGGCAGCTAGCCCCAGCGCGCGATGGTGCGTGTGCAACTCAAGGGACCTCCAACGGAAACAGTTCAAGCGAAAGCTGCCTTGCGGTTGGAAGTCCCATGGGGCAGCGGGGCGCGATATATGGAGGGGGTACCCCCAAGTAAAGACTTTTGGGCCTCTTCCGCGCACTCGACGGACCATTTGTCGTCGCTGTGCAACAGTTGATCGAAAGGACTGTGAGATCAAGGACTTGCGACAGAAGGTGAGACGCGCCGACGTGCTTGCCGCGCGAGACCGCATCGACGGGCTGGTCGAGCGCACGCCGCTGATCGGCAGCGACCTGCCCGGCGAAAAGACGTGGCTGAAGTGCGAGTGCCTGCAGACCGGCGGGGCTTTCAAGCTGCGTGGCGCGACCAACCGCCTGCTGCAGCTGACTTCAGAGGAACGGCGTAGGGGCGTCGTCGCCTTCTCTTCGGGTAACCATGCGCGCGGAGTCGCCATTGCCGCTCGCCGCATCGGCACCCCGGCGGTGATCGTGATGCCGGCGGATGCGCCGCGGGTGAAGATCGACGGCACGCGCGCCGAGGGAGCGGAAATCGTCTTCTACGACCGGCGGACCGAAAGCCGCGAGGAAATCGCAGGGAGGATATCTGCCCAGACCGGCGCGGTCGTCGTTCCGAGCTTCGATGATCCGGCGATCGTGGCGGGGCAAGGGACGGCAGGCCTCGAGATCCTCGACCAGCTGGCCGAGGTCGGCGAAGCGCCGCCATCTCGAATCGTCATCCCCTGTGGCGGCGGTGGACTCGCCACGGGGATCGCGCTCGCCTGTCCGGACGCGGAGATCGTGATCGTTGAGCCCGCCGGTTGGGACGACATGGCGCGCTCGCTCGCGGTGGGCGAGATCGTGCCAGTGCCGGCTGACGCCCCGCCAACCCTCTGCGACGCCCTCCAGACGCCCCGCGTTTGCGAACTGACCTACGGTATCCTTCGCGACCGCGAGGCTCGCGCGCTGAGCGTCAGTGATGCCGAGGTCGAATCCGCCGTCCGTTTCGCGTTCGAGCGCCACGAGCTGGTCGTCGAGCCCGGCGGTTCGGCGGCGCTCGCGGCGCTGCTCGCCGGCAAGGTCGAGACGGCCCCGGGTACGGTCATTGTGCTATCGGGCGGGAATGTCGATCCGGCGCTCCATGCCCGGATCGTCGCAGCCTAGGCGGCGCCGCGCGCCTTGTACTCGCCCGGTTCCAGCTGGGCGGGGCTGGAGCGCTCCACCGTTCGGGTCAGCTCCTCAAGCTCGGCGGCGAGCGTCTTGAGCTCGGCGGCGAGGAAGCGGCGGTCGTCTCCCGGCACGGCTTCGGAGGCATCGATCAGTGTGTCCAGCATCATGGCGATGCACGGCAGGATCGTCTCCTCGATCCGCTCAAACGCCTCCTCGAGGCGTGCCTGGTCTGCCGATGCCATGACTGCATCATGCCCGAACGGCAGTTAAACCTTGGTGAAAATTTCGTCGCGAATGCTTTGGATCAGGATCGGGACGAGCGCGACGGGATCGATACGCGCTTGGGGTCGGTCGCCAGCCGCATGTCGAGATAATCGTCAACTGACTTCATCAGCAGGTCGAGTTCGTTGGCGAAGAAGTGGTTGGCGCCCGGGATGAGGTCGTGGTTGATCGTGATGTGGCGCTGGGTCCGGAGCTTGTCGACGAGCTTCTGGACCGCGCTCGGGGTCACCACTTCGTCAGCTTCGCCCTGGATGATGATCCCCGAGGACGGACAGGGTGCAAGGAAGCTGAAGTCGTACATGTTCGCCGGCGGCGCGATCGAGATGAAGCCGCGGATCTCCGGCCGTCGCATCAGGAGCTGCATGCCGATCCAAGCACCGAAGCTGACACCGGCGACCCAGGTCGTCTCGGCCTCCGGATGGATGCTTTGCACCCAGTCGAGCGCGCTGGCCGCATCCGACAGTTCGCCAATGCCGTTGTCGAAGATGCCCTGACTCTTGCCGACGCCGCGGAAATTGAACCGCAGGGTCGCAAAACCGCGCCGAACGAAGGTTTGATAGAGTAGCTGGACGATCTTGTTGTTCATCGTGCCGCCCGCCTGCGGGTGCGAATGCAGGATCAGCGCCACGGGGGCGCGGGGGCGGGTGCCCGGATGAAAGCGGCCCTCGAGGCGGCCTTCGGGACCAGGAAAGATGACTTCGGGCATATCGGCTGGGACGCTCGCAGGTTGAAAGTGTCGACTTTCCGACGGGTGCGCCGGGGCGGCGGCTCCTATATAGGGACGGCCCTTGATGTGGCAATCAGCAGGAATCCACGGCTTTTGACGACTCCGGAGCGCCTTTATCTCGATCATGCGGCGACGACGCCGGTACTGCCCGAGGCGGGAGCAGCGGTTGCCGATGCGCTTGCGGCCTGGGCCAACCCCAGTTCGCCCCATGCTGACGGGCGCAGGAGCCGCGCGCTGCTCGATGTTGCCCGTCGGACGATCGCCAACAGCCTTGATTGGCGCCATGACGTCATCTTCACCTCGGGTGCCACCGAGGCGATCGCGCTGGCCGCGAGCCGGGCGAAGATGCCTGGCCGGGCTTATGGCGCCACCGAGCATGACGCAGTCGGCGCCGCGATGGGCCGGGCGAGGGTTCTCCCCGTCGATGCGAACGGGATCATCGACATGGCCGCGCTCGGCGCCGCTCTCGCCGTCGACCCGGCGCTCATCGCGATCCAGCACGTCAACAACGAGACCGGGGTCATCCAGCCCATTGGTGAGATCGCCGCCCGAGTTCGCGCGGCCGGTTCGCTGCTGCTCTGCGATTGCGCGCAGAGCGCCGGCAAGCTGCCTCTCCCGGACGCCGATTTCATCTCGATCTCCGGTCACAAGTTCGGCGCTCCGCCAGGCTGCGGGGCGCTGCTTGTCCGCGATCTCTCCGTCCTGCGTGCGACCGGGGGCCAGGAGCGGGGTTACCGCCGTGGCACCGAGAACCTGCCCGGCGCCGCTGGGATGGCCGCCGCCCTGGCGACCGGCGCGTGGACCGACGCCCTTGCCAGGATAAAGCAACTTCGCAGCCAGCTTGAACAAGCGATTGTCGAATCAGGCGGAGCCGTCATCGCCGGCGGGTCTGAGCGGAGCCCCCTTATTGGAGGCTACACGATGCCGGGCGTCGCGAGCGCCAGCCAGCTCGTACAGCTTGACCTCGCCGGCATCTCCGTCTCTGCCGGAAGCGCCTGCTCGTCGGGTAGCTTGAAGCCGAGCCGCGTCCTCGCCGCGATGGGCATTCCGACCGAAATCGCCTCATCCGTCATCCGCGTCAGCTTCGGCCCACGGACCGGCGAGGGCGATGTCGGGCGCTTCGTCACGGAATGGCGCCGGATCGCCGGCCGGGCGCCGGCCAGAGCGGCATGATCTACCTCGATTACCAGGCGACGACGCCGATCGCACCGGAGGTGGCCGTCGCGATGCGGCCCTGGCTCGCAGACAAATTCGCCAATCCGCACTCGCCATCCCGTCAGGGACGCGAAGCCGCTGCAGCGATCGAGGTCGCTCGCGGGCAGGTCGAACGCGCCATCGGTCTTCCAGGCGGCTCGCTCGCCTTCACCGGAAGTGCGACGGAAGCGCTCAACTGGGCCCTGAAGGGAAGCCTTGAGCGTGCCGTTCCGGGCCGCAACCGCATCGTCACGGCCGCCACCGAGCATGCCGCGGTCCTCGATAGCTGCGAATGGCTGGCCGGGCAGGGCGCCGACCTCACCATCCTGCCAGTGTCGCGGGACGGCCTGATCGACGTCGAACTGCTCGATCGCGAGCTCGACGAGCGCGTCGCCATTGTCGCGGTCATGCTGGTCAACAACGAGATGGGCGTCATCCAGCCCATCGCCGATATCGCTGCCCGCGCCCACGCGGTGGGCGCGCTGATGCTCTGCGACGCGGTCCAGGGCCTCGGCCGCGCGACCATTCCGGAAGGCCCCGACCTCGTCGCGGTCTCGGCCCACAAGATCCACGGCCCCAAGGGGATTGGCGGCCTGTGGATGCGCAGCGGCACCGAGCCCGCGACCTTGATCCATGGCGGCGGGCAGGAGCGAGGCCTAAGGTCGGGCACGCTGTCGCCGGCACTCTGTGCTGGCTTCGGCGCGGCTGCAAAGCTTGCCAGCGAGCGCGACGCGGATGACAAGGCCCATGTCGAGCGCCTGTGGGACACCGGTATTGGCGTACTTGGCGACCGCTGGACGATCAACGGCAGCACGAACGAACGCTATAGAGGCAATCTCAACATTCGTCGCGAAGGCGTTGACGGAGCACGTTTGATCGCCGACCTGCGCGATATCGCCTTGTCGCTCGGCTCGGCCTGCGCGAGCGGTTCGGGCCGGCCGAGCCACGTGCTCCGAGCCCTGGGCCTCACTCCGCAACAGGCGCGCTCGTCTCTTCGCATTGGTTTCGGGCGCTACACGAGCGAAGCGGAGCTGATCGACGCGCTCTCGCGGATCGACTCTACGGGCCGTGCACAGGAGAGCGTCGCCGCGTGACGAGGGTGCGGTTCCTGAAGGCCGACGGATCGCTCGACAAGGAGGTCGAGGCTGATGCCGGTCAGCGGCTGCTCGACGTCGCCTGGACCGCACGAGAGCCGCTCGAGGGCGCCTGCGAGGGCGTGATGGCCTGCTCGACCTGCCACGTCATCGTCGATGCGGCAGATTTCGCCAAGCTTCCGCCCGCAAGCGACGAGGAGGAGGATCTGCTCGATCTCGCCGCCCATGCCGTCCGGACATCGCGCCTTGCCTGTCAGATCCTGCTGACCGACGAGCTTAGCTCGCTCACCGTGCGCATCCCTCCCGGGGCGACGAACTGGATGGGCCGCTAGGGCTAGTAGGACTGCGGGTCCTGGCTATGGTCCGGCGGTGGCATATCGTCCGGTGGGGAGGACTGCTCCTGCGATTTGTGCGGACGGAGCGCGTTGGATCTGACCGCGGACCGTGCCGACTGAAGCTCCGGAAGGGTCAGCCGGCCATCACCATTGCTGTCGAGCAGGCCGAACCTTTTCTCGGCCGCGGTCTGGAATTCCTGCGGCGAGATGCCGCGGTCAAGGTTCGTGTCGGCCGCAGTGACCGGTTCAGGGATGGTCAACAGGCCCAGCCGACCCCCGCCGGTAGCCTCGTCATTGTCGCTATCGGTTACGCCGCCGAACCCGGTTCCTGTCCGCACTTCCGGCGCGATGACAGTCTCGTAAGTGGTGATCTCGTCCGGGTCGATCTCGCCGTCATGATTGGTGTCGAGTGTCTTGTAGAAGCGGTCCGCGTCCTGCTTCAGTTCTTCGAGCGTGACGCTGCCGTCGTGGTTGCGGTCGGCCTGCTGGAACCAGGCGGCCAGGCCGTCACCGCCGTGAAAGGGCTCACCCATCGGACTGATGAAGGTTCGCCCGCGGCCAGAATATGGCCGGGCCGGAGCCGGCGCAGGAGGCGATGCGGCTGGCTGGGCGCCGGCAGCGAGGGCTGCGATGAGCAGGAGAGGGGCAGGCATACTCAGTCCTCGCTTGGAAGGGCTTGGCCTTGCGCTCTTAGGGTGAACTGCGGCTGAAGGACAGGGCGCGGGCCGCATGAACTATCGCGGCGCCGTGGTTGCTTGCGCCCGCCCGCGGCCTCGCCCATATGCGGAGCCGGAAGTCGGCGGACGGCGCTGTCGCCAACCTGGTCAGGTCCGGAAGGAAGCAGCCACAACGAATTGGCGCCGGGTCGTCGGCTTCCACCTCTCGAGACACCGAGCACAGCGCAGCGATTGCGACAGCAATCGCAAGCAGTGCGAAGAGACGTCGAGAGCCGGCCAGCTTGCGCGCGAAGCGCGTGAGGACTGACGTCACGGGATTTACTCCCGTGACCGCCCAGCGGCACTTTCGCGCTGCCCACGAAACAGCCTAAACCGTCGCCGATGGACGATCTCGAATCACCCGGCCTTGGCCTCGACCTTCCCGAAGCAGCGCCGCCAGGGGGCGTCGCCAGTCCGTATCGCGTCCTGGCCCGCAAATATCGTCCGCAGACATTCTCGCAGCTGATTGGCCAGGATGCGATGGTGAAGACTCTCGCGAACGCGATCGAGCGCGACCGGCTTGCTCATGCCTTCCTGCTCACGGGCGTTCGCGGCGTCGGCAAGACCTCCACCGCGCGTCTCATTGCCAAGGCCCTGAACTGCGTCGGACCGGACGGGCAGGGCGGCCCCACCATCACGCCGTGCAATGTCTGCGATCAGTGCAAGGCGATTGCCGAAGGGCGACACATCGATGTGATCGAGATGGACGCCGCATCCCACACTAGTGTCGATGACATCCGCGAGATCATCGACGCGGTGCGCTATGCATCGGTCAGCGCTCGCTACAAGATCTACATCATCGATGAAGTCCACATGCTTTCGAAGAATGCTTTCAATGCGTTGCTAAAAACTCTTGAGGAACCGCCGGAACACGTGAAGTTCCTGTTTGCCACCACGGAGGTGAACAAGGTGCCGGTCACGGTGCTGTCCCGCTGCCAGCGGTTCGACCTGCGCCGGATTCCGGCGGAAACACTGGCCGAGCATTTCACCGAAGTCTCCCGCCTTGAAGGCGTCGAGGTCGAGCCTGAAGCGATCGGCATGATCGCCCGGGCTGCGGAAGGCTCGGCGCGCGACGGCCTGTCGATCCTCGATCAGGCGATTGCACACGGCGGCGGCACCGTCGCGGCCGGCCAAGTTCGCGACATGCTCGGCCTCGCGGACCGCGGCCGGGTCCGCCGCCTCCTGCAGCTGGTCCTCGCCGGCGATGTTCCCGCAGCGCTCGCCGAACTCGACGAGGCGCATGTCCTCGGCATCGATTCCGCCCAGCTTCTGAGAGGCATGATGGAGGCTCTTCACTCGGCATCCAGGACGAAGGCGGGCGCGCACGCCGATACGCTTCAGTCCGGCGAAGAGAATGAGGCCGCGCAGCTCCTTGCCGGCCAGCTGACCTGGGGGACGCTCCACCGCTTGTGGCAGATGCTCCTGAAGGGTCTCGAGGACGTCAACGTCGCCCCCGACCCGCGCGAGGCCGCCGAGATGGCTGTGCTTCGCCTCATCCATGCCGCTGAATTGCC
>NZ_JAFAVR010000166.1 GCF_019242355.1 Sphingomonas sp. | reverse complement strand
CATATCGAGCAGGTCGCGGCGCGGCTGAACTGGCCGCTGATCCGAATCAATCTCGACGCGCACATCAGCCGCATCGATCTCGTCGGCCGCGACGCGATCGTGCTTCGCGACGGCCAGCAGGTCACCGAGTTCCGCGAGGGCCTTCTGCCGTGGGCGCTTCAGCATCCGGTCGCCCTGGTGTTCGACGAATATGACGCCGGCCGTCCCGACGTCATGTTCGTGATCCAGCGCGTTCTGGAGGCCGAAGGCAAGCTGACCCTGCTCGACCAGAATCGGGTGATCCGCCCCAACCCCTGGTTCCGGCTGTTCGCGACCACCAACACGGTGGGCCTGGGCGATACCACTGGCCTCTATCACGGCACGCAGGCGATCAACCAGGGACAGATGGACCGCTGGAACATCGTCACCACGCTCAACTACCTGCCGGCGCAGGTCGAGGCACAGATCGTGCTCGCCAAGTCCGGCGAATATGATGATCCCGGCGGCAAGGCGACGGTCGACAAGATGGTCAAGGTCGCCGAGCTCAGCCGTCAGGGGTTCATCAACGGTGACATCTCGACGGTCATGAGCCCGCGGACCGTGATCAGCTGGGCTCAGAATGCGCACATCTTCGGCGACCTCGGCTACGCTTTCCGGGTCAGCTTCCTCAACAAGTGCGACGAGACCGAGCGCCCGCTGATCGCCGAATATTACCAGCGCGTGTTCGGCCAGGACCTGCCGGAAAGCGTCGCCGCCAAGCCGGCCTGAGCGCGATGCGCTGTCCTACAGCACCCGGCCTGTGCAACGTTTCGCTCATGGTCCGGACCGTTGCCCCATCGCCTCGCGTCGACGTCATCGCTGACGGGCGGACTCGCGTGCGCGCGCATATGACCATGGCTTTTGTGACTTTTCGCGACGCGAGGGGCCGATCGGTTGGCTGACCGAATCGACTTGTTCCGGCGCGCGCTCGCCGGCGCGACCCGTGCCATCGCCCGTGACGCCGACGTGGATGTCGTCTTCGCTACGGAAACGGGCCGCTCGAGCGGCAAGACCGCGCGGGTTGCTTCCCCCGGGCCGGGAATGGAACCGCGTCTGGTTGCCGAGGCCCGCGGCGCGGCCGATTCACTGGCGCTCAACCTGCGTCATCACGATGCCGCGCTCCATGCGCGCGGAGCGCCCATGGACCCTGAGGCGCGGGCCGTATTCGACGCGCTCGAGACCGCGCGGGTCGAAGCGATCGGCGCGCGCACCATGGCGGGCGTTAGAGAGAACCTGTCGCACCTCAACGATGCGCGAGTGCGCGGCGACGCCATCGTCCGTGCCCGCACCGCCGAAGAGGTCCCGCTGTCGACCGCGGTGGGGCTGCTCGCCCGCGAACGTCTGAGCGGAGAGGCGCCGCCGCAAGCGTCTCTCGCCGGACTGGAGCTGGTCGCCCCGTGGATCGAGGACAAGGCCGCCCCCGAGCTCGACGCGCTTGCCCTGACCCTTGACGACCAGGCTGCATTCGCCCGGCTGTCGCGTCGCCTGCTCGAGGATCTCGATCTTGCCGCCGCCGAGGATCCGACCGAGCAGGAGCCGGAGGACGGCGGCGAAGAGGAGGAAGGGGAGCAGGGCGGCAGTGACGAAGCCGAGGGCGACAAGGACGAATCCGCTCCCGGCGCCGGCGACGTCGAGATGCGCGGCGAGGACAGCCAGCAAGGCTCCAGCGAACAGCAGGGCGCGGACGACATGGAGATGGGCGAGGAGGAGGGCAGCCCCGGCGAGGACTTGAGCGACAGCCTGTTCGCCTCGCCCGGCCGCCGCAACTGGGACCCGTCGCCCGACACTGATTACAAGGTCTTCACCACCCGCTTCGACGAGATCGTCGAGGCCGTCGAGCTTTGCGACGAGGAGGAGCTCGGGCGGCTCCGCGCCTATCTCGACCAGCAGATGGGGGGGCTACAGAACGTCGTCACCCGGCTCGCCAACCGGCTGCAGCGGCGGCTGATGGCGCAGCAGGCGCGCAGTTGGGATTTCGACCAGGAGGAAGGGCTGCTCGACGCCGCTCGCCTCGCCCGAGTTGTCGTGAGCCCCGGCCATTCCCTCTCCTACAAGATCGAACGCGAGACGGAATTCCGCGACACCGTCGTCTCGCTCCTGATCGACAATTCAGGCTCGATGCGCGGCCGCCCGATCGCCATTGCCGCCATCTGCGCCGACATCCTCGCCCGCACGCTGGAGCGCTGCGGGGTCGCGACGGAGGTCCTCGGCTTCACCACCCGCGGCTGGAAGGGCGGCCAGAGCCGCGAGGCCTGGCTCGCCGCCGGCCGCCCGCCCAATCCCGGCCGCCTCAACGACCTCCGCCACATCGTCTACAAGCGCGCCGACGAGGCCTACCGCCACTCGAAGCGCAACCTCGGCCTGATGATGCGCGAGGGCCTGCTCAAGGAGAATATCGACGGCGAGGCCTTGCTCTGGGCGCACAACCGCCTGATCGCCCGGCCCGAGGAGCGCCGCATCCTGATGGTGATCTCCGACGGTGCGCCGGTCGACGATTCGACCGCCTCGGCCAACAACGGATCCTACCTAGAGCGCCACCTGCGCCAGGTCATCGAGTGGATCGAGGGCCGCTCCCCGGTCGAGCTCATCGCCATCGGCATCGGCCACGACGTCACCCGCTACTACAGCCGGGCGGTCACCATCATGGACGCCGACCAGCTTGCCGGAGCGATGATGGAGCAGCTCGCCACCCTGTTCGGGAACCCGTAAGCGCCGGAGCGCGGCGCGCAAGAAAATGGGCCCGGCGCAACTACGCACGCCGGGCCCCCCTCGTTACGCGACCCGAGGGAACTGATGTCGGTCGTCCGACGCGGCAGGGAAAAGGGGATAAACCCCGCCGGATGAAGGGCTTATGGGTGATTCGCACCCAATCGATGCTGAACGCGGGGTGCAGCCCCCGTTCAGCAACATTGGGGCCCGCCCGCGCGCGATCCGTCGCCGCCTGCGCCCGCCCTCCCGGTTACAGCCCTTTCCTACAGCGAACCATAGGGGTTAGCCTTCCACCCGATGAGCATCCCCGTCATATGCGACCGCTGCCGCGCCACAGGCAGCACCGGCGAAGGCGACTTCACCCACCTTGGTGACCTTCTCGGCTTCACTCCCGTCGTCCGCCGGGCGCGGGTCGACGGCTGGACCCACGACCGCCAGCGCGCCTTCATCGCCGCTCTCTCCGCGACCGGCTCGAAACGCCGCGCCGCCATCGCCATCGGCATGCAGCCCTATGGCGTCGACCAGCTCCTCAAGGCGCACGACAGCGCCAGCTTCAAGGCCGCCTACGACCGCGCTCTCGCCATCGCCGCCCAGGCCGGCAGCATGAAGATCGCGCAGGGCGTCGCCGACGCCGCCGCCCGCAATGCGCAACTGACCCCGCCGTCGCGCCTCCGCGGCGAGCCGCTGCCCGGCCAGGTCCTCAACGAAAACGGCGAGTGGGACGACCCGCACGCCATCGCCCGCCGCATCAGCGATGCCCGCGACAGCATCTCGGCCAAGCTCCTTCGCGCCCGCCGCCTCTACCTGATGGAAATCGCCGGCAGCCCCGGCAAGCGCGCGGCGTTCGAGATCCTGACCGGCTTCCCGATCGACTGGGAAAGGGCTCGCCACTGCGAAGCGCAGGACGATGAGCCCTGGCGCAAGCCCAAGATGCGCGAGCCCGACATGCTCCTGACCGCGGAGAACGGCTGGCTCGGCGGGGCGTGCCATGGCCCCGACAAGAAGGAGGAGCTTCAGCTCGCGATCAACCGGCATCGCGCGGACCAGGGCCTCCCCGCCATCGACTGGGGCCCAAGCGCCGCGGATTATATGGAAGGCGAAAGCACCGGGTGCAGCGACGCCGATGCGGAGCACCCCGCTTCAGTTCCTCCGGAAGACGCCCCTTCACCCCCCGCACCGGACGACCCCGAGACCCCACCCCAATCCCGCACCTTCACCCTCAACAGCGAGGAATTCTACGACGCCGTCACCGACTCCACCGACCGCCCCTGGATCGCCAACGGCGCCTTGCCCAGGGAACCGCGCCACCGCGACCAGCCCGTGATCGTCGAACCGCGCGAGCAGGGGAAGCGGAAGTGACCCGAAAGGGAGCGCCGCGAACCTCCAGAACTTCCGGCTGGACGGAAACCCCCTCACTCGTCAGGTTGCAGCTGCCGAGTGAGGGGGTCGCGTGACGGTCGACGAATTCATTGCCAAGTGGGAAAACTGTCCCGGCCATGAGCGCGCCAACTACGCTGTTTTCCTCACCGAGTTTACGCATCTCCTGGGTGTAGACGCGCCCGGCCCTAACGATGATTACCGGATCGATGCGCCCGTCCCCGGCGGCGCGGAAGCCGGCGGCACCGGCTTCATCGACCTCTACAAGCGCGGCTGCTTCATCCTCGAAGCCAAGCAGAGCAAGTACGTCTGCGAGCTTCCGTCGCTTCCCGGACTTGACGATGTGTCTAACGCCCCCAGCGGCGCCAGGTATGACGACCTCATGCGCCGCGCTTTTCGCCAGGCCCGGCGCTATGCGCAGAGTCTGGCGCAACCGCCTTGGCCACCGTTCCTGATCGTCCTCGACGTCGGCCGAGCGTTCGAACTCTATTTCGATTTCGGCGGCAACGGCCGCGATTATCGCTTCTTCCCCGATCGCCAGTCCTACCGCATTCCGCTCGCCGATCTGCGGAGTGACCGAGAGGTCGGAGATACCCACAAGAGCCCGCTCGACCTGCTGCGCGCGATCTGGACCGATCCGCGCTCGGTGGACCCGCGCGCCCAGGCGGCCGATGTCACCCGCACCGTCGCGCAGCGCCTCGCCTCGGTCAGCCAGTATATCGAGGAGGGCGCGCGTCTGAAGCTGTCCGACCGATCCCCGCGCGAAAAAGCGGAGGAGGTCGAAGAAGCGGCGCTGTTCCTGATGCGCATCCTGTTCTGCATGTTCGCGGAGGATGTCGGACTGCTTCCGAAGGACAAGTTCACGGAATTCCTTCGGCGCGCCGAAAGCAACGACAAGCTGTTCCAGAACCAGCTCGCCGACCTTTGGCAGAAAATGGGGACGCCGGGCACCGCGCCGCGCTTCGCTCATGCGCTCGAAGAGGACGTGAAATACTTCAACGGCGGCTTGTTTTCGGACACCGCCCGCACCTATCCGCTCGGTGGCTTCGTCATCCACGATTTGTACGAGGCCGCGCGCCAGAACTGGCGGAGGGTCGAACCGGCGATTTTCGGTACCCTGCTCGAACAAGCATTGAGCGCGGAGGAACGCGCGAAGCTGGGCGCGCACTACACCCCGCGTCCCTATGTCGAAACGCTCGTGCGCGCGACGATCATGGACGTGCTCGAGCCCGAATGGGCGGAGATCGAAGAGGAGATCGGCCTTCTTCAATCCTCCCCGGAACGGGGAGGTGGCAGCCCGTCAGGGCTGACGGAGGGGTGGGAAGCGAGCGCTTCGCGCTCGCGACCCCTCCACCATCCTTCAGATGGTCCCCCTCCCCGTTCCGGGGAGGATCGTGCGCTAACGCTCGCCCTCGCCTTCCACGACCGCCTCGCCTCGATCCGCGTGCTCGATCCGGCCTGCGGCACCGGCAACTTCCTCTACGTTGCGATGGAGCTGATGCAGGCGCTGGAAGCGCGGGTAATCGAAACCATCCAGACGCTTGGCGGCCATGCCGAGCCCAGGGTCGGGCCCCATCAATTCCACGGCCTCGAAAAGAACCCGCGCGCCGCCAAGATCGCCGAGCTGGTGCTGTGGATCGGCTGGCTTCGCAATCGCCTTCACGACGATCCCGACAGCGTTCCGCAGCCGGTCCTCGCCGAAAGCGCCAGCATCAATTTCGGCAAGCATGGCGGCTATGACGCGGTGCTGAAGATGAATGATCTCGGCCAGCCCGACCTGGACACGCCGATGATCCCCGATTGGCCGGAAGCCGAGTTCATCGTCGGCAATCCGCCTTTCATCGGAAAAGGTGGTCTCATGCGCGCGCATCTCGGCGACGATTATGTCGAGGCGCTGCAAGCGGCGAACCCGCGGGTCCCCGCATCCGCCGATTTCGTCATGCAATGGTGGGACCGCGCCGCGCACACGCTCGTCGCCAGGAACAGCCCGCTGATCCGCTTCGGCTTCGTCACCACCAACAGCATCACCCAGGAGTTCAGCCGCCGGGTGATCGCCAACTATCTAAGCCCCTCTCCCCTCGCGGGAGAGGGAGGAGCGCCGTCAGGCGCGGAGGGTGAGGGGACCGACTCAACCTCGCGTCACCAGCGCGAAAGCGGGGGTGCCGCTGCCTCGGATTCAGCCAAGGAAGAGAAGCGGGATTCCCGCCTTCGCGGGAATGACGAAGGAGGAGATGCAACCAAGAAGCTCTCGCTCGTCATGGCCATCCCCGACCACCCCTGGACCAAGGCGACCAGGGACGCCGCCGCCGTGCGCATCGCGATGACGGTGGCCGAGCGCGGCGCGCATGAGGGCGAGTTGCGGGAGATCACCATCGAAGAGGATCTCGATACTGACCAGCCGAAGATTGGTATCATTTCGGCTCACGGAACGATCAACGCCGATCTTACGGCTGGTGCAGATGTCACCAAAGCTTCGCCACTGAAGGCGAACGCGGGTCTATCTAACACTGGCATGCTGCTTGCTGGGCAGGGTTTCAAAATACCGGGGAGTGAAGCCAAGCAATTAGTAGCACGTGATGGTGAAAGCGCCTGGGCCGTTATTCGCCCATACGTAGGCGGTGGTGAGCTTATGGACCGGCCTCAGGGGAAATATGTTATCGATCTGCATGGCTTGACGGAGAAACAAGCGCGCCAGTCACATCCGGCAACCTACGAGCGGGTCTTGATCACCGTTAAGCCTGAACGGGATGAAAATCGACAAAAGTCGAGACGGGAAAACTGGTGGTTGTTCGGACGTAGCAATTCCCAGCTTCGTGCGGCAAAGAATGGGCTCAAGCGGTTCATCGCTACACCTGAAACGGCGAAACACCGCGTCTTTCAGTTTGTGGACGGGGTGACCGTTCCCGATCACATGGCGATCACGGTCTCAAGCGAGGACGGATTCCACTTGGGCGTTCTTCAATCGACCATTCACTTGGCTTGGGCGTTGCGTACTGGTGGCACGTTGGAAGACCGGCCACGATATAACAAGGCAAGCTGTTTCGACCCCTTCCCCTTTCCCG
>NZ_JAFAVR010000161.1 GCF_019242355.1 Sphingomonas sp. | reverse complement strand
CGTAGTGACCAAGGACGACCGGGCGGATTAGGAACGGCGTAGGTTGGTGCCAGAGATCTCGGGTCGCTTGGGCCGACTTATGCGCTTCACTCCCCAAGAACGCCGCAGGATCGGGCAGAGACTCAGGAGGCGGCACATCAGGCGGCGCAACGTTCTGATGATCTGGACCGCCCTCGTCCACGTGGAAGCTCGCCTCCATCGTCGCCACCAGCTTCCCGTGTTGAGTTGCTTCGATCCGTCGTGCGGCGAAGCTCCTTCCGTCCCGGATCCGGGCGACCTGATAGCGGACCGGCGATCGAACCTCGCCGGGAGTGTGGAAATAACCGTGCAAGGAATGTATGAAGCGATCCTCGGTCACCGTGCGCTGCGCGGCGGCGACGGCCTGGGCGAGGATCTGGCCGCCAAAGACGCGGGACCAGCCGAACCTAGGGCTGCGTCCCTCGAAGACATCGGTCTCCGCTTGCGCCAAGCAGAGGCTATCCAAGAACTCCTCCACCTCCGGCACGTGCTTGCTCTCCATAGCCGCGGCGACCGACCCAGGGCCGGGCTGTTTTGGGCGTCAGTCCGCGAGGGCGGGATCGGCAACTCTCCGCCTCGACCTCTGGCTGTCGGTGGCAGGTTCGCGCGAAGACGCGATGGCCTTACGGGTCGAGCCGAACTGCTTCAGATGCTCGACGAACGCACGCAGCGCGGGCGTCTGCCGCCGCCGGCTCGGATAGAAGATGTAGATCGGCTCGAGCGGGACCGACCAGCCGGGCAGCACGCGGACGAGCTTCCCATCCTGCAGTAGCCGGTCGATGCAATAAGAGGGAAGGCAACTGATGCCATGTCCTCGGACGATGAGATCGGTCTCGGTGGCGATGTCGCCGACAATCATCGGCGCCTTGGGGTCGACCCGGCAGGACACGCCGAGATCGGTGCCGACCAGCAGCCAAGGCTGGATGATCCCCGTCGTCCGGCTGCGGCAAACCACGGTGTCATGCTCAAGGAGGTCCGAAGGGGTCGAGGGCGCAGGGTGAGCCGCAAGATAGGCCGGGGATGCCGCGAGCAGGCTCTCGGACGCCGGGAGCACCTTGACGGCGGTCACGTCCTTCGCAAGCAGGTCGCCGAAGCGCAGACCAGCATCGAAGCCGTTCTCGACGATGTCGACCAGCCGACCCTCGACCTCAATCTCGACCTCCACTTCGGGGTAGCGCCGCCGGAAGGCCATCAGAGCCGGGCCCACGATGCCGTCGTAAGCGAACCGCGGCATCGTGAGGCGAAGCGGTCCGGCCGGGCGGGCGGCGAGGCCGATGGTCTCCAGCGTCACGTCGCTCAATGCCATGAACGCCGGCCCCGCACGATCCAGATAGGTGGCGCCCGCCGCAGTCAGGCTCAAGCTGCGGGTTGACCGCATCAGCAGCGGGGTCCCCAATCTCGCCTCCAAGGCTCTGACCGCCTGGCTTGCAGCGGAAGGCGAGATGCCGAGCTTGTGGGCGGCGCGAGTGAAGCTCCGTGCTTCGGCGACGGCGAGAAAGATTGGCACGCCGTCCAGGAGGTCCCTTGAGTTCGCGCTCAATTCAAAAGCTCCCCTTCATTCGCGTCGTCGCCACCCTACGGGCAATCGCCTTGCCCAACAACCAAGAAAGCCGATGCTCCCGTCCCATTCTGAAGCTGAGCTTCATTCAGGGCGTAACACTTCGAGTCTAATCGCTCGCGTTCCAAGCCGCTAACGTCAGTGGCGGGAGAAACGCGCTGTCCGGGAACAAACACAATGCCGAGCACTGCGATCCGCACGCAAGGCAACCTCATCGCAGAGGACCCCAAGATGCTTGACACGGCACAACGGAACGAGACGGTGGCGATGCGTCTGGCTGGGGCGTTCGCCCGGCACGGCGTGACGGTCACGTTCGGGCAAAGCTTGCCGAGCGCCTTCCATCTCGCGGCCCCGCATGCCGGCATCGAGCAGAAGGCATATCGTCAGGAGAATACGGGCGGCGCGATGGCGGACGGCTATGCCCGCATCTCGCACAAGGTGGGCGTCGTGACAGGCCAGAACGGTCCCGCCGCGACACTTCTAGTCGCGCCGCTGGCCGAGGCTCTGAAAGCCTCCGTTCCCGTGATCGCGCTCGTGCAGGAGGTACAGCGCAACGGCATGGACAAGAACGCCTTCCAGGAGCTCGATCACATGAAGCTCTTCGACGGCGTGGCGAAGTTCGTGCGACGGATCGATCGCGCCGATCGGCTTGAAGACCTGGTCGACATGGCGTTCACCGCCGCAACGTCCGGCCGTCCTGGCCCGGCGGTCTTGTTGGTCCCGCCGGACTTGCTGATCGAGCAGGCGCCGGATCCCTCGCCGCGTCGCGCCGATCTCGGCACTTTTCCGCTGGACCGCGCTGTGGCCGCTGCGTCGCTGGTCGACGAGGCCGCTGGCCTCCTCGCCAGCGCGAAGTGCCCGCTCGTCGTGGCGGGGGGAGGTGTTCACCTTTCGGATGCCGGGGCCGAGCTGGCGACCTTGCAGGAGAACGCCCACCTTCCGGTTGCCACCACGAACATGGGCAAGGGGAGCGTCGACGAGATGCATCCGCTCAGCCTCGGCTGCATCGGCAACTACATGGCCGTGGGCAGCCGCACTCATAAGCTGCGCGCGCTCGTGGAGCGCGCCGACGTGGTCCTGCTCGTCGGCAGCCGCACGAACCAGAACGGCACCGATAGCTGGACACTGTTCCCGCCCTTGGCGCGCTTCATCCACGTCGACATCGACCCGATCGAGATCGGGCGAAATTACGAGGCGCTTCGCCTGCTCGGCGACGCCAAGCTCACACTCGCCGCGCTGACAACCTCACTGGGCACGCGCGACCTGTCTGCGCGCCAGAACGCACGCGCCCGCCTCGAGTCCGAGATCAAGGAGGGCGTCGCGGACTGGCGACGCCGGGTGGCCGAGGTGTCGGGACGGGACGGCGGTCCCATCCGCCCTGAACGGCTCATGGCCGAGCTCGACCGGCGCCTGCGCCCGACCGACATCGTCGTCGCCGATGCGAGCTACTCGTCGATCTGGATCAACAACTATCTCACCGCCCGGCGAGTGGGGCAGCGCTTCCTCACGCCACGCGGCCTCGCCGGGCTCGGCTGGGGATTGCCCTTGGCGATGGGTGCGAAGGTCGCCGCACCCGACAGCCGGGTCATTTGCCTGGTCGGCGACGGCGGGTTCGCCCATTCCTGGGCGGAGCTCGAGACCGTTCGCCGGCTTCGGCTTCCGATCACGATCATCGTGCTGAACAACGGAATTCTCGGCTTTCAAACCCACGCCGAGGACATGAAGTTCGGCCAGCATACGAATGCGTGCGACTTCGAACCCGTCGACCACGCCGGGATCGCGCGTTGCTGCGGCGTGCGCGGCGTGCGGGTGGAGACCGGCGAGGCCGTGGCCGCGGTGCTGGACGAGGCGATGGCCTCGGACGAGGCGATGCTTATCGAGGTGATGGCGGATCCGGCCGCCAAGCCGCCGATCACGGTCTTCGCCGGTCATTTCTCCGAGCCATACTGAAAGAATACCTGGCCGCACGGGCGGGCCGCCGCGGAACCCTGGAGTCGAAGCAGTGAGCAGTCTCTTCAACGGCATCGTGCTCGGCGAACTTAGCCTCCAGAATCGGGTGGTCGTTCCGCCAATGTGCCAATATATGGCGACGGATGGGCTGCCCTGCCCTTGGCACGATATGCACTATGGCGGCCTGGGCATATCGGGCGCGGGGCTCGTCATCATGGAGGGCACCGCGGTCGAGGCAATTGGCCGCATCAGCTTGGGCGACCTTGGACTCTACAACGATGAGCAGGAGGCGGCGCTCAAGCAGATGCTTGCGCGCATTCGAACCTACTCAACGGCAAAATGGGGCATCCAGCTCGCGCATGCTGGCAGAAAGGCGTCCAGCCAGGTGTTCGATGCGCCATACCCCGTGCCTCCGGAAGAGGGGGGATGGATTCCGATCGGCCCATCGGCCATCGCCCACAGCGATCGATGGCCGGCGCCAACCGAGATGTCCCAGGCGGAGATCGCCCGGGTTGTCGAGAGCTTCACCGATTCCGCTCGACGGGCTGGCCGGGTCGGCTTCGATCTCATCGAGGTGCATGCCGCCCACGGGTATCTGATCAGTTCCTTTCTTTCACCGGTCGCGAACAGGCGCACCGACGACTACGGCGGCTCGCTCGAGAACCGGATGCGGTTTGCGCTCCAGGTCGCTTCGGCCGTGCGCGCCGCCTGGCCTTCCCACAAGGCATTAGGCTTTCGGGTGAATGGCACCGACTGGATCGATGGGGGAATAACGATCGTAGAGAGCATCAAATTGGCCAAAGCGCTGCGACTGGCAGGAGTGGACTACTTGGCCGTGTCCAGTGGCGGCAACTCGCGCCAGCAGAAGCTGCCGCCGGTTGTGCCCGGCTACCAGGTCCATATCGCGCAAGCTATCAAGGAAGGTTCTGGAATCGCGACGATGGCGGTTGGCATGATCCTCGATCCGAAGCAGGCGGACGAGATCGTTGCAAGCGGGCGCGCGGACCTGGTTGCCATAGCCCGAGCGACGCTGGATGACCCGCGGTGGGCATTGCACGCCGCCCAGGCACTTGGCGAGGAGATCGCCTACCCGCGCTCGTACTGGCGGACAACCGGCAAGACCTGGCCCGGGTACAAGCTGGTCCACCCGCCGCCGGGCGCTGAAACCGGCATGCAACCTGCGCAACCGGGCCGGAGATGAGCGGAGACGGACGATGAAGTTGCTTGCCGACATCCACGAGCGCAACGCGGTCCTCGCCTCGGACACTGCCGCCATCATCTTCGAGGATCGCACGCAGACCTTCGGCGAATATTGGGTCCGCATCAACCGCATCGCGCATGGCATCTACCAGCGCGGCGCCCGGCACCAGGACCGCGTCGCACTGCTCTCGATGAACCGCCTCGAATACACCGAAGTCTACGGCGCCTGCGAACGCGCGGGTTTCATCATGACCACGGTCAACTTCCGACTCTCCGCCCCCGAGATCGACTATGTGCTCCGCAACAGCGCGCCGCACACCCTGATCTTCGAAGGCCAGTACGCCGACACCGTCGACAGTCTGCGCGCAGGCCTGTCGATCCAGCGGTACGTCTGCCTGGGCAACACCCCAGACTGGGCCGAACCCTACGAGGCGCTTGCCGATAGCGGCTCGCCCGACGGCCCCCCGATCCACGCGCAAGCCGATGACGTGGCTGTCTTGATGTACACGAGCGGCACGACGGGGCGCCCCAAGGGCGTCATGCGGACCCATCGCGGCGAAGCCCGGCAGGCGGAAACCATGTCCAACGTGTTCGCCAAGCGCGGCGACACCCGCCAGCTTATCATTATGCCGCTGTTCCACGTCGGCGCCCGCTGCCTCTACTACTCGTCCTTCTGGCTGGCCGGGACGGTCTACGTCCAACGCAGGTTCGATCCGACGCTCGTCCTAGAGGCGATCCAGCGGGACCGCATCACCCACCTCCACCTCGTGCCGACGATGGTGGCCGGGCTCCTGGATGTGCCGGAGATCGGCACGTACGACCTCTCCAGCGTCGAGCTTCTCCTCTACGCCGCCGCGCCGATGCCGGTCTCGCTGCTCAAACGCGGGATCGCAACCTTTGGGAACGTGCTCGGCAACGGCTACGGCTCGACCGAATGCAACTTCACCTTCCTCGCCCCGCACCAACATCATCCGAACGGAACTCCGGAACAGGTCGCGCGCCTAGCCTCCGTCGGCCAGGCCTTCCCCGACGTCGACATCCGCATCCTCGACGATGACGGACGCGAGTGCCCCGCCGGCGTTCCAGGCGAGCTCACCTGCCGATCAGATAGCTGCATGGGCGGCTACTGGAGCAACGGCCCGGCTACTGTCGAGGCGCTGCGCGACGGCTGGTACCACACCGGCGACGTCGGCTATTTGGACAGCCAGGGCTACGTGTTCCTAGTCGATCGCAAGAAAGACATGATCATCACCGGCGGCGAGAACGTCTATTGCCGCGAAGTCGAGAGCGCCATCGAACAGCACCCCGCCGTCCACGAAGTTGCGGTGATCGGCGTTCCCGACGAGAAATGGGGCGAAAGCGTCCGGGCCATCGTCGCCTTGCGGCCGGCAGCGCGCCTCACCGAAGCCGAGTTGATCGCCTTCGCCCGCGACCAGCTCGCCCACTACAAAGCCCCGAAGAGCGTCATCTTCGTCGACGAGCTGCCGCGACTGCAAACCGGAAAGATCAGCAAGGTGCAGTTGCGCGAGCGACACAACAACAGTCAAAGCCAGCCGAGGGCCTGACCCGATGTACGACGCCTACAAAGCCCTGAAGATCGCCCGCGACGGCGCCATCCTGACGATCACCCTCGACCATCCCCCGTCGAACGCCGTCACGAAGGCGATGCACGGCGAGCTCGCCGAGGTCTTTCTCGATATCAACCGCGACCCGGCCACCAAGGTGGTCATCATCACCGGCGCGGGCGACCGCGTCTTCAGCGCGGGCGGCGAGTTCTCGGCCATGCAGGAGAGCATCGACGACCCCCAGGCCGCGGTCGTCTCCATGCAGGAGGGCATCAAGCTCGCCCACGCCCTCCTCGCGCTGGAAAAGCCGATCATCGCCCGCATCAACGGCCACGCGATCGGCTTCGGCGCAACCCTCGCGCTCCTCTGCGACCTCACCTACGCCGTCGACACCGCCAAGATCGGCGACCCGCACGTCCTCGTGGGCTACACCGCGGGCGACGGCGGCGCCCTGCTCTGGCCGCAGATGATTGGATACGCTCGGGCACGGGAGTTCCTCTTGACCGGCGACTCGCTGCGCGGCGCCGAGGCCGCCGCGATGGGCCTCATCACCCGCGCCGTCCCCGCGGGCGAGCTGGACGGAACGGTGGACGGGATCGCGAAACGCCTCGCAGCAGGCGCGACCGTCGCCATTAACGGCACGAAGCAGGCCATTAACCTGCCGCTGCGGCGCCAGTTCGACGCGCTGATTGAAGCCCATCTCGGCCTCGAATTGATGTCGCATTTCTCTAAGGACCATGTGGAAGCGGTCGCCGCCATGCTCGAAAAGCGCCCGCCGAGGTTTTCGGGCACGTGATGGCGGCCCAGCTCACGCGCATGCCCAGACCATAACGATAGCCGGGAGGAACCGCACCATGTCCAAATCCACCGTTCTGAGACGCTCCGTCGAAGCCGCACTGCTGCTGCTCGCCGCCGCTAACCCTGCCATCGCCCGCGACAAGGTCGTGGTTTACACCGGCATTTACGAGGAGCCCTTCGTCAAGGCGCTCAAGGAGGAGTTCACCCGCCAAACCGAGATCGACGTCGAGATGCTGATCATCCCCGCGAACGGCACCCTCATCGCCAGGGTCCGCACGGAGAAAGACCGGCCCCGTGCCGATGTGATCGCAGATACGACCATCGACTTCATCCAGTCCCTCAACAAGGACGGACTGATCCTGCCCTACAAGGCCAAAGCCGAGACGCCCGAGTTCATCCAGCGCGGCTACGCCGACCCGGACGGCTACTGGCACGGCTGGTTCGCCATGGCCCCCATGATCTTCTGGAACACGGACCGCTACGCCGCCGACGCCTCGCTCAAAGGCGTCCAGCCCCCCACCTCCTGGGACGCGTTGCTCGACCCCGCCTTCAAGGGCAAGGTGATCGTCCCTAACCCGCAGACTACCGCCATGGGCTCCGTCATGGTCATGACGCAGATCTTCCGCCTCGGCGAGGCCCCTGCCTGGGACTACATGAAAAAGCTCAACGGCAACGTCGCCCAATACACCTCCTCGGCCTCGCTCCCGGTGGCCCTCGTCGAACGCGGCGAAGGCACGATCGGCGTGGGCTGGTCGAGCGACGTCCTAGGCGCAACGCTCGGCCGCAAGCAGCGGATTAGCTTCGCCTTGCCACAGGACGACGCGATCTCCGTCTGGGTCGCCGGCATCGTCAAGGGCGGCCCTAATCCGGACGGTGCGCGCAAGTTTATCGACTTCCTGCAGAGCGACGCCGTGCAGGCAGCATCGGTAAAGCTTGGCTACCGGCTACCCATCAGCCCCAACGTCGCCCCGCCCGAAGGCGTCCCGCCCCTCTCCACCGTGAGAGCGGTGAAATACGACCTCGACTGGGCGGCGCAGAACGTCGACCGCGTCCGCAAGCAGTGGGCGAAAGAAACGAACAATTAGTGTTGGGTCCCGGAAGTTCGCCGTACTCTCTGCGGCGAACGCTGGGGATAACCAGGCTATCAGAAAGTAGTGGCCCGTCTCGTAACCCAGCGAGGTTGTCGTGAGTACCACCGTGGCCCGTCGAAGCCGACCCCGCGTTGACCCGGCGGTGACGGCCCTCTACGCCGTAACGATCGCCGCTCTCGCCGTCTTTGTCATCTACCCGACCGTCCGCGTCCTCATCACACCCGAACCGGGCAACGTCGCTGAAGTCCTGACGAGCAACCGGACACTCCAGGCAATCAAGAACAGCGTCGTTATCACCCTCCTCTCAACGACCTCCGCGTCGCTGCTCGGCCTGGTCTTCGCTTTCGCCGCGACCCGCCGCGACATCCCGCTCCGTCACCTGTTCCGTATCCTCGGCACGCTTCCCCTCTTCGCGCCCCCCTTCATGGTCGCCTTCGCCTACGTCCTCGTCTTCGGACGCCAGGGCCTCATCACCCACACCCTCCTCGGCCTCGAGGTGAACATCTTCGGCTGGCACGGTCTCTGGCTCGCCCAGACCATCGGCATGTTCCCCCTCGCCGCCGTGATCATCCGCGGCGTGCTGGAGGGCATCCACCCGAGCACCGAACAGGCGGCGCTGACCCTCGGCGCGAGCGAAACCGCCGCCCTCCGCACCGTCCTGGTCCCGCTCGCCCTTCCCGGCATCATCGGCGCCATGCTCGTCGTCGCCATCACCGTCCTCGCCGACTTCGGAAACGCCATCGTCATCGCCGGCAACTTCCCGGTCCTGGCCACCGAAGCCTGGATCAGGATGGACGGGCTCGGCGACCTCCAGGGCGCCGCCGTGATCGTCTCCGTCCTCATGGTCCCCGCCGTCGCCCTATTCATGGCCAGCCGCGCCTTGCTCGGCAATCGCGTCTTCACCACCGTCACCGGCCGCGGCGCCGACGTGGACCAGATCGCGACACCTGCGCTCATCAAATGGACAGTCGTCGCGATCTGCTCGCTCACCTGCGTACTGGTCGTGATCGTCTATGCCGGAATACTGCTCGCGGGCCTGTTCAACGAATGGGGCAGCGACTGGTCCCTCACCCTGCGCCATATGCGCGGGGTGTTCTCCTACGTCGACGAGTTGCGCATCAGCCTCGTCGTCAGCGTGCTCGCCGGGTTGGTCACCGCCCTCGCCGGACAGGTCATCGCCTTCCTGCACTCCCGCGCGCTTTGGTTCCGCGGCGCGCTCGACTTCCTGGCTATTCTGCCCGGCGCGCTGCCGGGTGTGTTCATCGGCGTTGGCTTCGTCTTGGCGTTCAACGCGCCACCGATTGAGCTCGCGGGCACCATCTGGATCGTCGTCCTCGCCCTGGGCTTCTGGCATCTGCCGCAAGCCTACCAAGCGACCAAGGGGGCGCTCGGCCAGATCCATCGCAGTATCGAGGATTCGGCGCGCGACTTGGGCGCCAGCGAAATCCGCCTGATCACCGACGTTTACGCTCCCCTCTTGTCCCGCAGCTTGGTCGCGTCGTTCATCCAGTCCTTCATCCGTTCGGTATCGAACGTCAGCGTCGTCGTGTTCATGATTGCGCCAGGCCAGATACTGGTCTCGGCCGTCATTCTCCGCATGATCGGCAGCGCAAGCTGGAGTGAGGGCGCCGCCCTGACCACGGCGTTGCTGGTGATCACCTTCATCTGCGTCGGGCTGGCCGAAGCCGTGACCCGGCGCTTCTCCGCTCCGGCCCGGGGGAGTCAGCGATGAATACGACAACGGCGCAAGAACCGGCGGTCGCCTCGCCAAGCGCACTCACCCAAGCGGGCGGCGCGCCGCACGTCCGCCTTATCGAACTGAGCAAGACGCTCGGCCCCTTGAAGGCGGTCGATCGGGTGTCGCTCGACATCCCAAGAGGCCAGATCACGACACTGCTCGGCCCCTCCGGCTGCGGCAAATCCACTACCCTGCGGCTGCTGGCCGGCCTCTACCAGCTAGATTCCGGCGACATCACCCTGGACGGGCAAGGCATCGCGCACCTGCCCCCGAACAAGCGCCAGATGACGATGGTGTTCCAGGAATACGCACTGTTCCCGCACCTCACCGTGGCGGACAACGTCGGCTACGGCCTGCGCATGCGCCGTACGCCGGCAAGCCAAGCCAGGGCGCGCATCGGCGAGATGCTCGAGCTCGTCGGTCTCTCTGCCGCCGCCGGCAAGCACCCGCACCAGCTCTCCGGCGGCCAGCAGCAGCGGGTGGCGCTCGCCCGCGCCCTGGCTGTTGATCCCGAAGTCCTGCTACTCGACGAGCCACTCTCGAACCTCGATGCCAAGTTGCGGATTCGTTTGCGCGAAGAGATCGTGCGGCTGCAGCAGGTCCTTGGAAAGACCATGGTCTTCGTCACCCACGACCAAGAAGAGGCGATGTCGATCTCCCACCAGATCGCCGTCATGAGCGGTGGCCGGATTTCACAAGTCGGACCCCCAGAAGAGATCTATGCTCGGCCGGTTTCCCGCTACGTGGCCGAGTTCGTCGGGTTGGCCAACTTCATCGAAGGCGAGGTCGTCGCACCTGGCTGCTTCCGCTTCGGCGACCTCGCCATCCCGGTCCAGACCGGAACGGTCACCGGCAAGGCCACACTCATGATCCGCCCGGAGGCCTGCACCATCATGGCACCGGCCGTGCACCCCGATGGCCTGGCGCTGCGCGGACGCTTGATCCAACGCACCTTCCTCGGGAACATGGCTCGCTACACGGTTGACACGCCGCAAGGACCCATGGTCGTGGACGACGACGCCTTCACGCGCCGGACGCTCGGCGACGATGTGACGCTCGCCGTGGCGCCGGACCGGCTCCATGTCCTGCCCGTCTGAGCGCCGTCCATGCCTCCTCATCCCGACTACCAGATGATGCCCTTCCCGGATCGCTACAGCGACGCGGTCGGACCCTACTATGCAAGGATGGATGGCGACCGACCCATCATCGCCCTCCCTATCACGGAACTCCACATCAGCCCGCGCGGGGTGTGCCATGGCGCCGTGATCGCCAGCTTAGCGGATCATCAATCGCTGCCGGCCAGCATCATGGCCGGGCTGACAGAGCGCTTCGCGGCGACTATCAACATGAGCCTGGATTTCATCTTCCCGGCCAAGCTGGGCGATTGGCTGGAGCTAAAGACGGAGCTGCTGAAGGCAACGCGGCAGTTCCTGTTCACGCAGGCGGTGATCCGCAATGGCCAGGGTGTGCTGATCGCGCGCAGCAGCGCCATCTTTAAGTTCGATCCGACTACGCCGGACGATCCGCACATCATTGCGCGGCTCTTTCATCAGCCGGTCCGAGGCTAAGAGGCGCTCTTACAAACTCCATAGCCGGATGTCGGAACTTAGGAGCTTTGCAACATCGCCGAACCGTTGATCGTGTTGAGCTTTCCTGTGGCGTAAGTCCGTCCCCCAATGCGGTCATGGGGCATCGCCATGCCGGCGTGATCGCCCTGCTCGCCAGGGCCGATCCGGCGAGTGTTGACCAACGCGGATCGCGCCGAAGCCCATTGTCGGGATAGTCTCGCCTCCCGGAACTTACGCAGGAAGACGATCGCATGGCGGACACACTCGGCTGGCGCCTGAAGATCGGCGTCCTGATCCCGTCGACCAACACATCCGTTCAACCGGAATACGATGCCATGCGACCGCCAGGCGTCACCAACCACATCCGCGCCTTTCGGATTCCGAACGCGCCCACCCGGACGGACGCCGAGTTCCGACAGCAGCAAGAAATATGCGTGCGACGATGGTGGAGGCGATGGACGAGGCGCTAACGCTCGAGCCCGGCCAGGTGATCCTGGCTACGGCACCCGAGTCCGGCGGAGGCCTTGCCGGTGCCCCGATCCTGCGGGACCGACTGCTGGCGAAGAGCGGCGGCCGGGTTACCGTCACCATCGCCGCTGACGCCCTTCTGGCCGCGCTCAGCCGGGTAGGCGACGTCTGCCGTAT
>NZ_JAFAVR010000071.1 GCF_019242355.1 Sphingomonas sp. | reverse complement strand
GCGAGCCGAGGCACCGATCAGGCGCTCGTAAAGGAAGCGATAGGCCGCGAAGTTCGGCAGCCGATCCTGCCCGAGATCGAAAGCTGAAAGGGTGATAAGCATCCCGACGAACGGCTCGATCATGTCGAGGCCGCTGTCGTCCGGCACCTGCAGGCGGAGGTGATCGATCTGCTTGTAAAGCCTGGCCTGGCCACGGATCGACGCGGCCTCGGCCTCGTCGCGCGCCCAGCACTCGATGGGATCGCGGCGGCCATAAGCAACATCGAGCGATCGGCGGATGTAGCGCTGCGTCGCTTTCGGGAAGCTCGCAAACTCCTTCATCTCCGAGATCAGCATCGCGCCGCTCGCCGGCTGGCTGGTCCGCGTAATCATGAACCCGACTCCTTTTACCTAGGCGGGATCATGCTGCGGTTTGGATTGAGATTATCTTAACCACAGTCCCACCCCCCGTTCAGATTGAATCAGAGGGGAGTCAGCGCCGCAAGGGCAGAAATTGACCGGAGCGGTCAAAACTGTGGATTGTTGAATTATTGCAACGTGACGTCGGTCCCTGGACGTCGAGACTATTCGGGAAAGCCGGACGACGGCACGGGCTCGTCGCTCTGGCCGGGCTGAGCCGCGGCCGGGGGATCGGAGGCATCCATCGATTCGTCGCTGCCGACGTCGACCTTGGCATCAAGGTCGTCGGGGTTGCGCTTGAGTTTCCGTTCCAGGCTGCGTTCGGGAGGCGCGGAAAAGACGGGCGGCGGAACCTGCTTGCCCTGGTCGTCCTTGTCGCCACCGCCTTCGCTCATTGCGCATCTCCTGTCCGCCACCAACGAGCGGCCCGGAGGCTCGTTCCAACGCCCGATGGTCGGCGACTTTCGACCGGCAGCAGTCGCCTTTCTGCCAATGCGGTCCGAACCGGTTCCCGCAAGCAGCGATTGAGCGCAAGGTCCGATCATGCTGATGATGCCCGCCGTGCCGCGTCGTACCCGCTTTGCAGACTGGCCCCTCGCCCTGAAGTCGATCCTCGGCTTCTGGCTGTTCTACGCGGCGACCGTCGTCGCCCGGGCCTTCCTTGGCTCGGACCCGCTGACCACGGTCGAGAACAAGCTCCTCGTGATCGTCGTCGGAATCGCGCTCACCGCGCTCATCTATCTGACGATCGCCGGGTTCGGCATGGGCAGGTCCATCCGCGCCAAGGCCCTGATCGCGGTCGCGGCCTCGGTAATCGGATCCTGCCTGATGGCGGTAATGCTGATCTCTACCGAGGATCATCTGCGGCCGAGCCGCGAACAGTTCCGAGTCCAGGCGAGCGAGGGAATGGTGGTCGTCGCTCAGGACCGGACCCTGAAGATCGAGCGGAGAGCGGCCGAGCCGCTCGTCCTCACGTTGCCCAAGTTCGGCCAGCTCGATGCCAATCAGCGCTTCCGCTACGCCGCCGACGTCGCGGTCATCTGGTTGTTCTTCTTCCTTGCCTGGAGCGCCTTCTACATCGCCACCCAGGCGCAGTCGGTCGCGCTCGGCGCCCAGCAACGGGCGGCGGAAGCGGAGAGCGCCGCTCAAGCGGCGCAGCTCCGGGCACTGCGCTATCAGGTCAATCCGCACTTCCTGTTCAACACGCTCAATTCCCTGTCCTCGCTGATCATTGCGAACCGTGGCGAGGAAGCGGAATCGATGGTCCTCAAACTGTCGACCTTCTTTCGCCAGAGCCTCACCCTGGACGCCGGCGCGGACATCAGTCTCGCCGAGGAGATCGCGCTGCAGCGGCTCTATCTGGATATCGAGCGCGTGCGGTTCCCGCGCAGGCTGAAGGTCGAGGTGGATGTGCCCGCCAACCTAGAGAAGGCGCGCCTGCCCGCTCTGATCCTTCAGCCGCTGGTCGAGAATGCCATCAAGCATGCGGTATCGCCGACGCGCGACACCGTGATCCTGCGCATCGCGGCACGTGAAGCAGGACCGGGCCGCTTCGCGATCGAGGTCGAGAACCGCGGCGGCCGCCCACTCGCCAGCAAGACCGTGGACGTCGACGGCACCGGCGTCGGCATCACCAATGTCCGCCAGCGCCTTTCCGCGCGCTTCGGGTCGCTTGCGACCTGCGCGTACGGGCCGACCGGCGACGGCGGCTATCGAGTCGAGCTTCTGTTGCCGCTGGACCTGCAGGACTGAAGGAAGCGGCATGGCGGAGGGGGCGATGCGGGTTCTGATTGCGGACGACGAGCCGCTTGCCGCCGAGCGGCTGCAGCTGCTGCTGTCCCGCTGCGCCGGCGTCCAGCTCGTCGGGACCGCCAGCGATGGAGAAGGCACGGTCGAGATGACGGCGGCGCTCGGTCCCGACCTGCTGTTGCTGGACATCGCCATGCCGGGCCTCGACGGAATCGAGGTCGCCAAGGCACTGGCCGAGCGGCAACCGAGCCCCGCGGTCGTGTTCGTTACCGCTTTCAACCATTTCGCCGTCGCCGCCTTTGAGGTCGCGGCCGTCGATTACCTGATGAAGCCCGTTGAGCCGGCGCGGCTGCAGCGCGCGCTCGAGCGGGCCCGCGACTATCTGGAGCGCCGCGAGACGAGGCCGCGCGCGCACCAGCCGAGCTCGCCGCAGCTCGAGGAGTTCTGGGCGTCCGACCTCACCGGGCTGGTCCGGATCGCCGCTCGCGACATCGATCGGGTGTCGGCCGAGCGCGACTACATGCGCCTGCACGTCGGCCGGCGGAGCTGGCTGATCCATCACTCCATGGCCGCGCTCGAGGAAGGGCTGGACTCCGACCTCTTCGTCCGGCTGCATCGCTCGGCGATTGTCCGCAAGGACTTCATTACGGGCTTCACCCGGAGCGCGTCCGGCCGCTGGATCGCCCGTCTGATGGACGGCAGCGAGCAGCCGGTCGGCCGGCTTTATTCCGACCGGGTGCGATCCATCGCGGGCCGTTGACCAGGCCCATCGGCGGACCGGTTGACGATCGCCGCAAGGGTCACGTCCCACGCGACGTTGCCGACCGTCCGGAAGATGTCCGGTATCATTTCGACCGCGACCAGCAGACCGAGCGGTGCGATCGGTACTCCGAGCGCCAGCGCAATTGGTGCGATCGAGCTGATGTAGCTGACCTCGCCCGGCAGGCTGACGGCGCCGTAGCTCATGACGGCCCCGACCGCGGTGGCGGCGACGATCTCCGCCATGCTCGGATGCAGACCGAGCCAGTGCGCGACATAGATCGCGACCGCGATGTTCATTGCCGGGCCAGTCGCGCGGAAAAGGGCGACCGCGATCGGCAGGCTGACGTCCGCGACCTGCTCGCGAACGCCGATGTCGCGCGAGGCGGCAAGCATCGCCGGCAATGATGCGAGGGACGAGCGGGTCGAAATCGCAACAGCCTGCGGCGCGATCATTCCCCGCGCAAAGACGCCGGGTCCGATGCGGCCGCCGACCACCGCGACTGGAAAGGCGAGCAGCCAGACAAGGATGCCGACGGCGGATATGAGCGCGATATAGTGGCCGAGACCCGCGAACGCCGCGCCGCCCGCCGTCGCTCCGACCGTGAATCCCAGGGCGAGCACTCCCAAAGGAGCGAACAGAAGCACCCAGCCGATGATGACGAGGAACGCTTCTCCGATCGTGTCGAAGAGGTCGACCACGGCCGTGCGGCGCTTCGGGGCTATGCGCCCCAACGCAAGTGCGAAGAGCAGCGCGAAGACCACCAGCGGCAGGATGTCGCCATTGGTCGCGGCCGCGAAGATGTTGGGCGGGATCACGCCCTTGAAGAAGTCGGCGATCCCGGGAAGCGGCGTCGCGGTCTTCTGCTCGACCCCGCCCAGCGCCTGCTGGAGTGCTGCGGCCGTCGACCGGGCGAGCGGCAGCGCGCGCGTCAGCAGCAGCATCGACACCGTCCCGAACACCGCCGACGCCGTGCAGAAGATGACCGTCCACACGACGCTGCGGCCGGCGATGCGCCCGCCCTGCGCCGCCTCGGCGCTCTTGGCGATTCCGACGACGAGCAAGGCGATGACCAGCGGAATCACGGTCATCTTGAGGCCGTTCAGCCACAGCGTGCCGACGAAATCCGCTGTACCGACCGCTGCCGAACGGACCTCTGCCGGCCACGCCGATGAGGCGATGCCGAGCCCGATCCCGACGACCAGCGCCACCAGTGGCCGGTAGGCCTGGTAGCTGTTTTCCGGCTTCGCCGTTGCCTCGGCGCTGCTCAAGCGGGCTTCTTGAACTTGAAGATAAAGCGGTCCGTGTGTCCGCGGATCCTGGCGTCGGTTGACAGGATGCTGTGGTCGTCGGTCGTGTTGCGCAGGATGTCGCTGCTTCCGACCAGGACGAAGCCGGCGCGCTTGAAGTCTGCCTTGACCACGTTCGGGTCGATCCGGTGCAACTTGTCGACGGTCGCCCGAGTTTCCGCATTGGGATTTGCGACATGGTCGACGACGCCGATCACGCCCCCCGGCTTCATCGAGTCATGGACGACCTTGAGGAACGCCGCCGGGTCCATCTTCGGGATGCCGTACTTGTCGCTCTGCCAATAGGTGTCGTGGTAATTGTCGTTGAGGATGACGAAGTCGAAGCGGTTCTTCGGCAGCGTCGGCGCTTCGAACGGGGTCGAGACGATGGAAACGTTTGGCGTTTTCGCTATGAACGCGTCGAACGCGGCCTCAGCGTCCGGCTTGAAGAATTGTTTCGGCTCCCAGACCGTGACGCTCCCCTTTGAGCCGACCGCGGGCGCCATGATCTCCGCCCAATAGCGATTGCCGCCGAACAGATCGAGGACCTGCATGCCGGGCCTGAGCCCCAGGAACCGGAGCACCTGAGCGGGCCTGCGGCCTTCGTCGAGCTTGACGTTGTCGGCCGAGCGGCCGGAAGCGGCGACGGCGGTAGCTATGGTCGGCACCGAAGACGGACGGGCCGCGATGGGACCGGCGAGAATGGCGAGAGCAACGGCAGATGCTGCGAAGCTGCGCATAGGGACTCCCCTTTTTCCGACTGTGCTGACCAGTAGAGCTCCTTCTAGCGCTGCCCGCAATGACGCGCCACTGGCCACGCGATCGCGCCAGGCCGAGTGCAATACGCGCCTTGCGCCCGCGAAATTCGCCAGGGTTGGCATCGTCACTGCCGTTCGAGCGTTGAAGCCCGCAAATCCAATCCAGGAGTCAATCAATGGCCGAGCATTCGGAAAGCATTACGACCTTGAACACCCTCATCGCGACTACGATCGACAGCATCACGGGCTATGAGGACTCGGCGAAGAACATCGACAACGAGCGGATGCGCGAAGTCTTCCGCAGCCGCGCCGACGAACGACAGCAAGTCGTCGAGGACCTGCGCGCCGAAGTCCGGCGGCTGGGTGGCGATCCGGAGGAGAGCGGCTCGTTGATGGGCAAGACCCACCAGCGCTTCGAGGACCTGAAGGCCGCGATCACCGGGCGCGACGAGAAGTCCATCGTCAACGAAGTCGAGCGTGGCGAGGACTATCTCAAGGAGAAGTTCGAAACGGCGCTCAAGGACGGCGATCTCGACAGTGATGCGCGCTCGGTGGTCGAGAACGCGTATCAGTCGGTGCGCGCCGGCCATGACCAGATCAGCCAGCTGAAGCACGGGCTCGAAGCCTCGGCCTAAGCACCTTCCAGGATATCGCCCTTCCGGGGGCGTGGCGACGGGGCGGCCGGGCCATGCCGGGTCGCCCTGTTTGCGTCAGTAGCCCATCAGCGCCAGCACTTCGCGGCGGCTGCGCTCGTCCTCGCGGAAGGTGCCCATCATCCGGCTGGTGGTCATCATGACGCCGGGCGTCTGAACGCCGCGCGCAGTCATGCAGGCATGGCTCGCCTCGATGACGACGGCGACGCCCTTGGGCTGGAGATGGTCCCAGATCGCGTCCGCGACCTGCGCCGTCAGCCGCTCCTGTACCTGCAGCCGGCGCGCGAACCCGTGGAGCACGCGGGCGAGCTTGCTGATCCCGACGACCTTGTGGTCGGGCAGATAGGCGATCGCCGCCTTGCCGATGATCGGCGCCAGGTGATGCTCGCAATGCGACTGGAACGGGATGTCGCGCAGCAGCACGATCTCGTCATAGCCGCCGACCTCCTCGAACGTGCGCGCGAGATGCGCGGCCGGGTCCTCGCCATAGCCCTTCGCATATTCCTTCCACGCCTTGGCCACGCGGCGCGGAGTGTCGAGCAGCCCCTCGCGGTCGGGATCGTCGCCGGCCCAGCGGATCAGGGTTCGAACGGCTTCGGCGACATCGGCGGGGACGGCGGTCTCAGGGAGCCCAACCAGGTCTCCGTCGTCAGGCGTGTCGGTCACGGCCAAGCTCCTTCGCGATATCGTCGGCCACCGCCGCCGCCTGGCCCCGGATATCGGGGACGGCGACGATTTCCCAGAAGCGGCCCTTGGTCAGAGGACCGAGCGCCCACAAGGCCCTGGCGCCAGGCACGCGCGAACGCCTGTCAACCTCGACGCCCATGCCGAGCTCGTCCGGAGCGACAAGGCCATCGTGCAGCAAGCGTTTCAGCAGCGGGTCGCGAGTGCGAGCGATTGCGCCGAGGGGGCCGGTGCAATTGAAGACATAGTCGAAGCGCTCGGCCACAATGTCACGTTCGCGGCGGCGGCGAATGTCCACGGCGATTCCATCACCGTCGGGACGGGCGGCGACGATCCGGCCAGCGACGATTTCCAGCCGGCCCTCCGTCGCCATTCGAGCGATTGTTCGCGCGACCTCGGGCGCGATCCGGTGGCGGTGGACGTCCCACCAGGCGCGCGCGTGGCGGAGGAAGCGTCGCTGGTCGGCGGTGCTGAAACCCTGCCACAGCGCATGCGTGTGCGGCCTCAGGCTGTCGACGGCAGCCCGCCATCCGACCTTGGCGGAGCGCCGCCTGAGCCAGCGCAGCAACGGCAGCAATCGCTTCGGCACCGCATCCCCATCGACCGGCACGAGCGCGAAATCGGCATGGGAGCGCGGCACCTGGCCTCGGCGAGACAGCGCGACCGCCCGCCCGCGATGCCCGGCTGCGTCAAGCGACAGAGCGAGATCGACCATCGTCAGGCCAGTCCCGATAAGAAGCGCGCTGCCGTTCGTCCTCGAGAGCTCCTGGACCGCTGCCCGGGCATCATCGCCCCAGGGATTGTTGATGTAGCGCGGGCCGGTTTCGGCGAGCGCGCGCATCGGCTCGGGCTCCTGGTTGCCGTTGGCAAGCACCAGCGCGTCCGCGAAGATGCCATCTCCGCCGTCGAGCCCGACAATCCAGCCGTCACCCTCGCGGCCGGCGCTCACCGCCGCCTTATGCTCAACCTCTACGCAACCGCTCGCGACAGCATCGGCGAGGATATCCTTGAGGTAGCCGCCGAAAAATCGCCGCGGAGCGAAGTCCTCGCGCTCGCCGCCCTCCGCCTCGAACCGCTCGGCGAAATGCGCCGGCTCTTCGGCGAAGGCGCTCATTGCCTCGGCGCGGACGTTCAGCAGGTGCGCCGGCTCGCAGGTGGAATACGCAACGCCCTGCCCGGCCCGGTCGCTGCCGTCGAGCAGCAGCGACGCGACGCCGCGCCGGGCAAGCTGGGCGGCGAGTACCGTTCCTGAAAAGCCGCCCCCGACAATCGCGACCGGCACCCGCCGGTCAGATCTCATAGTCGGGCCAGCTCTCCGGGTTCGCGGCGCCTGCGCGACGTTTCAGCATATGGTCGTGAAGCCGCGCCACCGTCCGACCCGCGGTCTCCGTGAACCAGCCGGGCACCGCGGCATGGATCAGGCAGGCCGTGCCGGCACTGATCAACTCGGCGGAGATCCTGACTGCACCGGCCCCATGCTCCGCCCAGCCCATGCCGAGCGCTTGCGGATGCTCGACGAACAGCCTTCTGAGGCCGTGCTTTCGATCGTGGGAATGCGCCTGTCCTGCCACCTCTTACCCCCCGCAATCTGGTGACCCCGACAGGATTCGAACCTGTGACCTACGGATTAGGAATCCGGCGCTCTATCCTGCTGAGCTACGGGGCCGGCCGCCGCCAGGAATAGGCAGACGCGCGCCCGCAATCAATTCACTTGGCTCGGCGGAACGACGGGAAGCGGCAGGGGAGCGACGGCGATGCCGTCATCGATGAGCGACTTCGCGTCGGCGAGCGTCGCCTGGCCGTGCACGTGTTCACGAGGGATTTCGCCGTCGTGCATGGCGCGGGCCGTGGTCACGAAGCGGTCACCGACCCAGCGTGAGCTCTTCAGCATTTCGGCCTGGAGGGCGGCAAGACGAGCGAGCGGCTCGCTTCCACCCTTGCGCGGCACTCGCGGAGCCATCGGCGCCTTGACGATGTTGGTCGAGCCGCAGACCGGGCATTCGACCAGCCCGCCCGCGCATTGTTCCTCATAGTCGCTGCCGGATCGGAACCACGCCTCGAACGTCTCGCCGCCGTCCCTGCAATGAAGGTCGAAGACAATCATTGCCGCGCCGCCTCGCCGATGTCGCGGCGGTGCTTGAGCGCCGGAATGCGTGAGCGGACGTCGGAGATGCGCGCGAGGTCAATGTCGGCGAAGCCAACGCCTTGCCCGTCGCCCATGTCTAGCAGCACCTCGCCCCAGGGGTCGACGACCAGCGAGTGGCCGAAGGTGCTTCGGCCGTCCTCGTGCCGGCCGACCTGGGCCGCGGCGACGACGAACAGGCCGGCCTCGATCGCCCGGGCTCGCAGGAGAGTATGCCAGTGAGCAATCCCGGTCGGCACCGTGAACGCCGCCGGCACTGCGATCACGTCGGTCTCCGCTTCGGCGAGGCGGGCGAACAGCATCGGGAAGCGAAGGTCGTAGCAGATTGTGAGGCCGAGGTTGCCAACCGGCGTCCCGGTGACGACGACCGCGCCCTCGCCTGCCCGATAGGTCGCCGATTCGCGCCAGCTTTCGCCGGTCGGCAGGTCGACGTCGAACAGATGCATCTTGTCGTAATGAGCGCGCACCCGGCCGGTTCGATCGACGACAAAGCTACGATTGGCGACCTTGTCGTCGTCGAGCACCCCCAGCGAGCCGACGTGAATCCAGATCTCATTCTCGCGCGCCGCGTCGCAAGCAGCCGCGAGGACGACGTCTTCCGATTCGTCGCGGAGCTTGGGGCGAGCCCTCGCCGAGTCCTTGTCGAGCAGGTTCGACATTTCCGGGGTGAACAGCATCGCCGCGCCACCGCGCGTCGCCTCGCCGGCCGCAACGACCAGGGCTTCGGCATTGCGCTCTGGGTCGATCCCGGTGGTCGACTGGAAAAGGGCGATCCGGGTCATGCGACGAGCAGCGCCTCGAGCCGACCGGCGCGCTCCAGCGCCATCAGGTCGTCGCAGCCGCCGACGTGGGTGCCATGGATGAAAATCTGCGGCACCGTCGTCCGACCATTCGCGCGCTGGATCATCTCATCGCGCTTCGGGCCGCCGAAATCGATCACGATCTCATGGAAATCGACGCCCTTGCTGCTGAGCAGATGCTTCGCCCGCCAACAGAAGGGGCAGGTGGTCTTGCTGTAGATTTCAACGACATGCACGGGCTTGGTCCTTCCCAGCCGATACTTAGGCAGAAGGCTCAACGCATCAACAGCGAAGGTTTCACCACCCGCGCCCAGCTGATCAGCTCGACCCGCTCCGCGCCCGCCCGCTTGAGCGCCCGAGCGCAGGCCTCCGCCGTGCTGCCGGTGGTGAGGACATCGTCGACGAGGATGATCGTCTTGCCCCTGACTGCCGCCGGCTCCCGCACGCGGAAGGCGCCGGACACCGCCCGCCGCCGCTGCGACGCGCTCATCCCCTTGAGCGGCGGCGTCCGCCTCTGCCGGCTAAGGACCATCGGCGCCGCCGGGATGCCGATACGCCTGGACAGCTCCGTGGCGACCAGCGCCGACTGGTTGAAGCCGCGCCACCACAAGCGGCTGCGATGCAACGGCACGGGCACCAGCAGCCGCTCCCCGCCCTGCTCGACCAGCGGCGCCATGAAACGCGCCATCGTCTTGGCGATCGCGACCTTTCGGCCATATTTCAGCCGGATGGCGAGGCCGCGCGACACCTCGTCATAGGCGACCGCGGCCCGGGTCCGGGCGATCCGCGGCGGCCGCGCAAGGCAGACGGCGCAGCTGTCCGCCTCGGTCGCCTGAAGCGGCAGGCCGCATGTACTGCAGCCGCCGATGCCCAGGAACGCCACCTCGGTCCAGCAATCGGCACAAAAGCTGTGCGCCTCGCCGACGATGACTCCACAAGCCGAGCAACGTGCCGGAAGCACGAAGTCGAGCACGTGGCGAGCGGCGCCGCGGATGAAACTGGGCAACATGGCGTCTTGTCGCCGAGGCGGCCGCGACGCACAAGCGCGGCCGTGCCGCCACCGCTCTTCGATACTGCCCTGCGCGCGCTTCGGCGCGATCGCGCGGCGCGGTTGGGACCCGAGCTATTCCTGTTCGAACGGGTCTTCGAGGACATCCTGGAGCGCATCGGCGCAGTTCCGCGGCGGTTCGAGCGGGCGTTGCTCGTTGGTTGTCCCGATCCGACCGCCGCCGACCGGTTGGCGGACATCGCGGGCAGGGTCGACGTCATCGAACCCGGTCCGTTGTTCGCGGCGGCCGCCGGCGCCGCTACGGTCGTCGAAGACGCGTGGGAGCCTGAGCCGGGCCGCTATGACCTCGCCGTCGCCATCGGCACACTCGACACGGTCAACGACCTGCCGCGCGCCTTGCTCGCGATCCGGCTTGCCCTTGCACCCGGCGGGCTCCTTGTCGGCGCATTCGCAGGCGGCGAGACCCTGCCGCAGCTGCGCGCCGCAATGCGCTCGGCTGACGAGGTCGGCGGCGCAGCCGTGCCTCATGTCCATCCCCGGATCGAGCCGTCCGCGCTCGCGGGCCTGCTCGCCGCGGCGGGGTTCGAGCGGCCGGTGGTCGACGTCGACCGAGTGACCGTGTCCTACGCCTCGTTCGACCGCCTTGTCGCCGATCTCAGGCGGATGGCGGCGACCAACCTGCTAAGCGGCCGCAGCCGGCGTCCGCTATCAAGACAAGAGCGTGACGCCGCAGCCGCCTCATTCAGCGCCGCCGGCGACGGACAGCGGACAGTTGAAACCTTCGAAATCCTGCACGTCGCGGGGTGGACCGAAGTCCCTCCAGATTGAAGGTGATGGGACGTTAAGCATTCTCATCGTAAAAATTGTTAACCCGATCCGCGCTACAGCCGAAGCGTGGACCAAGACCAGAGGGAGGGTGGCGTGACCGCTATCCGGAAGACGTTGCGCAGGCTTCGCATCGACTCGCGCGGTGCAACCGCGATCGAATATGGGCTCATCGCCGCGCTGATCGTGGTCGCGATGATCGGCGCGCTCAAGAGCCTTGGCGGCGGCGTCGGCGGCGCATGGAGCAACCTCAGCACCACTGTCCAGACAAAGATGTAGGTGCGGCGGGACGAACGCTCCCGCCTGTCAGCAACTTGAATCGACCTGCTAACCGATGGCGAGGAACTTCGCCCGGCGCTGCTTGAGTAGTTCGTCGGGCCCGAGCGCGTTGCAGCCGTCGAGCTCCTCGACGATCGCCCCCTTCAGTGACCCGATCGCAGCATCCGGGTCGCGTTGTGCGCCGCCCAGCGGCTCGGGAACGATCCGGTCGATGACTCCAAGCGCAAGCAGGTCGCCCGCGGTGATCTTCATTGCTTCCGCGGCATCGGCGGCCCTGTCCGACGTTCGCCACAGGATCGAGGCGCATCCCTCCGGCGAGATCACCGAATAGACCGCATGCTCGAACATCAGGACGCGATTGCCCGCGGCGAGTGCGACAGCGCCGCCCGACCCGCCCTCTCCGACGATGGCGGCGATCAGCGGCACCTTCAGCGAGAGGCATGTTTCGGTCGAACGGGCGATGGCCTCCGCCTGGCCGCGCTCTTCCGCCTGGACCCCGGGGAAGGCGCCTGACGTGTCGACCAGCGTGACCACCGGGATCCCGAAGCGGTCGGCAAGCTTCATCAGCCGGATCGCCTTGCGGTAGCCCTCGGGCTTGGCCATGCCGAAATTGTGCTTGAGCCGGGAGGCGGTGTCGTCGCCCTTCTCGTGGCCGATCAGCATGACCCGGCGGCCGTCGATGCGGGCGAGGCCGCCGAGGATCGCGGCATCGTCGGCGAAGGCGCGGTCACCGGCCAACGGCACGAACTCGTCGGCCAGGCCGCCGACATAATCCTTGAAGTGCGGCCGGTCCGGATGACGCGCGACCTGCGCCTTCTGCCAGGGCGTCAGTCTGGCATAGGTGTCACGCAGCAGCTTCGATGACTTGGCCTCGAGCCGCCCGATCTCAGCGTCGATGTCGATCGCGCCGTTGCTCGCCGTCTCGCGCAGCTCGGTGACCCGGGTCTCCAGCTCGGCGATCGGCTTTTCGAAATCGAGATAGCTCTGCATGTCGGCGGGCGGGTAAGCGCAAGCCGCCGGACCGTCAACGACGGTCAGAACCGATGGCGCCTGTCAACGGCGGTCGGCCAGCGGGTGACGCGTATTGACGAGCTCGACCAGCCGGGCACTGTCTACATGTGTGTAGATCTGCGTCGTCGCGATATCGGCGTGGCCGAGCAGTGACTGAAGCACGCGCAGGTCCGCCCCACCCGACAGCAGGTGCGTCGCGAAGGCATGGCGAAGGACGTGTGGGCTGACTCGCTCGGGCGCGATTCCGGCGTCGGCGGCCATGTGCCGGACGATCTGGAACAGCCGCACCCGGCTGAGATGCTGCTTGCCGCTTGGAAACAGCCACATGGCGTCGCCTGGCACACGCCCGATCCAGCGCGCGATCGCGTCTTCAGCGCGGGAGGAGATCGGCACCAGCCGCTCCTTGGCGCCCTTGCCGCGAACGATCAGGAATGGCTGGCCCTTGCGCAGCGCGCCCCTGGGCAGGCTGACGAGCTCGGTCGCGCGCAGGCCCGAGCCATAGAGAAGCTCCAGGAGCGCGAGGTTGCGGACCGCGGCCGGTTCGTCGCTC
>NZ_JAFAVR010000217.1 GCF_019242355.1 Sphingomonas sp. | reverse complement strand
TTGCATTTGAAAACGGCAAATTCCCGAACGAGTAAATCATCACAAAAAGGTACAACAGAGAGGCAACTCCACGGCCGACCTGCAGCCATCGCCCCTCGCTGCGCAGAATTTCCAACCCGCAGCCGCGAGCGCACATGGCTGCGAAGATCATCCCCGCTAGACTTCGTATGAACGCGAGTTGTAGGAGAGGAACGCGCGATCCGATGTGATGGATAATGCCGGTTTCAGAGGCGAATAGGGCAGCCTGAGCGATCATCAGGCATATTGCCCAGCGCATCGGTTGGAACAGGCGGTTCATTTGAAGTTCTAAGCCACAGCCGATCCGGCCTCGCTCACGCATGGCCTTTGCTGCGGAGGCGCCTTCGGGTGTCCACGGCGTAATGCCCCGGCGCTCGGTTCTGATCCGTATTTGGCACCATTGTCGCCGCGAAGCGATCCCAGTCCTCCGTATTCAGATCGGATATATCTTCAACCGCAAAGCTCGGCTGACGGTAGCATTCATGCCGAAGAGGCTGTAGTTGAAATAGTGGGTTTTTTGTACTGAAGACGATTGGCGTGTGTGTACGCGTCAGACGAATGTTTGTGAAAATTGGGCCTAACCAGGAGTCTGATTCGATGATACCTTCAAAGGACTGGTACGGCTGCAGTTTGGGAACATTGCTGACACCGCGCGATAGCAGCGCCCAACCCGGCGCCGTTTTCGCGAGGTAGCCACTCCAGATCTGGACCGTGCCGGGCATTTTGCCTTGGGCAAGGAACGTCGGCGCGAGCTTCCCGATTTCCTCGGTGGGCGCGGAACGTGCGAATGTCTCCGTAAAATGGGGGAATTGTGCCGCGTCTCGCAGAGGATACGAAGAGGCAGCGCCCTCGTACGTCCAGAAGATTTCAACACCGTCCCAGATCAGCGTGAAGGTAAGCGGCGGAAACATGTACCAGCCGAAGGCTGAGGCGCTCGCGATGGCCTCGCAGTACCGGTACGCATGAACAGGTAGGGTGCCGTGAGCGGAGCGATCCGCGCGCTGCGGGGCCGGCGCACCGGGGATAAGGCGAAAGAAACGACAGATTGTGCTCGGCGTCGACTCCGCCATTGCGGTACTCCGGCCCGCGTCGCTTAAACGTCGCTTACGTCATCTGCTGCGGCGTGGCACGCTCGTTCAGCTATGGTCCGGCTTGCGGATCGCCGCTGAGTCCGAGGTCCGGTTTGGCAGCTCGAAGGGCGGAAACTGCCCGGTGATCCCGCCACTGTCGCCGAGGCGAACCGTGCCGGGCATAATCCGCGCGTCGGGAAGCCCCAGTGGCGGGAGCGTACGCGCGATCTTGACAGCTTTCATTAGTACCATCCTCCATCGGCGCGGGCTCAATTGCCCACAGCCGTGCCGAGGAGGCTGGCACGGATCAGCGCAGCCGGCGGCTGGGCCTAGACGGAAAAGAAGCGGAAATCGCCTGAGTGATGCCTCTGTCCGAAAGGGGAACGCCCGCCCTGGCGAGCGCGTCGGAATAGATCTCCCCGAACGGCCACGCGCTACCCGGGAAGCGGCGCCGATTCTCTTCGACCGTGAATCCAGGTTCGAGCTGAAGCAGCTGATGTACGTGGCAGCGAGCTTCGTTCTCGCGACCGGCTTGGACAAGCGCGACGATGAGCAGCCGGTAGGCCGCTGAGTACGACCTATTTTCTCGGATGCAACGCAAGGCGAACTCGATAGAGCGTTCGTACTGCCGGTGCGAGAGATGCGCCAAACTTGCGCCCCCGCTAAATGCGCAAACGAGCGGATCATAGGGGGAGAGCGCCATCGCGCGATTGACCTTCTCGACAGCGAAAGCTCCGTCTCCCCTGTATGCGTGTGCGTTTGCACTCCAGAGCCACGCGCGGGCGCAGTTTGGATTCAGGCGCAGCGCATTCTCAAAGCAGGTGAAAGCTCTTTCGAAGTCTTTGAAGAGGAACGTCGCGACGTGGCCCTCGACGGCAAACCCCATCGGCTCAGTCTCGTCGTATTCTATCGCGAGCTTCGCATACCGATCGGCATCTGCGGCATCTTGGGCAGAATCCGGCGACCACCCTTGTCCGACGCGCATCACGTGCCAGTACGCGCGCCACGCGAGCGCGGTCGCATAGCTTGGTTCGAGCTTGATCGCGCTCTCAAAATGCTTTCCCGCCGACTCAAACACAACTCGGCTCGGGTTGTGCATCGCTTCCTGTCCGCGAAGCAGCAGATCGTACGCGTTCTGATCTTCCGGCCGCTTGATTCGAATGCGCTTCAGTTCAGCCGAACGGACATATGGTGCGACCGAGCGCACGACCCGCGCGGCGAGTCGATCCTGTACCTGAAGCATGTCAGAGAATAGTTCGTCGAAACGCGACGTCCAGAGTGGGATGCGCTCCCTAGCGTCTGTGAGCTCTACAACGAGGCGGAGCCGATTGGCCTCAACCCGAAGACTACCCGAGACGATGTACCGAACCTCAAGTGCTTCGCCAATTTCTGCGACTGCCAGCCGTTCGTGCCGGAACATTCCGGCCGAAAGCCGGGACGTGACAAAAAGGCCTGGCACACGCGACAGCAGCTCGATCAGGTCTTCGGTCAAGCCTTCAGCGACATGCTGGTTGCTTCGCTCCAGAGACAAGTCTTTGAACGGAAGCACCGCAATGGATGGCTCAAGCGTCTTCGGTGCGACACAGTCCCTGACCGATAATGGCAAGGCGGACGTATGAGGAGACCCAATCGCCGGCGCTTCGGCGGTGCTTCCGCCCTTTGCGGGCTTAGTAGCGAGCCGTCGGATGTTTGCCTGCATCCGGATCTGTTCAACGAGCGCTGTAGTCGTAGGCGACGGTTGCAGCCCGTAGTTTGCGCTCATCAGCTGACGAAAGCGCTCGTATTCCCGTATAGCCTGTGATCTCTCGTCAATATCGACGAAAGCGGTTATTAAAGTGCGCACCGCAAATTCGTGCGTGGGCGTGATGTTTAAGAGCTTCCGGGCTGCACCCGCTCGCAGTTCGGGTGCAGAGTTGTTTCCCACGAGATCTTTAAGTTCGGTTTCAAGCTTCTCGTGCCATCGACTCTCGAACCGGCTGCGCTCGCCGATCAGCCATTGATCGAAAGATGTAGAAATCCCATACAGGTCTGCCAGAAGTAGATCGGACGGCGCCGGGGCTTCGAAGGCATCGATCCAGCAGCTTCGGGCGTCAAGTTGGATGGTTTTCTGATCCGCCTCGATCGCAAGCGTCCCGAGCCCGTCCAAGTCGTTCAGCGCGTGCCGTAGGCTGTCCCTCGCCTGTTTTTCACCCGATCGATCCCAAATGAGGCCCGCAATGCGAGTCCTCGGCAGTCGCTCCCCGACTGATAAGCAAAGATAACCCAGGACTGCTTGCGTTTTCCTAGCACTCGGCAGCACGTTGCGCTGAGCCACCTGGTCGACCAAGCGCATCGTCCCTAACAGATACACGGACGAGAGCAGCTCAGAACCCAGTTCCGAACCCGGCTCTCCTTTCAGCCGCGGGGGTAGTGAGGCAAGGATACTCAAAGCGATGCTCCAGAGGAAAACGGTCCGGGCGGTGTAAGGCCAGCGGACGAGCGTACCGCAGTTTTCCGTGTCCTTTCCGGGAATTTTCCGCCTTTCCGAGGTGCCGATTGACTCAGATGCTCCCAACTTATCCAGGAGGGGAGCGTGGCGGCGAGCGGGGGAGAAGCGGGTCTCGGTCAAGACACCCGCGTGCGCAGTCCGAAGACGGCGCAGCGCACCAAAAAAGCTGAGACGGAGAGCTATTCCGGTCAGTCGACGCTAGTTTTGCGCAACATTTTCGTCGGCGGCCGGCGGACGAGCGCGCGGCTCGAGCCCGCCCTTTGGGATGCCCTCCGCGACATAGCCGAGCGTCAGAACCGGTCGATGTCTGAACTTCTGACCGAAATCGAGCGCGAGCGTTGCACGTCAGGACTGACTGCTGCTATCCGGGTTTACGCCGTAGAATTCTATCGTGCTCTTGCTGATGAACGAAAATCGAGTCTTCTGAAGATCTGGTAATGGAAAATATATTTAGTATCTATGTCGCCCACTTGAAAAGCACGAGGCGCTTCGGCATTATTTTCGAATCTGAAGTCGGTCGGCGCCAGCACCTCGGTCAGCGCGTTGGGGCCGAACGCGTCGACATACCCGAAGGCGGTGCCGGCGAACCCGTCGATGGTGAGCGTCGCCGCGCCGCCGCCCTGGATCGTCGAGCTGTAGAGTTCGCTCGGGAACGTGCCAAAGCTGACCGTGCCGGCCTCCAGCGCCCCCGCCACCCCGAGGTAGGTGTTGGAGACGTTCAGGCCATCGAGATACAGATTGGCGATGTCGTCGTAGCTCGACGGGTTGCCGGCAAAGGACGTGTTGCTGACCACCGCGGTCGAGCCGTTGACCGGCACCCCATTGGTCCAGTTCGCCGCCGTGCTCCAGCGATACAGACCCCCCGACGATGTCGTCGCCCGAAACTCGTAGCCATCCGGTCTCCCGCCCGCGGTGACGAATGATTCTACCCCGTATAGAACCGTGCGCAAACATATTTGCCCGGGGAATGCGCGGCACCGACGTTTGTGATTTGAGGTCGTGTCCCTGTGGGTGGTGTAGGAGCTGTGGGTAAGTAGCCCGTCGCCGTGGACCGCCACGAGTCAGGCGGCGGCGGGCTACTTATCCACAGCGGTGGTCATCGCGGATGTCTCCGGTAGGGTTTGGTCGCCAAACCGATCAACCTGGACGGAGAACCCGACGATGACCGATGAGATGATGAGCCTTTGCACGCTGCTGGAGAAGAGCTCGGATGCCGATCTGCTGCGCGAGATGGTCGGTTTTGCCGCGCAGCGGCTGATGGAGCTGGAAGTCGAGAGCCTGACCGGCGCCGCGCATGGCGAGCGCAGCCCGGAGCGGATCAATCACCGCAACGGTTACCGCGACCGGATCTGGGAGACGCGCGCCGGCGCGATCGAGCTGCGCATCCCCAAGCTGCGCCAGGGCAGCTACTTCCCGGCCTTCTTGGAGCCGCGGCGCATGGCCGAGAAGGCGTTGGCCGCGGTGGTGCAGGAAGCCTACGTCCAGGGTGTCTCGACCCGCTCGGTCGATGAGCTGGTCCGGGCGATGGGGATGACCGGCATCTCCAAGAGCCAGGTCAGCCGGCTCTGTGCCGAGATTGACGGCAAGGTTGCGGCTTTCCTCAACCGCCCGCTCGAAGGCGACTGGCCCTATCTCTGGCTCGATGCCACCTACGTCAAGGTCCGCGAGCACGGGCGCATCGTGTCGGTCGCGGTCATCGTCGCGGTGGCGGTCAACGGCGATGGCCGGCGCGAGGTGCTGGGCCTCTCGATCGGTGCTTCCGAGGCCGAGACCTTCTGGACCGAGTTCCTGCGCTCGCTCGCACGCCGCGGCCTACGCGGCGTCAAGCTGGTCATCTCGGATGCGCATGAGGGGCTCAAGGCAGTGGTTTCAAAGGTGCTGCACGCCTCGTGGCAGCGCTGCCGCGTGCACTTCATGCGCAACGTCCTGGCGCACGCCGGCAAGCAGGGCCGACGCGTCGTCGCCGCCTTCATCGCCACCGCCTTCGCCCAGGAAGATGCCGAGATGGCGCGCACCCAGTGGCGCCAGGTCGCCGATCAGCTCCGGCCCAAGGTCGCCAAGCTCGCCGTCCTGATGGACGAGGCCGAAGCCGATGTGCTCGCCTTCATGAGCTTCCCCAAGGACCACAGACCGAAGATCCACAGCACCAATCCCCTGGAGCGGCTCAACGGCGAGATCAAGCGCCGCACTGAAGTGGTCGGCATCTTCCCCAACGAGGACGCGATCACCCGGCTCGTCGGCGCCATCCTGCTCGAGCAGAACGACGAATGGCCGTGCAGCGAGCCCGCTACATGACGCTGGAAACCATCGGCCCGCTGAGCGACGATCCCATCGTCAAGCTGCCCGCCGTGGCCGCCTGACGACACCGGCCAACCCTGCCGGAGAGCGCGGTTTCACCACCGCTCTTACACCACCCCTTGGGGCACGATCCAGGACCGCCCGCCACCGACCTGCTCAGCTTAGCACAGGACCTTAACGTGACAATGCCTCGGCGTGATATGAAGCGGCGCTCCGGCTCATGCGCAAGCTGCTGCGCAAACAGGGTTTTGCGCCGAAGATGCTGGTCACGGACAAGCTGCGATCCTACCGCGCGGCATTGCGAAGGTTGGGACTGACCTGCCGTCATGAGCAGGGTTTGCGACTGAACAATCGAGCCGAGAACAGCCATCAGGCGGTCCGGCGACGCGAGCGCAAGATGCAGCTTTTCAAGTCTGCGAGATCGGCACAGCGATTCCTCAGCATCCATGCCGCCGTCCACAATGTGTTCAACCTACAACGTCACCTGATTTCCAGATCGACCCTGCGGAGCTTCAGAACGGAAGCCGCAGAGCAATGGCAGCACGCGGTCGTGGCGGCCTGACTACCTCCGATCAGACTACCTCGTTTTGTCCCGGGTTGGTTCTCGTGACAACACCTGCCCACGCCCGACCGAACGACAGCAGCTCGCGATACTTGGCGGGCTAGCGGTGATTAAATTCAAATTCCTGAATCGCAAGCGTTTCCATCAGGCTCTCCTCGGAGCCGAATAGGGACACAGCGTTCAGATTGTATTCGTTAAGCTTTGATAGAACTTTCACCCGTTCTGAGCATGGAATCGTAAATTTGAATAGAAGATCTTGCTCGCTTTCAGAGAGATCGAAGACGGCATCATGGTGAGCAAAAAACCACGTCGGCAGCTTTGTGGTCGTATTAAAATATGCGCACAGGGTATACGTCGACCGTTGCGAAAAATGCCGACGATGAGTTTTGACATGAGGACCGAAGACATAAATCATGGGATGACTGCTCCCGCTTACCTTAACATTCTTTGGTCTCTCGGCGTAGGCATATAGCGCCACCTTCTCCCGTTTACCTTGACGGAAAGCGAAATACGCCGCCACGTAAGGCGAGCGGGTCCAATCGAGAAGCGGTGACGGAAATCCGTGGTGCCGGAGATATGCCATGTAGCTGTACGCCGGCAACTCGCCAAAGCTGAGCCTTAGGTTGAAGTTATCGTATTCCGCTAAGTCGGCTCGAAGTTTCTCATCATCTGGTGAATCCCAGTCACGCCCCGTGAATACCTCAATTTCAGTTTTTACACGGAGTATGCGCGCATAGTAATCCTTTACCGATATTCGTTCCTTCCGACGCTCTAAGGTTGTAAGAAGCGGCCACGATGCATCCTCTTGGCCGCGATATAGCCAGCCCGTAAGACCGGCTGAAATTTCAGTCCTAAGGGCTCGAAGACGCTCCTCGAATTCCTCCCAGCTCGCTACGGCGATCTCTTTCACCCGTAGCTTCCCGTGTTGCCGCGAACGGCTCAGCCAAAGCGCTTATTTACGGCGGGTGGGTAGGGTGTCCGCGCCCTTCTGCACGATGTAGGTCATTGAACCGTGGGGTTTCTCGGACAAGCCGCCCGCTCTCGGCGTCGGTGCTCTATCCGACGACGCGTTGATCGAGCCAGGCAAGGGGACGCCCCTACCACTCTCGGAAGTCGTTCCGCCGCTAGAATCCTTGCTCTCGTCCGTCATGGAAGCGCCCTACCGAGGAGGCCGAATTTCGTTGTCGCAAGGATTAGGATGGTCCCGGCGAGGGCGCAAAACAAGCTCCACAGCAGATACGAGACCGCCAGAGCGCGGCGCTTATAGCGCCGAAGGTTCTGGTCGCGGTTGAGCGGGATCACCTCCGCGAAATCCGCAAGGAGCTGGTCCCGCAGGTCGACCGCAACCGCTGCGTCGAGTTCATCCCCGACGAGACCGCGGCCGCGATGATAAGCGGCCAGCGCCCGCGCTCGCTCGAGCTGCGCCGGCTCCGGGCCCACCCTTCGATAATCCCGACGACGCGTAGCAAGGGCGAGCAGCACCAGCACGCCGACCGCAAGCACCGCCGCGCCGACCAGCAGCAGGGCAACGAGAACGGCGGGCCAGGCGCACCCAAGGACCGAAAGCCAGTACGTTTGCCCTGCCGCATCGCGGCAATTTCCCTGAACCTCGTGCCATGCCGGAAGCTGCCCGGCGGCATAATTCAGCGCCGCGATGATCAGTCCTAACGCCGTCGCGAAGAATGGAAGCGTGCGGTGAACATCTTCCTCGGCGCCGACTTCCTGACGATAGAAATCCTGGTACATCGCCAACAAAATATTTCCGGCCTTCTCACCGACCGCAGCTTCTTCGGCAGGCGTATGCGGGGTACCTAAGCCTTGCACTTCCTAAGCCCTTACCGCGGTGGCGAGTGAGGAATAGCCTTTCGCCCCTATCGCGGCAACGCCCATGAAAGGACCCGGTTGAGATCAGCTCTGCTCTAACACCGGCCGAAAGGCGTCGCCAAGCGCACATTAACAATAATAAGGGGCCAGGGTAGTAGTTAATATAAAAATTAATTACCGAATTAAAAAGCCCGAGTTTGCAAGCACCACGTCGCGCTAGGCAGGTTGAGAGAAAGATGCCGCGGGTCGCCAGGAATTAGGAGATTGGCGATACAAAACCCAATCAAAGGAAGGCTCCCTCGCTTCGCGTCCCCACGGTGCGTATCGCGCAGCATATAGAGCCGCTGCGCGGCGGGTACCAGAGCAGGGACCGATGGCATTGTCACGTTAACGGACTCGGTGCGACCCCTTCTGTCCTGCTTCCCTAGTTTCGGGGCAGGACAATAGGTGCGCTCAGCGCTTCGCCAACCCAGGACCGCCCGCCACCGACCTGCTCAGCTTAGCACAGGACCTTAACGTGACAATGCCGACGCGAGTGGAAGCTGCAACGGTTTAAGTCCCCGGGGATCAGCGCAGCGCTTTCTCAGCGTCCATGCTGCCGTATACTACACCTTCAATCTCGAACGTCACCTCGTCTTCCGCTCGACGCTCCGGATCTTCCGAACGGTGCGGTCGAGAACTGGAGCAGAGCGACCGCCGCAGCGTGACGCTCAGACCAAAACCGGGAAAAATCGTGTCGTATTCCCGAAGTGGTAGTGACTCAGTCTGAGTCACTACCCCCGAAGTTGACAATGCCGTCTCCCGAGGACCACGATCAAAAATCGCACGCGACAGCGAAGCCGACAAGCAACGGGCCGCCACTCGGTTCGGACAAATTAATGTCGCAGGATGCGTTGCGCCAGCAACGAAAGCGGCCGCTTCGGGGCGCGCGCCGGTTCGAACGACTTGAGCCGCAGGCGGTTACGGAGCACCGGCTCGGTCGCACCACGCGGCCCAGGCGCGACGCAAGCCGATTCCGAGATTGCGCCCGAAGAGCGCGCGGTTGCAGAGGGGTGAATTGCGCATGCGGTCGCGCAGCTGCGACCGCAAACTGCTCAGCAAATCCCAATCGTGGGCGGTGCGGACGGCGCGCTGCACATAATCACGTTCCGACTGAGCCACGAACTGCGCGAGCCCCAGATTGGACAGGTGGCTCACGCCATGCCGAGCCGCGAACGTTTCCCCGTTCATCGCGATTCCGGGAACCCCCATCCACAATCCTTCCAGAAGGGTGACGCCCCCGCAATACGGGAAGGTCTGCAACGCCACATCGACCTCGTTATAGGCGGCGAGGAAGGCGCTGTGCTCGCAGGGGCCGGAAAGCACAATGCGGGACGGCGCGA
>NZ_JAFAVR010000036.1 GCF_019242355.1 Sphingomonas sp. | reverse complement strand
CTCCTGGTCGGTCAGATCCTGGACCCGCTTCTGCGGCTCGATCCCGAGCTTGGCGACGATGTCCTTGGCCGTGGTGCGGCCGATTCCGTGGATGTAGGTGAGCGCGATTTCCACGCGCTTGTTGGTGGGGATGTTCACCCCGGCAATACGAGCCATTCTCTACCCTTCGTTCAGCTCCACGGGCCGGAAGCTGTCGGCAGGGGAAATCCCCCGCGATCGCCCCGCGCCCATCTCAGCGCTTCGTGGCCCCAACCAGCGAAAAAACCGACGCGCGCACGAATGCGCCGCCGGAACCGGAAGGTCGGGATAAGTGCGAAATAGGATTCGCTTGACCCCAAGTCAAGCAGGACGCGTTAAGGCGCGCATGCAGGAAAAGCGCGTCCACCAACTCTTCGTCGTCAGCGTCCTCGCCAAGGGCGCGCATGCCCTGTTCGAGGTCGTCGCCGGGATCGCCCTCTATCTCGTCAGCACCGCCACGATCGTCAACACCATCGATCGCTGGAGCAATGGTGAAATCCTCGAGGACCGCCACGACTGGCTCGCCAGCAAGATGCTGGAGTTCGCCCGCGGCTTCTCGGTCGAGCAGCACCACTTCTACGCTTTCTATCTGCTCAGCCACGGCCTGGTGAAGGGCGTCCTCGTCGCCGGGCTGCTGCGCGAGAAGCTGTGGGCCTATCCGGCCAGCATCGTCGTTTTCACCCTCTTCATCGCTTACCAGCTCTATCATTACACCCAGACGCACGACTTCGTGCTGATCCTGCTGACGATCTTCGACCTGTTCGTGATCGCGCTTGCGGTCCACGAATATCGCCTGCTTCGCAAACACATCCCGACCCACTAAGCAGCCGCCCGATGCAGCGCCTCACACTTGCCGGCGGAGTTCCCGACACCTTGCGGGGGAGCGTCGTCGCCCTCGGCAATTTCGACGGTTTCCACCTCGGCCACCAGGCGGTGGTCGGCCGGGCGGTCCAGCGCGGCTTCCACGAGCGGCGCCCGGTGATCGTTGCGACCTTCGATCCGCACCCCGTCCGCCTGTTCAAGCCCGACGTCCCGCCGTTCCGCCTGTCCACCCTAGATCAGCGGCAGGAGCTGTTCGCCCATGCCGGCGCCGACGCCATGCTGGTGTTCGAGTTCGACTCCGCGCTTGCAGCGATGGACGCCGAGCAGTTCGTTGCCGAGGTCCTCGCCGACCGCATCGGCGCCGCCGCAGTCATCACGGGCGATGATTTCAGCTTCGGCAAGGGCCGCACCGGCGATGTCGCGCTGCTGAAGCGGGTCGGGGAGGCGCACGGCCTCGCCGCTGAAGCCGTCAGCCAGGTCCTGGTCGACGGCGTCCGCGTCTCCTCCGGCCGCGTCCGCGACGCTCTCATCGCCGGCGACACCGCCACCGCCACCCACATGCTGAGCCGCCCCTACACGATCGAAGGTGTCGTCCAGCCCGGCGACAAGCGCGGCCGCGATCTCGGCTACCCCACCGCAAATGTCGCGCTCACCGACTATCAGCGCCCGCGCTACGGCATCTACGCGGTCCGGGTGACCCTCGACGACGGCCGCGAGCTCCCCGGCGTCGCCAGCCTCGGCGTCCGCCCCACCTTCAATCCGCCGACCGAGCTCCTCGAGGCGCACATCTTCGATTTCGATGCCGACCTTTACGGCCGCCGCATCGAAGTCGCGCTCCATGCTTTCCTCCGGGACGAGGCGAAGTTCGACGATATGAAGGCTCTCACCGCGCAGATGCGCGAGGACGAAGCCGAGGCGAGGAGGCTACTACTCTGAAATCCTCCCCGGAACGGGGAGGGGAACCATCCGAAGGATGGTGGAGGGGTCGCGAGCGAAGCGAGCGTGGATAGCGGGGCCCCCTCCACCACGCCGCTCCGCGTCGCGGTCCCCCTCCCCGTTCCGGGGAGGACCTAAGCGTTTGCATCCGACGCCTCACCCGCTAGAGCCGCGCGCGACATGGCCGACGCCCCCGACAAGCCCGATTACCGCTCCACCGTCTTCCTGCCCCGGACCGACTTCCCCATGAAGGCCGGCCTGCCGCAGAAGGAGCCGGCGATCCTCGCCAA
>NZ_JAFAVR010000116.1 GCF_019242355.1 Sphingomonas sp. | reverse complement strand
TCCTGACCCAGGGCGGCCTCGGCATGCCGAACCGCGATTATTATTTGCTTCAGGGCGCGAAATATGACGGGTTCCGCGCCGCCTATAAAAGCTACATCGCGACCATCCTGACGCTCGCGGGAGACAGCGGTGCGGCCGCCAAGGCCGACCGCATCTTCGCGGTCGAGACCGCCATCGCCCGGCAACATTGGACGCCCGAGCGGCAACGCGACGTCAAGGCTACGTACAACCCCAAATCACGCGCGCAGCTTTCCGCGCTTGCACCCCAGGTCGCGTGGACGCCGATGCTAATCAAGTCCGGCCTGGGTGCGGTCCAAACGGTCATCGTTCGCGAGCCGAGTGCGATCCAGGGAGAAGCTCGTCTCGTCGCCGCGACGCCGCTGTCGACCTGGAAGGACTACATGGCCTTCCACTTCATCAGCGACCACGCGCAATATCTGCCGAAGGCATTCGACGATGCCCATTTCGCTTTCTACGGCAAGACCCTCGCCGACGTGCCGACGCAGCGCGACCGCTGGAAGCGCGGCGTGTCGCTGGTCGACAATGCGCTCGGCGAAGGTGTCGGACAGGTCTACGTCCAGCGCCATTATCCGCCCGAGAGCGACCGCCAGGTGCATGAGCTGGTCGACGACATTCTCGCGGCGCTCAAGGACAAGATCGAGCACAATGGCTGGATGGACGAGCCGACGCGCCAGGCGGCCCTGGCCAAGCTCGCCAGCTTCGACCCCCGCCTTGGCCACCCGATTAAATATATCGACTATTCGTCGCTCAGGATCGATCGCGGCGACCTCTTCGGCAATGCGATCCGGTCGGAGGAATTCGACTGGAACCTGATGCTGAGCCGCTATCCCAAGCCGGTCGATCGCAGCCTGTGGGATATGCTGCCGCAGACCAACAACGCCTATTACGACCCGTCGAAGAACCAGATCACATTTCCGGCAGCGATCCTTCAGCCACCCTATTTCGACCCGAACGCCGACCCGGCGTCGAACTATGGAAGCATCGGCGCAACGATCGGGCACGAGATCGGGCACGGCTTCGACGACCAGGGACGGTTGTACGACCCCGTCGGTAAGCTCCGCGACTGGTGGACCCCGGCGAGCGCCAAGGCCTACACCGCGCGCACGGCGGAACTGGTCAAGCAATACGACGCCTACGAGCCGATTCCGGGCGTTCACATCAAGGGCCAGCTGACGCTTGGCGAAAACCTTGGCGATCTCGGGGGCCTCGAAGTCGCTTATGCGGCCTATCGCCGCTACGTTGCCAAGCACGGTGAGCCGCCCGTGATCGACGGTTTCACCGGCGACCAGCGCTTCTTCATCGCTTATGGCTACAGCTGGGAGACCAAGGAGCGCGAAGGGGCCCTGCGCTCGCAACTGCTCAGCGACCCGCACTCTCCGGCGGCATTCCGCGTGAACGGCGTCGTCCGCAACGTCGACGCCTGGTACAAGGCGTTCAACGTTCAGCCGGGAGACAAGCTTTACCTGGCGCCCGAGCAGCGGGTTCACATCTGGGGAAGCTGAGCCGGCTTTCCCGACGCCGCTAGGAAAACGGGTACGAGACCGCTAGGGCGGCGCTCGTGACCGCGACCGTGCATTCGTTGGACGCCAAGCGCGAGCCTTCGCTCGACCCGCTGTTCGCGCTCGTCGGCGCGGGCATGAACGGCGTCAATTCCGTCATCCTCGAGCGGATGCAGAGCAATGTCGCGCTGATCCCCGAACTTGCCGGACACCTGATCGCCGGCGGCGGCAAGCGGATGCGGCCGATGCTGACGCTCGCCTGCGCGAGCCTGCTCGGCTACCCAGGCACCCGGCACCACAAGCTCGCCGCTGCAGTCGAGTTCATCCATACCGCGACACTCCTGCATGACGATGTTGTCGACGGATCGGGCACGCGCCGGGGCCGCCGCACCGCGAACCTCATCTGGGGCAATCCGGCGAGCGTGCTGGTCGGCGATTTCCTGTTCAGCCGCGCATTCGAGCTGATGGTCGAGGACGGCAGCCTCAAGGTACTTCGGATCCTCAGCCATGCATCCGCGGTAATCGCCGAGGGCGAGGTCGAGCAATTGACCGCGCAGCGCCGGATCGAGACTGGGGAGGACCAGTATCTCACGATTGTCGCCGCCAAGACCGCCGCTTTGTTCGCCGCCGCCTGCCGCGTCGCGCCGGTCGTCGCCGAGGCCAGCGAGGACGCCGAGCTGGCGCTCGAAGCCTACGGCAGGAACCTCGGCATCGCCTTCCAGTTGACCGATGACGTGATCGACTATGCCTCTGATGCCGAGACCATGGGCAAGGGCGTCGGCGACGACTTCCGCGACGGCAAGATGACCCTTCCCGTCATCCTGGCTTATGCGCGCGGCAGCGACGCGGATCGCGCCTTCTGGAAAGCGGCGATCGGCGAGGAGCGCGTGTCGGATGAAGACCTCGCCCACGCCATTCGCCTGGTGACATCGACGGGGGCGCTCGACGATACGCTCGAGCGGGCGCGCCAGTACGGCCGCCGGGCGATCGACGCGATCGCCATGTTCCCGGCAAGCAAGGCAAGGGCGGCGCTGACCGAAGCCGTCGAGTTCGCGGTTTCCCGAGCCTACTAAGACCGCAGCAGCCTAGCTTTCGGCGGCGGCGCTGCTACGTCCGCCGGGCCCTTTAACCGCCCGAGGTTCCGTCATGCGCACACTGCTCGCCGCCGCTTCGCTGACTGCACTCGCTTTGCCCGCCGAGGCGGCGACGCTGCGGCAATATGCGGACGTCGTCGTCTCGCCCGCCGGCGACCGCCTTGCCGCCATCGAAAGCGGCCCGGAGGCGAACTCGTCGGCGACGCCGCATGGCCGGATCATCCTGCGGTCGGCTGCGACGGGGACGATCGTCTCGACGATCGATCCATGTCCGGGCTGCGGTTATTCCGGGCTTGTCTTTGCACCTGACGGGCGATTGCTGTTCCTCGAGCGCGACAAGGATCGCACTCGTCTGATGCTCGCCGGTCCATCGGGTGTCGCAACACTCGCAACCATTGACGGCATCGCGCAGGAGCCGACTGTCTCTCCCGACGGACGCACGGTGGCGCTGCTCGCCACATTCAATGCCCGCAAGGAATCGGGCGCGACGCAGGCCGGCGTCCGTCAGGTCGGCGAGATCGGTGAACAGAATGACGAGCAGCGACTGGCCGTCGTTCCATTGACGGGCGGCACTGTTCGCGCCGTCTCTCCCACGGACCGCTACGTCTATGAGTATGACTGGACGCCCGACAGCCGCGGCTTCGTCGTCACCGATGCGCCGGGCAACGGCGACAACAATTGGTGGGTCGCAACCATCGACCGGGTCGACCTCGCCAGCGGAGCGCTCAGCCGGATCGCGGCTCCGGCCACCCAGGTGAACTTCCCGCGCGTGTCGCCGGACGGGCGCACGGTCGCCTTTATCGGCGGGATCATGAGCGATTTCGGATCGGTCGGGGGCGACGTCTACACGGTGCCCTTCGCGGGCGGACCTGCACATGACGCAACGCCCGGTTATCGCGGCAGCTTTACTTCCCTCCTCTGGGGCCGGGCCGGCCTTACCGCGACGGCGCTCATCGGTGACCGAATGGCGATCGTCCCACTCGACCCAGTACGCGGCGCGGGTGCAGTCCAGTGGAGCGCGCCGGCAAGCATCTCGGCCGGTGATGCCCGCGTCGCCCGCTCCGCCGATGGCCGGGTCTATGCGGCGACCGTTCAGGATTTCGAGCATGCGCCCGCGATCTACTCCGGCAACAGCACGGCGCTTCGCCGGCTGACCCGCGATAATGACGGCTGGGCGCCGCTCGTCCGCGCGCAGAGCGTCACTTGGCGGAACGAGGGCTTCGACGTCCAGGGCTGGCTTCTCGCTCCGCTCCGCCCCGCCGCAGGCAAGGCGCCAATGGTCGTCGAGGTCCACGGCGGCCCAGCCGCGGCGAACGTGCCGAGCTATGTCTGGCAGGGCGCCCGGGCCGACCTCGCGCGCGCCGGCTATTATCTCTTCCTTCCCAATCCGCGCGGAAGCTACGGCCAGGGCGAGCGCTTCACCCGCGCCAACATCCGCGACTTCGGCGGCGGCGATCTCCGCGACATCCTCGCCGGCATCGACGCGGCCGAGAAGGCGGCGCCGATCGACGATAACCGCCTCGGACTGATGGGGTACAGCTACGGCGGGTTCATGGCGATGTGGGCGAATACCCAGACCAACCGCTTCAAGGCGATCGTCGGCGGTGGCGGCCTGTCCGACTGGATCAGCTATTACGGAACCAACGGCATCGACCAGTGGATGATTCCCTATTTCGGCGCCTCGCTGTACCAGGACCCGGCGCCCTATTGGGCAATGTCGGCGATCCGCACGGTCAAGTCCGCGCGCACGCCCACCTTCCTGTTCGCCGGCGAGCGCGACGTTGAGGTGCCGCCAACCCAGTCGGTCGAATATTGGCACGCGCTCAAGGCCAACAACGTCCCGGTCAGCCTCGTCATCTATCCCGATGAGGGTCATGGGATCCGCTCGCCGGACCATACACTCGACGTGCGCAAGCGGACGGTGGATTGGTTCAACCGCTACCTCGGAACGCCCGCACGGCCCTAGGGCTTCGACGCGGGGCTTGATTTGGCGCCGTGCCTTTGCCAACCGCGGCATGTGACCATCGCCCGCATATCCGAGCTTGAGCGCAAGACGACGCAGTCCGGCAAGGCCAATGCTGGCCGATGGCTGCTGGAGTTCGAGCGCAAGGAAGCGCAGCGGCCCGATCCGCTGACCGGCTGGAACGGTTCTGGCGACACCGACACGCAGGTGCGGATGACCTTCGCGTCGAAAGAGGCTGCTATCGCTTACTGCGCGAAGCATGGTCTCAAGCACCATGTGCTGCCCGCGCCGCCGGTCCGGCTCAAGCTCCAGGCCTACGCTGACAATTTCCGCTAGGACGTACCGCCCCGCTTGACTTCCTCCACTGTGGAGGCACTTTGCCTTCGCCGAGCTAGGGGGAAGGCTGCACCGCGAAACTGTCTGCCTGGTGATTGGGACCAGGCCCGAGGCGATCAAGCTTGCCCCTGTCGCCCACGCCCTCGCCGCTCGGGGGCTCGCATCCCGGATCGTCGTCACCGGCCAGCATCCGTCGCTGGACCTGCGGCAGTTCGGCTTCGGCGCCTATCCGCGCGTTGACCTCAACTGCGCCGGCCAGGCCAACCCCCACGCCCATGTCCGCAAGGTGGCCGCCGCGATGGGCCCGGTGCTGCGTGCCGGCACTGACTTCGTCGTCGTCCAGGGGGACACTTCGAGCGCGCTTGGCGGAACGCTCGCAAGCGTCCGCGCCTCGGTCCCGTTTGCTCATGTCGAAGCGGGGCTACGCACTGGCGACCGGCTCCGGCCGTGGCCGGAGGAAAGCTACCGAATACGGATCGATCGCGACGCCGACCTGCTGTTCGCGGTGAGCGACCTCTCGGCCGGCAATCTGAAGCGTGAGGCGGTCGGCGGCGAGGTCCATGTGACAGGCAATACCGGCGTCGATGCGCTGCTCCCGGTTGCCGCGTCGCTCGGTCCAGCGCGCGTGCGCGAGCGTGCCCGGCCGAGGCTGCTCGTGACCTGTCACCGCCGCGAAAGCTGGCGCGAAGGGCTTCACTCCATCGCTTCCGCATTGCGGGAGCTCGTCAGCGACGCCGGCATCGAAGTGCAATTCGTGCTTCACCCCAATCCGCACGTCCAGGCGATCATGCGCGGGCTTCTCGCCGACCACGATGCCATCGCCTTGATCGACCCGTGCATCCATCGCGAGCTGATGCGGCGGATGAATGAGGCCGACATCGTCCTCAGCGATTCGGGCGGAATGCAGGAGGAAGCGCCGTCACTCGGCGTGCCGCTGCTGGTCCTGCGAGAGATCACCGAGCGACCGGAAGGCATCGCGACCGGCAACATGCGCCTCGTCGGCACCTGCCCCGAGCGGATTGTCGCCGAAGTGAAGAGGCTGCTCGGCGACCCCGCCGCCTATGCCGCCATGTCGCGCCGGGCCTATCCTTATGGCGACGGCCGCGCCGCACCTCGCATCGCCACGATCATCGATGACTGGTTGGCGGCGCGGCGGCAGCGCCTGGCGCGCGCCGCAAGCTGGTGACCCCTACGGGACTCGAACCCGTGTTTTCGCCGTGAGAGGGCGACGTCCTGGACCGCTAGACGAAGGGGCCTTGCCCGGACCGAAGCCCGGGAGGTGCGGCCATATGTGGGCTGATCGGCCGCTAGTCAATCGCGGCATCGCCAGCGGGGAAGCGGCGCCTCAATCCTCGTGGTCGCGCTCGGCGAGGTAGCGCATCAGCTCGGCGAGGGTCGACTCCATCTGGTCCTGCATCTGCGTGACGAGCTCATTCTCGCGCATGCCTACATGGTCGAGCGGCTTCGAATAGCTGTCGGAAAAGGCGTGAAGGTCGTTCTGGTCGAACAGGCCGCGGGCGACGAGCTTGGCAAGGATGACGAGCAGCCCATTGGTGTTGGCGATCGTTCCGGCGACGAGCGCTTCGTCGACCATCGACAGCTGCTTGTCGCCGTCCGTCGGACTCTCGATATCGGTGTCGGTCTCGTCGCCGGGTCTCACCGGGCCATCATGACGCGCCCGGCGCGCGGCACAAGCCAAAGGCGGCTAGGTCGCGACGAATTGCGCCAGCACGGCCCAGGCGCGCGCCTTTTCCTCGAAGCGGGCGGTGTTGGCCGCGCTCGAGGATGGCAGGTCGACAAGGGCAATGCCGGGCGGCGCATCGCCGATGAGCTTCCGGCCAGCGCGGGCGGCGGTCGCGCCATTGAAGGCGATCGCGCGCAGATTTGGGAAATCCGACAACAGCTGGACGATCCGATTGTGTTCGGCGAGCCGGATTGCCTGATCGAGGCTGCCGCGCCTTTCCGCCGACGCAATCACGTCCCAAAGCCCGACGCCGCGCCGCGCCAGCCTGTCGAGCCGTTCGGCGTAAGGTAGCTCCTGGAGGGGCTCGGCGATCGCTCCGCCGAGCAACCGCCAGAACTGGTTCGTGCGATGCGCATAATATTGCCGAGCGCCCAGCGATGCGTCTCCCGGCAGGCTGCCAAGCACGAACAGGCGTGCATTCGGCAGCGCGATGGGCGCCAGTCCGACCTTGATTGACGCCAACTCCATCGCACTCCGCTTTGCCTTTACCGCGAGGAACATTACAGCCGTCCGCCGTGCAGCCGAGCGACCTCAGGATCGCCCTCTTCTCGGGCAATTACAATTATGTTCGGGACGGCGCCAACCAGGCGTTGAACCGCCTTGTCGGCTATCTGCTGAAGCAGGGCGCGCAGGTTCGCATCTATTCCCCGACGATCGCGGAGCCGGCGTTCGAGCCGACCGGCGACCTGGTGAGCGTTCCCTCGGTGGCGATCCCCGGGCGCCCCGAGTACCGGCTCGGGCTCGGCCTCAGCGCACGGGTGCGCCGCGACCTTGCCGACTTCCGGCCCAACGTCGTCCATATCGCTGCGCCCGACATCATCGGCCACCGCGCGGTCAGTTGGGCGCGCGCGCGCAAGATCCCGGCGGTCGCCTCGGTCCACACGCGGTTCGAGACCTATCTGGCTTATTATCGCCTGCAGTGGCTGGAGCCACTGGTGCGGATGCTGCTGCGCAGGCTGTACCGCCGCTGCGAGGCAATCCTGGCGCCGGCCGAATCGACCGCCGCCGTGCTTCGTGCCCAGCGCATGAACCGTGAGATCGCGATCTGGACCAGGGGGATCGACCGCGCCCAGTTCAATCCGGAGCGCCGCGACATGGACTGGCGGCGGTCGCTGGGCATCGCCGACGACGAGCTGGTCGTCTGCTTTCTTGGGCGGATCGTCATGGAAAAGGGCCTGGACGTCTTCGCCGACGCAATCCACGAGTTTGCGCAACGAGGTCTCAAGCACCGTGTTCTGGTCATCGGCGAAGGGCCGGCGCGACCATGGTTCGAGCAGCAGCTGCCGAAAGCGATCTTCCTCCGCCAGCTGACAGGAACGGACCTTGCCCGCGCGCTCGCGAGCTCGGACGTCCTACTCAACCCGTCGGTGACAGAGGCGTTCGGCAACGTCACCCTCGAGGCGATGGCCTGCGCGCTCCCGGTTGTCGCGGCCGAGGCAACCGGAGCGACAAACCTCGTCCGCGACGGCGAGACGGGAACGCTGGTTGACCCTTGCGACGTCGACGGCTTCGCGGCCGCGCTGGAAGCCTATGCGCGCGACCCCGACCTGCGCCGGCAACACGGCGAAGGCGGGCTTGCGATCGCCCAGACCATGGACTGGGACCGCATCAACGCCGTGGCGCTGCGGACCTATGGCCGGGCGATCGTCAAGCGCGAGCGTCTGTCCCGAATGACGGGCCGCTGAGCCCGGCTACTTGAGCCGCTCGATCCGCTGGGCGGCATCGTCCAGGATCGCAGTGATCTCGTGAACCAGCTCCTCGTCCCAGCCTTCGTTGCTGACCCGGTTGCGAAGCGCGGTCATCAGGTTGCCGACGGCTCGCCCGAGGTGGGGGTTCTTGCCGCCGCGCTGGCTTCCGTCGCCGAGTCCGTCGAGCCGCAGCATCAGGTCCTGCATCGCCTCGGCCTGCTCTTCCAACCATGCGCGGCCCTCATCGGTGGCCTGATAGGTCTTGCGCGACCCCTCCTCGGGCACCTCCTCGATATGACCCAAGTCCTGAAGCATGGTAAGGGTCGGGTAGATGACGCCCGGGCTTGGCACATATTGGCCGCCGCTCAGCGTCTCGACCGCCTTGATCACATCGTATCCGTGGCGCGGCTTATCGGCGATCAGGAACAGAACCAGCAGGCGCAGGTCGCCGGCGCTAAGGTGCGAGCGGCGGCGGCGGCGCGGCCCGTCAGCGCTCCAGCCCTCGTGCCCTCCGCCGAAGTCGAAACTGAACGGACCCCAGCTGCCCCGGCCGCCGCGCCCGCCCATCGCGAACAGGCCTTCGGGAATATTGAATTGAATGCGGCCGCGCGGTCCGCAGCCATAATGACGGTGATGTCGCATATTACGCTTTCCTTTCGATAGTTCTTAGATATATCTTAGATGCATCTGACACAAGGCCCTGATGAATTTTTCGTCTATCGGCCTATTTAGAGGCGCTTATGGCCGACCTGTTCGCAGACGATGTGATCGCCCAGCCACCCGAGAATACGGCCGGCGCGGCCCCGCTCGCCGATCGCTTGCGGCCGTCATCGCTCGATGAAGTCGTCGGCCAGGAGCATCTGACCGGCCCCGAAGGTGCGATCGGTCGAATGGTCGCGGCGGGCAGGCTGTCGTCGATGATCCTGTGGGGCCCGCCCGGCACCGGCAAGACCAGCATAGCCCGCTTGCTCGCCGATGCGGTCGGCCTTCGCTTCGTCGCCATCTCCGCAGTCTTCTCCGGCGTCGCGGACCTCAAGAAGCTCTTCGCCGAAGCCAGGACGGCCTCTCGCGCCGGCCAGCAGACCCTGCTTTTCGTGGACGAGATCCACCGCTTCAACCGCGCGCAGCAGGACGGCTTCCTGCCCTATGTCGAGGATGGCACCGTTACCCTCGTCGGAGCCACGACCGAGAATCCGAGCTTCGAGCTCAACGCCGCTCTGCTGTCCCGTTGCCAGGTGCTGATCCTGCGCCGCCTCGACCATCAGGCGCTCGAGGAATTGATCCGCCGAGCGGAGGCGATCCTCGATCGTCCGCTGCCCCTGACGCCGGAGGCCCGCGACGCGCTGATCGCCAGCGCGGACGGCGACGGCCGCTTCTTGCTCAACCAGGTCGAAACCCTGTTTTCCGTCGGCATCGATGAGCCGCTCGGCCCCGCGGAGCTGTCCGAGCTGCTCCACCGCCGGGTTCCGGTCTACGACAAGGACCGCGAGGGCCATTACAACCTCATTTCGGCGCTTCATAAGAGTATCCGCGGCTCGGACCCGCAGGCTGCGCTCTACTATCTGGCGCGGATGCTCGTTGCGGGCGAGGAGCCGCTCTACGTCCTGCGCCGCCTGACCCGGGCAGCGGTCGAGGACATCGGAATGGCAGACCCGCAGGCGCTGGTCCAATGCCTCGCCGCAAAGGACTGTTATGATTTCCTGGGCTCGCCGGAGGGGGAACTCGCGATCGTCCAGGCCTGCCTCTACCTCGCGACCGCACCGAAATCGAACGCGGCCTACATGGCGCAGAAGGCGGCCTGGCGAAGCGCGAAGGAGACCGGCTCGCTGATGCCGCCCATGCACATCCTCAACGCACCGACGCGGCTCATGAAGACGGTCGGCTACGGCAAGGGTTATGCCTATGATCACAGCGCCGAGGAGGGCTTTTCCGGTCAGGATTACTGGCCCGAGGAGATGGAGAGGCATACCTTTTACGAGCCGACCGACCGCGGCTTCGAAGCGCGCGTGAGGGAACGGCTGACCTATTGGGACAAGCGACGGCAGGAACTGCAACAAAGCCCCGCCGACGATAGTTGAGGCCTTCAGGGCAACAGGGAGCGAGCTCATGTATCAGGTCGATCAGGGCGCCTATTGGCAAAGCCAGTTCATGTTCTGGGGACCCAAGGTCCTCATTGCCCTTCTGATCCTAGTCGCGACCTATATCGTCGCGCGGGCCGTCAAATGGGTCCTGCAGCGGGCGATTGACCGCACCCCGGCGCTCAAGAAGCACATCACCGGCACACCCGATGAGACCGTGGGCCATCAGCTCGGCACGGTCGCCAAGCTGATCATCTGGCTGGTCGGAATCATGGCAGCGCTGCAATTCCTCGGCATTGGCCAGATCCTCGCTCCAATCAACGAACTGGTCACCGAGATCTTCGCGTTCCTGCCGCGCCTGATTGGCGCCGGGCTGATCTTCTTCGTCGGCCTGATTGTCGCCCGCATCGTCCGAAGGCTGGTCGAGACGGTTCTCATCGCCACGAATGTCGATGGCATCATGGCGCGCATCGGCGTCGGCGATACCGAGGGCACCGTCCGGACCGATCCCAGCGCCGTGCCGCCAGGAGCCGCCCCTGCTGCGACGCGCGCAAGTCTCGCCCGCGCCGCCGGCGTTCTGGTTTATGCATTGATCATCATCCCGGTCGCGATTGCGGCTCTCCAGGTGCTGGGTATCGAAGCGATCTCCGGGCCGGCGATCGATATGCTCAACCAGATCCTCGCGGCAATCCCGCGGGTGCTGGCCGCAGCGCTTTGGCTGGGCATCGCCTTCATCGCCGCCCGCTTCCTCAAGACCATCATCGAGGCGATCCTGCCGCCGACCGGCTTCGACCAGGCGATCATGTCGACCGGAGTCATTCCGGCAAACACGCGGCCATCGCGCATCGTCGCCAACGTAGCGATGGTCGCGATCGTGCTCGCGGCCTCGATCGAGGCCGCCAAGCAGCTCGGCGGCGGGACCATCGCCATCTTCCTCGCGCAAGTGACCGAGCTTGGTGGCAAGGTGATCTTCGGATCGCTGATCATCGTTGTCGGCATCTTCCTTGCCCGGATCGTCGCAAACCTGGTTGGCAGCGGCACCGGCGAGGGCGGCTTCGCCCAGACCATCATCCGCTATGCGATCATCGCGCTGTTCACGGCGATCGGCCTCACGTTCATGGGCCTTGCCGACCAGATCGTGATGCTTGCGTTCGGCCTGATCCTCGGCTCGGCGGCGGTCGCTACTGCGCTGTCTTTCGGCCTTGGCGGGCGCGACGCTGCCGGCCGGGTGGCCGACCATTGGGCCGATCGCATGACCGGGCCGGGGACACCGCCTGCCCCGCCGCCGCCGCGACGCCTGCGCAGCACGCCCGCGGAACCGGGCGACGGCCAGCCGCCATTGGTCTGAGCCCATGACCTGGGAGGAGGCGGCCGCCTTCGCGCTGTCGCTTCCAGGGACCGAGACGGGAACGACGTATGGCATGCCGGCCGTCAAAGTCGCCGCCAACGGCCGGGCGTTCCTGTCGCGAGGGCATGAGGCCGACACGTCGTTCGTGCTGTCCCTTGCGGAGGACCGCGTCGAACTGTTGAAGGTCACGGACCCGGACAGCTTCTGGCAGACGGCGCATTACGAGGGCTGGCCCGCGGTCCTCGTTCGCTATGATTGCGCGGACGACGATCGCGTGCGCGAGGTGATTGCGGAGGCGCGGGATTGGGCCGCCGCACGACCCAAGGCCCGGACGCGCCGGCAGACGTGAGCCGGTTCGAAAGCTTCGTCGCGATCGACTGGTCGGGGGCGAAGGGACGCCGTCACAAGGGGATCGCGATCGGTCGGGCGTTGCTTGACGGCCCGCCGCGGCTGGTGCGGCCGGATCATGTCTGGTCACGCGAGGAGGTTCTGGCCTGGCTGATCGACGATGCGGCGCGGAGGCCGACTCTATTCGGCTTCGACTTCAGCTTCGCTCCGCCGCTGATCGAAAAAGGCGAATATTTGCTCGGCGAGCCCGGCGTTCCGACCACTGCTCGCGAGTTCTGGGCCTATGTCGACGGCAAGTGCGACGACGAGGACCTGGGCGCGGCCAGCTTCCTCGAGATTGCGCATCGGCGGCATTTTTATTTCGGCATTGCCGACGGCGTGAAAGCCGATTTCGTCCGCTTTCGCCAATGCGATGCCCGGCTGAACGCGCAAGGCGGCCGCAAGACGGCGTCCGCTTACGACGCGATCGGCGCGGCGCAGGTTGCAAAGGCGAGCTTCGCCGGGATGCGCTTCCTTCACCGGCTCGACGGCAGGGTGACGATCTGGCCGATGGACACGCTACCCGCGCAGGGCAGCGCGATCGTCGAGATCTACACGCGAATCTACCTGCGTCGCGCAGGCCTCAGCGGCACCAAGCTGCGCAGCCGGACGGATCTCAACCGCGCTCTCGAAGGTCTCGGAAGCCCTCCAGCGCGGCTGCGCTTTGAGCCTAACGACCACCAAACCGATGCACTGGTGACCGCGGCCGGGATGCGCCAGCTCGCGACCGGCGAGCCGAATGCGTTCAATCCAGAGGGACTGACGCCCGTGATCGCACGCAGCGAAGGCTGGACCTTCGGCGTTCTTTGACCCAAATGCTCGCCTCGGGCCGGCTTAGCACAGTGGTAGTGCAGCGGTTTTGTAAACCGAAGGTCGGGGGTTCAAATCCCTCAGCCGGCACCATTCCTCGTTGCCGCTCCAGCCGTCTCGTGCCAGAGCTGGAACATCAGCAGGTTCCACACGATCCGATCCCGCCGGTTGTGGCCCGCGAGGAACTGAGTCCAGAGCCGGCGCACCCGTTTTGGCTCCAGAATGCCCTCGCGCCGCAGCCGCTGCTCGCGCAGGAGCTCCTCGCCCCAGCCGCGCAAGGGACCCCGCAGCCATTCCTCGACGGGCACGGAAAAGCCCATCTTCGGCCGGTCAATGATTGAGTCGGGCAAGTGCCGGCGCAACAGCCTGCGCAGGATCAGCTTGCCAGCATCCGCATTGAGCTTGGCCGACAAGGGCAGGCGCCAGGAATACTCGACCAGGTGATGGTCGAGGAACGGCGCCCGAGTTTCCAGCGAGACAGCCATTGCCGCTCGGTCGACCTTGCTCATGATATCGTCGGGAAGATGATGAAGCTGGTCGCGAACCATCATCTTGTCCGCCGGCTTGTCGACGAAGGTGATCGGACCGGAGGCGGCGAGCACATGCTCGCTTGCGCCTAGCACCAGCGGGTCGGCCCGCTGCGCTCGCGAGAGCTTCCATTGATAAAGGTCCTCGAACGTTCCCGACCCGACGATGATCGCGGCGCGGCCGAGTGCCCCCGGCGCTGCCGACCCGCCCCCGATGGCGCCGAGGCCCTGCGCGACGGCGGCCCTGACGCCGCGCGGGTATCGCGACAGGCTGGACCATATGCGCGGGGTGGACTTGTATCGTGCGTAGCCACCGAACAGCTCGTCGCCGCCGTCTCCGGACAGCGCGACCGTCACGTCGCGGCGGGCCATCGCGCTGACCAGGAACGTCGGGATTTGCGAGCTGTCGCCGAACGGCTCGTCCCAGATCGCCGGGATTCGCGGGATGACGTCGAGGGCGTCCCGGGCGGTGACATAAAGCTCGGTGTGGTCGGTGCCCAAATGGCCCGCGATCGCCTTGGCCTGGGGCGCCTCGTCGAACTTGGCAACGTCGAAGCCGATGGTGAAGGTGCGCACCGGACGATCCGATTGGGCCTGCATCATGGCGACGATCAGCGAGGAATCAATTCCACCGGACAGAAAGGCGCCGAGGGGAACGTCGGCGACCATGCGGCGGCCGACCGCATCCAGCAGCCGTGATTCGAGGTCGGACGTCAGTTCCGGACCGTCGGGGAGCTGGTCGACAACCCCACGCGCGGCGATCTTGCGCAGATCCCAGTAGGCTCGCGGCTTCCCGACCGTTCGGCCGCCATCCGCGATCTCCATGAAATGCGCAGGCTCGAGCTTTGCAATGCCTTTCCAGATCGAATGCGGCGCGGGCACATAATCGTAGCGCAGCATGCTGCTGATCGAATCGCGGTCGAGCTCGGCGGTGAATGCGGGATGCGCCTGCAGGGCTTTCAGTTCCGAGCCGAACATGAAGACGCCGCCGGACGTGCCGTAATAAAGCGGCTTCTCCCCCATCCGGTCTCGGGCCAGGGTCAGGATGCGCGACGATCGGTCCCAGGCAGCAAAGGCGAACATCCCGTTGAGGCGATCGAGCGCGGCGCGGACGCCCCATTGGTCCATCGCCGCCAGAAGGACCTCGGTGTCGGACTCGCCGCGCCACTGGATGCCGCCCGCGATCTCGTCGAGCTCGGCTCGGATCTCCCGGAAATTGTAGAGCTCGCCATTGTAGACAAGGACGAACCGGCCGCTGGGCGACGCCATGGGCTGGTGCCCGGCGGGGGACAAATCGATGATCGACAGGCGGCGGTGACCGAGCGCGATACCGGCGTCGGCGTCGATCCAGGTTCCGGAATCATCGGGGCCACGATGCTCGATGGCGTTCGCCATCGATGCGGCAAGCGCCGCCGCACCGCCGTCAAGCGGGCGAGGCTCGATGAAGCCGGCAATCCCACACACGAAAAACCACCTCCCGCTTATGATCGGGGCCTTGTCGAAACCGCCTTGGCGGGCGCGCGGCGGTCTGCCAAGCGGGACGGCGATTTGGAACCCGTTGCGAAGAGCGAACCGGCCGACATTGCGGTCGAGCCTGCCGACCGGCGCGGCGGTCTCGGCCTGCGCCTCGTCCGCAACATCGGCTGGCTTCTCGGCGGTCGCGGGATCACTGGCATCACCAGCATCGTCTATCTCGGCCTTGCCGCGCGCGGGCTGGGGCCGGACGGATTCGGCATGTTCACGCTGATCCTGACCTTTGGCCAGCTCATCGCAAACATCATCCAGTTCCAGTCTTGGAAAGGCGTGATCCGCTTTGGCGCGATCCACACCGCGGCCCGGGAGCATGACCGCCTGGCGCGAGTGCTCGGCTTCACGGCGATGCTGGATTGGGGGAGCGCGGTTCTCGGCGCGGCGATCGCTGCGGCGGCCGCTTATCTGGTCGCGCCCCTATTCCACTGGGCTCGGCCGGAGCAGAATCAGGCGGCGCTGTTTTCCGCCGTGCTGCTGCTGTCGAGCGGAGCCACTCCGACCGGCATGCTGCGGTTGTTCGACCGGTTCGACCTGCTGACCTTCAGCGAGGCAATGTCGCCGATCATCCGGGTGATCGGCGCCTTGATCGCCTGGCTGCTGGGGGGAGGAGTCAACGCCTATCTGATCGTGTGGGCGCTCGCGTCCGTCGGGCAGATGATCGCCACCTGGGCGTCGGCGATCCTGATCCACGGCAGCCGCGTTTCGCTCGGACGTGCAGCCTACCGGGGCGCGATCAAGGAGAATCCGGGTCTCTGGAAATTCATGATCCAGACCAGCCTGTCGAGCTCGCTGGGCTTTTTCTGGCTGCAGGCGGGCACGCTCGCGGTCGGCGCGGTGGCTGGGCCGGCGACGGCGGGCGGCTTCCGGCTCGCGGACCGGCTCGCGTCGGGCATCGGCAAGTCGACGGAGACGATCACCAGGGCCCTCTATCCCGAGCTGGCGCGGCTGGTCGCGAGCAATGATCGCGCGACGCTTCGCAAGCTGGTGCTTCGGACGACCTGGGTGGCGCTGTCATTCTCGACATTGCTGGTGCTGATTTGCGTCTTCGCCGGCAAGCTGCTCATCAAGCTGGTCGCTGGGCCGCAGTTCATGTTCGCTCAGCCGTTCCTGGTCCTGCTGGCAATCTCCTCCGCCTTCATTCTCGCCGGGTTCGCGCTCGAGCCGCTGCATAATGCTCATGGCCGATCGGGACGGGTGCTCCGAGTGCGCGTCATCGGGACCGTGCTTTACCTGGCGCTGCTTGGCATTCTGTTGCCGACAATGGGCGCCAAAGGCGCGGCCATTGCTTCCATTGCGACCTCGGCACTTCTGACGGGCCAGCTCGCCTGGTCCGCGGCACGGATGCTGGTCGGACCGCCCGGTGAGCGGGAGATCACCTCCTGAAGTCGCGGACGCACGCGTCGATGGCGGCGAGATAGTCGGCCGCCTGGTTATGATCCCTGTAGGGGGACGCCGCGGCCACCAGCCGCGAGCTCTCGGGCGGGCGGTCAAGCTGTGCGGCCATGGCAGCTGCCATTGCGCTCGGGTCGCCGGCCGGGACGATCGCGCCGAGCTCGCCGTTACGCAGCAGCTCCACGGCGCTTCCGACGGAGCTGGTGGCGACGGCCGGACAGCCCATCGCGAGCGCCTCGATCAGCGCCCCCGACGAGCCTTCCCATAGCGACGAGGAGACGAACAGGCTCGCATTGTGCAGCCACGCGGCGACCGTTCCCGTCTCGCCCGGAAGCGCGAGATCGGCCTGGATACCGAGCTTGCGGGCAAGCCGGAGCAGCGACTCGCGATCGCCCGCCGAGCCGCCGCCGAGGATCGCGAGCCGCGCCGGTCGCGTCGCCCGAAGCAGTGCGAACGCTCGGAGCAGGGTCGGAAAATCCTTGGCCAGTGCAAGGCGACCGATGCCGAGGATGAGCGGAATCTCCGTGTCGCTCGGCCAGGGCAGTGTGATTGGCGCGTCGGCGCCGGCCAGGAAGCGATCGGTGACGACGGGGTCGTTGCTGACGATCACCCGTACCAAGGGAAGGGCCCGCTTGATGCTGGCGGCGACATCCTGCGAGACGGCGATGACGAGGTCTGCCTCGCGATAGCGGGCAATCCGCGGGCGACGGCGCGCCTGCTCGCGCAGCTTCTGCCAGGGCATGGACCAGGGCAAGGCACGAAACGGGTGGCTGCTCGCACGCAGTATGAGTGGGAACGAGCGCGGCCGGGGCATCGAGCGAACGGCGAGGCCGTGAATCGCGGCGGCCCCGGCAAGCAGCGCATCGGGGGGATCGCACTTGAGATGGTCCCGCAAGGCGCTGCCATCGACCTCGAATACGCGGACCTGCGGCGAGACGAGGCTCCGCAACTCGCCCGGCTGCACGACATGGAGATCGACGGCGCGTCCGGCGGCGGCGAAGCCATTGACCAGCTCAACGACGCGCCGCTGAGCGCCGCCGCCGCTTTCGAGTGTGTGGAGCAGGACCGCAATCCGCTCCGCCGCGCGCGCCTCGGCCATGGCGTTCAGGGGCTCCTGCTCTGGACGGCGACGCGGTCCTTCGACAGAGGATGGTGCGTCGGAGGTGGGGGAGAAGCAGGCGCCGTGCTGCGCGAATTGGACATGTGGCGTTGCGCGATCGTCAGACGGCCGGCGACCAACATCCGCCGAGCGGATCTCGAGACGGCCGAGATCACATGGCTGCCGCCGAAGCGCCGCTTCGCCTTCCGTGCGGACCCGTTCGGATTGTGGCGCGACGGCAGGCTGCACATTTTCGTCGAGACTTTCGATTACCGGACGCTCAAGGGCGAGATCGAGCTATTGACCTTGGACGAGGAGTTCAACGTCGTTCGCGAAAGCGTGGTGCTGAGCCGGCCCTGGCACTTGTCCTATCCATTCGTGTTCGAAGCGGATGGCGAGACATGGATGTTGCCCGAATCCCGGCGCTCCGGCGAACTGATCTTGTACCGGGCACGGGCGTTTCCGGACCGATGGGAGGAAGCGCTGAGCATCGAGGTCGCCGCGGACGGGGTCGACGCGACGCCGCTGTTTCACGATCACCGCTGGTGGCTGTTCTTCGCCCGGCCGGTCGCCGGGCGCGGCTGGGAACTCAACATCGCCTTCGCCGAGACGCTGACCGGCCGGTGGCGCGCGCATCCGATGAATCCCGTGCGGGCAGGCAGTGCCGCGCGGCCGGGGGGAACGCCCGTCGTTGGCGCCGACGGGGCGATCGACCTGCCGCTGCAGGACTGTTCACGGACCTATGGGGCAAGTCTCCGCCGGCTTCGGATCACCCGGCTCGACCAAACCGATTTCGAGGCCGTGGAGTCCGCCTGGCTGGAGCCCTGCCCCACCCTCGCCCCTTATACCGACGGGCTGCACACGCTGTCGGCGGCGGGCGATGTGACGCTGATCGACTGCAAGTTCATCGACCGCTCGCTCGCCGCGAACCTCGCCCGCCAGCGCGGCAGTCTGGCGCGGCGAATGCGGCGGTGGAGACGGTAGAGTGGCAAGGCCCATCGTCCACATCGGCTTCCACAAGACAGCGACCTCCTGGTTCCAGGCAAGCGTCTATCCGAACGTCATCAGCCACCGCCTGATTGACCGTGACCTCGTGCGGGGTCTGTTCGTCGACGGCGACGCCTTCCACTTCGACGTCGAGCGCGCGCGCGCAGCCTTCGGCGAAGCGGCCGGAGCGTTGCCTCCGCTGATTTGCGAGGAGGAATTGTCCGGCGTCCTGCACATCGGCGCGGCATCCACCTATATCGCCAAGGAAGTCGCCGCTCGGCTTCAGGCGACTTTGCCCGACGCGCAGATTGTCGTGTTCGTCCGGGCCCAGCTCGACGCGGCAGCCTCCTGGTACATGCAATATCTGAAGGAGGGCGGGACGGCGTCGGCGCGGCGCTATCTATTGCCCGACGAATATGTGTTCCCGGGTCGGTTCATGCACTTCAAGCAGGCGCGGTTCGACTTTTCGCAGCTCGACTACAGCGGGTTGATCCGCAGGTACGACGAGCTGTTCGGGCTGCAGAATGTGCACGTCTTCGCTTTTGAGGACCTGGTGCGGGACCGCGCCGGTCTCCTCGCGCAGATGCAGCAGCGCCTGGGATTCGAGCTGGGACCAGCAGAGGTTTCCGGTGGCTCCGTGAATTCGTCGTTCCGTCGCGGGCTGATCCCGGTGGCGCGGCTCCTCAACCTGTTCAGCGCGCGCCAGGTCGCGAACAAGCGCACTCTGGTGCACGTCCCATTTGCCAACGTCGCCTCGCGGGCGGTGCTGGGCAAGCTCAATGCCGCTCCCGTCTTCGGCGGCAAGGCGACCGCGAAGTCGGTGATCGACGCCGCAATGGCGGCCTGGATCGAGCGACGCTTTGAGCAATCCAATCGCTGGCTGGAGGAACGAATGGGGCGGGACCTGAAGTCGCTGGGCTACGGCGTCGGTTCGACGGAACCTGTAGCGGCGCCCCAGCGGTCCTCTCTGCTGCGCTGGATGCGAAAATAGGCTCAGGCGCGGTCGAGCGCTTCCCTGAGTGCCTCGACGTGGCTGCGGACGCCGTTGGCGATCGAATAGCGCTCCGCAATCGCGCGCAGGCCGGTCGGGCGCGGCCTTGTCAGCGCGGACCCCATCTGCCGCGCCAGCGGCTCGGGCGAGACATCTTCGATGATTGCGCAGCCGTCGGCGGGGACCAGTAGCGTTCGAGCGGCCGGAAAGCAGTCAGTGCAGAGGACGGGGCAGTCCGCCGCCATGGCTTCCAGCACCGCCGCCGGCAGGCCTTCGTACTCGGACGTCAGGACGAACAGGTCTGCCTGGTGGAGGGCCGCGGCGACGTCGGGGACGTAGCCGGGCATCGACACGCGATCCGCCAGGCCGAGGTCTGCGACCTGCCGTTCCAGTGCCGCGCGGTCTTCGCCTTCGCCAAGGATGAGCAGGCGGGCTTGCGGAGTCCGAACCCTGGCGAAGGCCGCGATCAGGCGGTCGAGTCGCTTCTGTGAGGTGAGGCGAGCGATGGTTACGACGGTGTTGCCGGCAGCCCTTGGCGCGGCCTTCACGGAGGCGAGCATTGCGGGTGTGACATAAGGGTTCTGAACGTCCCGGAAGATCGGGGCAAAGCGCGGGAAGGCTTGGCGCATCTCCTCGCTCTCGTCGGCACTCAGGGTCCAGACCTGATCGGTCCAGCCGAAGATCAGCGAATAGGACCAGCGGCGGAGCGCCTTGGCGACGCCTTTGTGCCGCGAGCTCGCGATCGGGTTGGTGGTCTTGAGGAGAAGCCGCGAGGTCAGGCCCGCTGCCTTCAGCGCGAAAGCGGTCGCGAGCGCCGTATTGTTGGCAGTCGAGACGATGGCGTCGGGCCGGAGCCGGCGAAGGTGCCGCACCAGGGCCGGAAAGGTGCGGACGAGGTCCCAGGCGCGCGAACCGCTGGCCCGGCCCAGGTAGACGATCGGGATGTCGTCGACGAGTTCGACGAGATGTCCCTCGACTTCCCCTCCCCGGCACAGGACCGTGAGCTCCACGTCCATGCCGGCGTCGCGGAAGCCGTTGGCGAGGTAGGCGGCAACACGGTCGCTGCCGCCGCGGCTGAACTTGTGCAGGACGAGCGAGACTTGCGGACGGACGCGGCTTGCGGGGTCAGGCGGCATCGGCGGTCCGGCCGCTCAGGCGTCCGCTCTCGCCCGACGACCAGAGGCCGAAGACGGTGATTGCATAGAGGATGCGGCTATGGTCGGCGGCGCCGCGCCGGTGCTCGGCGAACAGGCGGTCAACCGTTGCTGGGCGGAGATAGCCGAGGTCGCGCGCACCGCTATCGTTCCAGATCGACCGCGCTTCGTCGCCGAACGGGCCGCGCAGCCAGTCGGCCATTGGGATCTGGAATCCCTGCTTGGGGCGGGTCAGGATTTCGGGCGGAAGCCATGGGCGGATCGCTTCGCGCAGGATGCGCTTGCCCGTGCGGCCGCGAAGCTTGAGGTCGGTCGGGACGGTCAGCGCCCATTCGACCATCCGGTGCGACAGGAACGGCACGCGCGCCTCGACCGAATGGGCCATGCTCGCGCGGTCGAGGCGAGTCAGCATCTGCGAAGGCAGATTGAGGGTGAGGTCGGCGTAGAGGAATTGCTCCAGTGCCGAGAGGCTGCGGAGAGCGGGCTCGGGGAAATATTCGCGCTCCAGGTCCGAACGCCAACCCTCGCCTTCGAACTTCTCCGCAAAGGCGGAGTCGAGCAATTCCTCGCGCAGCCCGCTGCGGCTGATCTGCGTAGCCGCAAAGAATTGCTGGAAACCGTCGGGCAACCCGACGAACTCGCCGAGGCGCTGGATGTGCTGGCGAAGCAGGTTAGCCCGGGCGCTGCCGCTCGCGGGAAGCGAGCCCGCCGCGCGCATCAGTGGCGACAGGGCGCTGGCGAGGCCGCGGTTGCGCTCCAGCAGTACGGCGTTGCGGTGACGCTTGTAGCCGGCGAACAGCTCGTCGCCGCCTTCTCCGCACAGCACGACCTTGACCCGGTGCGACGCAAGCTCGGACACGAACCAGGTCGGGATTGCGGCCATGTCGGCGAAGGGCTCGTCATAGCAGCGCTCGACCTTCGCGAGGATGCTGGAGGCGCCGGAGACTGGCAGCGGCGCGACGACATGCTCGCAGCCCAAATGGCTCGCGATTGCACGCGCGGCGTCGGTCTCGTCGAGGCGAGAGCCGGGGTGGCCGATGGTAAAGGCGGTGATCGGCGTGTCGGACGCCCGAACCATCGCCGCAAGCACGGCCGAGCTATCGATCCCGCCCGACAGGAAGGCCGCGACCGGAACGTCCGACAACATGTGCCGCGCCGTCGTCGCGAGCAGCATCTCGCGCATTTCTTCGGTCCATTCCGCCTCCGAGCGAACCGCGGTCTGACCGAAGCGAGGCCGCCAGTAGCAGCCGGTGACCGGCTCGCCTTCCGGGCCGACCGTCAGGTGATGGCCGGGATCGAGGGTTCGAACCTCGCGATAGATTGTGCGGGGGCGGCGCACATGGCCGAAGGTGAAGTAATCGTGCACCGCGCGATCGTCGCGCGTAAATTCGTGGCCCGGAAGCAGAGTCAGCGATTTCAACTCGGAGGCGAAGGAAAAGCCGCCGTCCTGTTCGGAAATGTGGAGCGGCTTGATGCCGAGGGGGTCGCGGGCGAGGGTCAGGCTGCGCGTCTTGCGATCCCACATGGCGACCGCGAACATGCCCTCGAGGCGGCCCCACGCGTCATTGCCCCAGCGGGCAAAGGCGGCGAGGATCGTCTCGGTGTCGGAGTGCGTCCGGAATGGATAATCGGGGAGGCCGCGCCGGACCTCCAGGTGATTGTAGATCTCGCCATTGAAGATGATCGCGTAGCGGCCGTCAGGGCTTTCCATGGGCTGATGGCCGCCGGCGACGTCGATGATGCTGAGCCGGCGCATCCCGAAGCCGAAGTCGCCGTCGGTCAGGACCCCGCCCTCGTCCGGGCCGCGGTGGAAAATTGCATCGGTCTGGCCGGTCACCAGCGCGGCGCCGACCGGCCTGCCGCCCCTGCGGTACCAACCTGCAATCCCGCACATGCGTTCGTCGACCTCGTCGCTGCCGCCGGGCCGTTATCAGCACGGCGGGGGTCTGCCTAGCGGACCGGAACTTGCCAAGAGCGTCGCCGGTGGCGAGTTAGGCGACCGTGGAGATCGCGTTCATCTACATCGCCGAAGCATACCAATGCTATCACGGCGCCGGCATCGCGATCGAGATCGAACGGCGGACCGGGCGGCCCGTCACGTCCTTCTACGCTGACCCCGCAACGCCGCGGCACCTGGAGCGCATCCATTCCGCGTTTGGAGCGCCGCCCGCGCGGGCCTTGCGGCTTCGAGAGTCGCTCGTCACCCGGGCACTGCGCGGCCTCAAATATCTCGGCGTGTTCAAGCATCGCGTGCAGCGCGACAATCGCGAGGTTCTAGATCGGTTCGACGCGATCGTGTCGGTCGAGAATACGGTGGCGATGGCACGGGACGAGGGGATCGAGCGGCCGAAGCTGATCTATACGCCGCACGGATTTGGGGACCGGGCCTATGCCTTCGTTCCCAGGATCGCGGCCTTCGATTTCGTCCTGCTGGCCGGCGCGAAGACCGAGCGGCGGATGCTCGCCAACGGGCTGATCCGGCCCGGCGACTATGCGCTGACCGGTTCGGTCAAGCTGGAAACGGGCGCTCTGCTTGCCGAGCGCGAGGCCCCACTATTCGCCGAGAAGCGGCCCACGGTGCTTTACAACCCTCATTTCGACCCCAAGCTGACGTCGTGGGGCCGTTTCGTCGGGCCGATGCTCGACGGCTTCCAGCGACAGGATATGTTCAACCTGGTTGTCGCACCGCACGTGAAGCTGTTCCGGCGCAGCCCAAAAGCGGCGAAGGAGCGCTGGCGACGGCGATCGACGCCTGCGATCGTCGTCGACCCCGGATCCGACCGCTCCATCGACACCAGCTATCTTTGGTCGTCGGATGTCTATGTCGGGGATTCGAGCAGCCAGGTGTACGAGTTCCTGGCGCGACCGCGACCGTGCGTGTTCCTGAACGCGCATCGTGTCGATTGGCGGAACGATCCGAACTTCGTCCACTGGCACCTTGGCGATGTCGTCGACGATCCGGCCGGGCTCATGTCCGCCATCGCCGCAGCGCCGGGTCGACACGCTCTCTACATTGAGCGCCAGCGACAGGCGGCGCTCGAAACCTTCGGAAGCGTCGAGGGCAGCCCGTCGAAGATCGCGGCCGATGCGATCCTTGGCTTCCTCAATCGGAATTGAGTCCTGCGAACCGCGCAATCGCCACGGCTGCTCGCACCGAGGAAGGCAACTCCCCGAGATCGAAGGAATAATCGAAAAGCTTGCGCTGTACGGGCGCGTAGGTGTCATCCTCGTGTGCCCGGGCCTCGGCAAGTGCCGCACCAAGTTCGTCCACCCGCTCGATCACGGGGCCGGCGGCCCAGATCGCGAAGTTGGGATCGCCGTTCCACGCGATGCGGTGCGGGTTCAGGAACACGCACGGGCGCGGACGGATGAGAAATTCGTAGACCTGGCTGCTGACGTCGCCGAGATAAATGTCGGCGGCGTTCATGTAAGCCATGGTGGTCGACACTCGGCTGCCGAGGTCGACATGGATGTTGGGTGCCTTGAGCGCCCGCTCTGGCAGCTTGCCCGGCCAATCGACCCGCAGCTTGTCTACCGTGAAGACCACCGCTCGCTCGAACAGCATCACATGCGGCGCGAAAATCAGCTGGTATTCGGGATGTTCGACAAACCAGTCGAGAACCTGTCGTCCCATTGCGTACCAGGAGGACAGATGCGGCGAAAGGTGTGGGTTGTAGACGACGACTGGTCGCTTTTCGTCGAACAGCGGCCTGGGGAGTTGTTCTTCGGCGAAGAGGTCGAACTTGGGATAGCCGACGATGCTGATGCGTCCCGGATCGAGGCCGGCTTCCCCGACCAGCCGGTCGCCCACCTTCGGACCCGACACCAGCACATGGTCAAAGCCCGCACTCGCCTTGTCGAAGCCGATGGCGCGATCGCCCGCCCCGTGCCGCGTGTGGACGATCTTCAGCCTGTCGAGGCCGTAGCGGCTCTTCAGCAGCAACGAGGTTTTCTCCGCCACGACCAGCACGTCGAGCGAGCTGAAGAGGTCGAGATTGTCGCGATAGATGAGCAGCTTCGATACCGGGAGCAGCCGGCCGCCGAAGACGCGCAGAAGGCGAGAAGTCCATCGGCGCAAGCGAAGCGGCTGCAGTCGGAGCGAGCGCCCGATCGCATCGCCGGCGAGCCTCTCGACCTCTGCCTGGATGCGCGGCGTCGTCGTCAGCAGGACGATGTCGGCGCCGGTCGCCAACCGCGCGAGTTCGAGCGCGATCGGCAGGCTGTGCGCGACCTGGTGGATCTGGTCGTGGTTGAACAGGAATCCGATCTTCAATGGTGCAGCACTCCTCGTCCGCGTCTACGCCGGCCCGCCAACGCTGCAAGTCACTCGCACCAGCTTGATCTCGACGGGCGTTTCGGTATAGGCGCGCGTTCGCGTCGGCTTCGGCCGTCGCAGCCGTCCGAGACAGCTGCTGGGGCTTGCCTCTTAATCTGCAGCCTAGACGGGGACAGGAATCATCCGGGGCGGCTTGCTGCTCCGTCGTGCGTTGCGGGCCTTAGGCTTTTGGGCAGCGCCGCCGATCCAACTCCCCACGGACTTCGTTTGCCCAGGCTGGCCTGGGTTTTTGTTGAAGCTCGATCGAGGCTCGCTTCGGTCGAAACTTTGGAGTTGGCATGGATCGTTCGCAAAAAGCCGATCTGGTCGCCGAGCTGAAGAACGTCTTCACCGAGACGAGCGTGGTTGTGATCACTCGCAACCACGGTCTGACGGTGGCGCAGTCCACGGACCTGCGTCTGAAGATGCGCGATGCCGGCGCTCAGTATAAAGTTGCGAAGAACAGCCTTGCCCTGATTGCGCTCGAGGACACGCGCTACAAGCCGATCGGCGACCTTCTCAAGGGTCCGACCGCGCTTGCGACGTCCGGAGACCCCGTTGCGGCCGCCAAGGTGGCGGTCGATTTCGCCAAGACGAACGACAAGCTCGAAATCGTCGGCGGAGCAATGGGCGACACGGTCCTCGACGTGAACGGGATCAAGGCGCTGGCCGAGCTTCCCTCGCTCGATCAACTGCGTGCGACCATCGTGGGCCTCATCCAGGCGCCCGCGAGCAAGATCGCCCGCACGATCAACGAGCCGGGTGCCCAGCTGGCACGCGTCTTCGGCGCTTACGCGGCCCAAGAAGCTGCTTAGAAAACAGCAAGCCGCATAAGCCGCACCTTTTTCATCAACGCACGACAACAGAAGGGGCGGATGCCCCACCAAGGAGTATCAAATGGCTGACATCAATGGGCTGGTCGACCAGCTTTCCGCACTGACCGTTCTCGAGGCCGCTGACCTCGCCAAGGCTCTCGAAGAGAAGTGGGGCGTTTCGGCCGCCGCTGCGGTTGCCGCCGCTCCGGCTGCTGGCGGTGGCGCTGCTGCCCCGGCCGCTGAAGAGAAGACCGAGTTCGACGTGATCCTGACCGGCGACGGTGGCAAGAAGATCAACGTCATCAAGGAAGTCCGCGCGATCACCGGTCTCGGACTCGGCGAGGCGAAGGCGCTGGTCGAAGGCGCTCCGAAGGCCGTCAAGGAAGGCATCGGCAAGGACGAGGCCGAGAAGATCAAGAAGCAGATTGAGGATGCCGGCGGCACCGTCGAGCTGAAGTAAGCTAGCGGCCCGCAAGGGCTGAGCGTTACCCCGGCGAAGACCGGGGCTGGAAAAACTGGGCGGCCCCTGGGTCCTATCGAAGTATGGCTTTGATGGGTGCCCTTGCGGGGTCGCCCTTTTTTTTGGCGTCGAGGGCCGGGCTCAGCGGCGTGCGATGGCCTTGGCCGACCACTTCATGCGCTTCTGGTATGCGAAGGGCAGGCGCGAAAAGGCGGCGTAGGCAGCCGCGCGAGGCACTCGACGAAGCCACCAGGGGCCGCCCGACGGATTGACGACTTCCTCTTCGGTGTAACCATACGCTTTCGCCAGTTCGAGCGCCTCCGCGCTGGGCGTATATCCGAAGCGTGAATCGCTCAGCCATTTTCGGATGGACGCCGAATGGAAGACGCCCTTGCCCGCGTTCGAGCCTTTGATTCGCTCGACGCCCAGCATTTTCGACAGGTCGACCTTGCCTTCCACGAGATCTTCGTATCGGACGATCGAGACGAGCTCGGGCCGCCGCTCATGGAACGACCGCAGGAGCTTGTAGCTGCGGATCCAGTGGCGCTCCTCGCGCTCGGGAAGGACGCCGAACCGCCGCCAGCTCGAATAGAGCATGTCGGTTGGGTTGCGGACCAGCCCGATGAACCTGACGTCGAACGAGCGCTCCTGGTCGGCATAGCGCTCCATCAGTTCGACGACCTTCGGCTGATAAAGATGGTGGGGCGATTTTTCGACGAAGTTGCCGCCGCCTGCGCGGACGAGCGAAGACCAGGCCGAGAACATATCGGCCTCCGTTTCGAGCTCGCCGGAATAGTCGGGCGCATTGTTGCTGACCATCCGGCGCAGCAACCTTTCAGCGCGAGGCATCGAAATCGGTACCCGACTGTTCTCCATTGGCACTTGAGGGATACCAAGCACGGCGGCGGCCTTGACCCAGTAAAGGGTCTCGTTCTCGAAATGCTGCGTCTTGGCCATCAGCTTCGCGCCGGCGATCCGCGAGATATGCTTCTGAAGCACGCTCGAGCCGCAAGACTTCATCGACAGGATGAAGATACAGCGCTGAGTCGGGGTCGCCTGATTCTCCCGGTCCGGAAATTGCTCCACCGCCGCATGCCCTCCGCCATCAGTCAAGAAGGAATCTCCTTCGCCGCGCGCGACGAAGAAGGGGCGCACAGTTACTGCCTATGTAAACCAATTCCCGCCACTGGACTAGATAGCCGATTTTGATCGACGCGGCGAAAACTGCCGGTTCATTCTAGAATTGGGACAGCTTTACTTGCCTCGCCTTTGCCCCGCGCCGTTGCAGCCCGATGGTCCCGGGGGCGTGCACGAAGCGGAAAAATCGCACGCCATCGGAACCCGTTAGCAAGGGCTCTTTTCATCGCCGAAAATCGCACTATATGGGCCCCATCCAACAGATAGACGGCTCCGCCGCACGGTTTCGTGCGCCCCGGGGCTTTTCCCGTCCTCTCCGGGACAGGGCCCGAACCAGCGCACGGGCCGCACGCATTGGAGAGGGTGACCGGGACAAGCGCTCCACTCTTCACCCGGTTCCAGCCGGGGAACTCAAGCGGGAGCGCCGGATGGTGCTCGTCCGCATAGCGCAGGGAAGCACATGGCCACCAAAGCGATCGACGCCCCCCGGAAGACCCAGACCGGGGCGAAGAGCAATCAGCGGCGAATCCGCAAGATCTTCGGCAACATCCACGAAATTTCGGAAATGCCGAACCTCATCGAGGTCCAGCGCGAGAGCTATGAACAGTTCCTGCGCTCCGACCCGTCGACCGGCTATGTCTCGGGCCTCGAGAAGACCCTTCGTTCGGTGTTCCCGATCGTTGACTTCGCCGGCACTGCGCACCTCGATTTCGACCATTACGAGCTCGAGGATCCGAAGTACGACACCGACGAGTGCCGCCAGCGCGGGCTGACCTATGCGGCGCCGATGCGCGTGACGCTGCGCCTGACCACCTTCGAGATCGATCCCGAAACCGAGGCCAAGTCGGTGATCGATATCAAGGAGCAGGACGTCTACATGGGCGACATGCCGCTCATGACGATGAACGGCACCTTCATCATCAACGGCACCGAGCGCGTGATCGTCAGCCAGATGCACCGCTCGCCGGGCGTCCTGTTCGACCACGACCGCGGCAAGACCCACGCCAGCGGCAAGTTCCTGTTCGCCGCCCGCGTCATTCCCTACCGTGGCAGCTGGCTCGACTTCGAATTCGACGCCAAGGACATCGTCAACGTCCGCATCGACCGCAAGCGCAAGCTGCCGGTCACCGCGCTTCTGCACGCGCTCGGAATGACCAGCGAGGACATCCTCAACACCTTTTACAACCGCGTGATCTACACGCGCGGCAAGAACGGCTGGCAGATTCCCTATTCGGCCGAAGCCTGGCGCGGCCAGAAGCCGAACCACGAAGTGATCGATGCCGATACCGGCGAAATCGTCTTCAAGGCGAACGAGAAGATCACGCCGCGCCGCGCCAACCAGGCGGCCAAGGACGGGCTCAAGAACCTGATCATCCCCACCGAGGAGATTTTCGGCCGCTACTCGGCCTATGACCTCATCAATGAGAAGACGGGCGAGATCTACATTGAAGCTGGCGACGAGGTCAGCGAGGAGAATCTTGCGAAGCTTGACGCGGCTGGCGTCGGCACGCTCGAGCTGCTCGACATCGATTACGTCAATACGGGCCCCTGGATCCGAAACACCCTGAAGGCCGACAAGGCCGAGGACGGCGATCAGGCCCTGTCCGACATCTACCGCGTTATGCGCCCCGGCGAACCGCCGACGCGCGAGACCGCGGACGCCCTTTTCTACGGGCTGTTCTTCGATCCCGAGCGCTACGATCTCTCCGCGGTCGGCCGCGTGAAGCTCAACATGCGCCTTGGCCTCGACGTCGAGGACACGGTGACGACGCTTCGCAAGGAAGACATTCTCGCGGTCGTCCAGGAGCTGGTGAACCTCAAGGACGGCAAGGGCGACATCGACGATATCGACAACTTGGCCAACCGCCGGGTGCGTTCGGTCGGCGAGTTGCTCGAGAACCAGTATCGTGTCGGCCTCCTGCGCATGGAGCGCGCGGTCAAGGAGCGCATGAGCAGCGTCGACGTGTCGACGGTGATGCCGAACGACCTCATCAACGCCAAGCCGGCGGTTGCCGCGGTGCGCGAGTTCTTCGGATCGTCGCAGCTGTCGCAGTTCATGGACCAGACGAACCCGCTGTCGGAAGTCACCCACAAGCGGCGCGTGTCGGCACTCGGGCCGGGCGGCCTCACCCGTGAGCGCGCGGGTTTCGAAGTCCGCGACGTTCACCCGACTCACTATGGCCGCATCTGCCCGATCGAGACTCCGGAAGGCCCGAACATCGGCCTCATCAACTCGCTCGCCAGCTTCAGCCGGGTCAACAAATACGGCTTCATCGAGACGCCGTACCGGCGCGTGGTCGACGGCAAGGTGACGAACGACGTCGTATACCTGTCGGCGATGGAAGAGGCGAAGCACACGATCGCCCAGGCGAATGCCGAGCTCGACGATAGCGGCGGCTTCGGCGAGGAGATCGTTTCCTCGCGGCGCAACGGCGACTTCCTGATGGCGCCGCGCGACCAGATCACCCTGATGGACGTCAGCCCGAAGCAGTTGGTGTCGGTCGCGGCCTCGCTGATCCCGTTCCTGGAAAACGATGACGCCAACCGCGCTTTGATGGGCTCGAACATGCAGCGCCAGGCGGTGCCGCTGATCAAGGCCGAAGCGCCGTTCGTCGGGACCGGCATGGAAGAGACCGTTGCCCGGGACTCCGGCGCCGCGATCGCTGCTCGTCGGCCGGGCATCGTCGACCAGGTCGATGCGGCCCGCATCGTCGTCCGCGTCACCGGCGACCTCAAGCCCGGTGAGAGCGGCGTCGATATCTACACGCTGATGAAGTTCCAGCGGTCGAACCAGAACACCTGCATCAACCAGCGCCCGCTGGTGAAGGTCGGTGACACGGTACGCGGCGGGGAGATCATCGCCGACGGTCCGTCGACCCAGTACGGCGAGCTCGCGCTCGGCCGGAACGTCCTCGTCGCGTTCATGCCGTGGAACGGCTACAACTACGAGGACTCGATCCTGATCTCCGAGCGGATCGTGAAGGACGACGTCTTCACCTCGATCCACATCGAAGAGTTCGAGGTCATGGCCCGCGACACCAAGCTCGGGCCGGAAGACATCACCCGCGACATCCCGAACGTCGGCGAGGAAGCGCTCCGCAACCTCGACGAGGCGGGAATCGTCTACATCGGCGCCGAGGTCGAGCCGGGCGACATCCTGTGCGGCAAGATCACGCCGAAGGGTGAAAGCCCGATGACCCCGGAGGAGAAGCTTCTTCGCGCGATTTTCGGCGAGAAGGCTTCGGACGTTCGCGACACCTCGCTTCGCCTGCCGCCCGGCGTTTCCGGCACGGTGGTCGAAGTGCGCGTGTTCAACCGCCACGGAATCGACATCGACGACCGTACGCGCGCCATCCAGACTGAGGAGAAGG
>NZ_JAFAVR010000090.1 GCF_019242355.1 Sphingomonas sp. | reverse complement strand
GCAGGCACATGCAATTACCAACGACACTTGCCGACAAGATCGCATTGTTTCGTGACTCCGGTCTCTTCATGCGCGAAGAGGACGAGCTGTTTTTGGACGACAGCTGGGGCCAGGTCATGATCGGCCACGGGATTCTGCCCGAAAGCTGGTCGCCCCTCGCCGATAACGTTCCCGCCGAGGACATCGGGCCATTCCTCGAGAGCCTCGCCAGGAGCTATCGATTGAAAGCAGAGAGCCTGCCGCCGCATCGGCAATTCGTGGCGGCGATGACGGGCGAGCAAATGAGAGAACCCCGATGATTGCGTCTCGTAGCGTCCGAATGGCAATTGTATCGACCGTCGGAGCGGCACTGGCGGCAGCGATTGCGATTAGCCTGCCACAGGCCGCCCAGGCCGCTCCGGCGTCCGATTACCGGTCGCGCCTGCCGCAGGACGAAGTGATCTACTTCCTGCTCCCGGATCGGTTCGAGAACGGCGATCCGACCAACGATCGCGGGCACCTTAGTGGCGGGCGTCTCGCGACCGGCTTCGATCCCACCGACAAGGGCTTCTACCACGGCGGCGATCTCAAGGGCGTGATCAAGCGCCTGGACTATATCCAGGGCCTTGGGGCGACTGCGGTATGGGTCGCGCCGATCTTCACCAACAAGCCTGTCCAGGGCCCGCCGGGGCGCGAGAGCGCGGGCTATCACGGCTACTGGATCACCGATTTCACGCATGTCGACCCACACCTCGGCACCAACGCGGACTTCAAGGCCCTGGTGGATGCCGTGCATGCGCGCGGCATGAAGTTCTACATGGACATCGTCGTCAACCACACGGCCGACGTCATCCAGCTCGCGGAATGCAACAACCAGCTCGACTGCCCATACCGGAGCGTTGCCGACTATCCGTACCAGCTCCGCGGCGGCGTGAACGGCACTCCGATCAACCGTGGCTTCACGGGCGAAGAGGACGGCAGCCCGGCGAACTTCGACCGCCTTCGTGATCCGAATTACGCCTACACCGTGCGCATCCCGCCCAGCGAGCGCAACGTGAAGGTTCCGGCCTGGCTCAACGACCCGATCTATTACCACAATCGCGGCAACTCGACCTTCCGCGGCGAGTCCAGCACGATGGGGGACTTCTCCAGCCTCGACGACATCTTCACGGAGAATCCGCGCGTCGTTCAGGGCATGATCGACATCTACGGCGCCTGGATCGACAGATATGGCGTCGACGGTTTCCGCATCGACACGGCGCAGCATGTGAATCCCGAATTCTGGCAGAAGTTCGTGCCCGCCATGCTGGCGCGCGCACGAGCTCGGGGAATTCCGAACTTCCACATCTTCGGCGAGGTCTCGACGAGCGAGATGGACCCGGCGCACACCGCCGTGAACACGCGCGTCGACAAGTTGCCGAGTGTCCTCGATTTCCCCTTCACGCGGGCTGTGGTCGATGTCGTGTCCGGAGCCGCTGGGACGGATGAGCTGACCCGACTGTTTCGCGCCGACTCGCTTTATGAGGGTGGCGAGGAAGCCGCGCTGCGCCTTCCGACCTTCATCGGCAACCATGATGCTGGCCGCTTCCCGATGCTGATGCGGATGTTCGCCTCAAAGCTCGCTGGCGAGGAGCTTCTGGAGCGCGACATGCTGGGCCACGCAATGCTCCTGACGCTGCGCGGCGTGCCGACCATCTATTCGGGTGACGAGCAGGGCTTCGCCGGCAAGGGCGGCGACCAGGACTCGCGCCAAGACATGTTCGCAAGCAAGGTGGCGAGCTACAATTCCGACGCTCTGCTCGGGACGAACGCGACGACCGCCGCCGACAGCTTCAATCCCCAGCATCCGCTGTACCGAGAGATCGCCCAGCTCAGCCGAATCCGCACCAGCCACCTGGCGCTGACGCGGGGGCTGCAGCTCATCCGTTATGCGTCCGACAAGCCCGGCCTGTTCGCCGTGTCGCGGCTCGACCCTGCGAGCGGACGCGAGATGCTGCTGTTGTTCAACACGTCGACGACGCCGATCCACCAGAACGTGCGCGTAGAAACGCGATCGGTGGAATTCGACGCGCTCGCCGGCGCCTGCCCCGCCCGGGCAGCCGCGCCCGGCAGCGTCAGCGTCGACGTCCCCGCCCTCGGCTATGCAGTCTGCAATGCTCGCTGAGGACGTGGAACGCTCACCGGTTACCGGATCGAGCGCACCCTGGTGGAAAGGCGCGGCGATCTACCAGATCTATCCGCGCAGTTTCGCCGATTCGAACGACGACGGAATCGGAGACCTGCCCGGCATCACCGCTCGACTCGACTATGTCGCAAGCCTTGGCGTGGACGGCATCTGGCTGTCGCCTTTCTTCACATCGCCGATGCGCGACTTCGGTTATGACGTCGCCGATTATTGCGACGTCGACCCGGTGTTCGGAACCCTCGGGGACTTCGATGCGCTCGTCGAGCACGCTCACGCGCTCAAGCTCAAGGTCGTTATCGACCAGGTCTATTCGCACAGCTCGGATCAGCATCCCTGGTTCCAGGAGAGCCGTTCGAGCCGCTGCAATCCTAAAGCGGACTGGTACGTCTGGGCCGACGCCAAGGCCGATGGCTCGCCACCGAACAACTGGCAGTCCGTGTTCGGCGGCCCGGCCTGGCAATGGGACGCAAGGCGCGGCCAATATTACCTCCACAACTTCCTGACAGAGCAGCCGGACCTCAACCTCCACAATTGGGCGGTGCAGGATGCGATCCTCGACGTCGCGCGGTTCTGGATCGACCGCGGGGTCGACGGCTTCCGCATCGATGCGATCAACTTCGCGATGCACGATCCCGCACTGCGCGATAACCCGCCGGCACCCGAAGGCGGCAAACGGACCCGGCCCTTCGATTTCCAGACCCACCTCCACAACCAGTCGCACCCGGCGATCGTCGATTTCCTGCACAGGCTCCGCGGCGTGATAGGCGACGCCTTCACCGTGGCCGAGGTCGGCGGACCCGGTCCCCTCGCAGAGATGCATGCCTTCACTGAAGGCAACCACCGCCTGAACAGCGCGTACGGCTTCGACTTTCTCTACGCTGACGGCCTCACGCCGGCGCTCGTCGCCGAAGCGGTCAAGGATTGGCCGGATACCCCGGGGATGGGCTGGCCGACCTGGGCGTTCGAGAACCACGACGCGCCACGGGCAGTGTCGCGGTGGTGCGGCGGCGAACATTGCGGTCCGTTCGTTCGCATGAAGATCCTCCTCCTCGCGGCACTTCGCGGGTCGATTATTCTGTACCAAGGCGAGGAACTCGGCCTGCCGCAGGTGGACGTGCCGTTCGAAGAGCTCCAGGACCCTGAAGCGATTGCCAACTGGCCACAGACGCTAAGCCGGGACGGCGCGCGGACGCCGATGCCGTGGAATGCGGGCGCGCCGAACCTCGGCTTCTCGTCGGGCAACCCATGGCTTTCTGCTGGCGACAGCCACCGCTCGCTGGCCATCGACATCCAGGAAGGCGACGCGGATTCGACCCTTCGATTCACTCGGCGCTGCCTGGCGCTGCGGCGCGCTCACGCCGCGCTTCGGACGGGATCGCTGCGCATCGTCGAAGCCGGCGAGCGGAAGCTGGTACTGGATCGGATCGCCGGAGCCGAGCGCCTGCGCTGCTCGTTCAATCTATCGGAGGAAGCGGTCGCACATTCGGCGAACGGCAGAGTCCTGATCGCCACCGGCGCTGTTGCCGACGGCACGCTGGGCCCCTACGCAGCAGTGATCGAGGTGACCGAATGACACTTGCCCGGCTGTTTGCATTTGCATTGATTTTCCTCGCCGCCCCAGTTGCGGCGCAGACCGTACAGCAGGCCGCTCCAAGCGCGCAGGCAGTCGCGAGCGTCGATTCCCCCTCGCATGTCCTGCATGTCGAGGTGACGCTGAACCCCGAGGGCCGCGTCGGCTATCGCGTGACCCGGCTGGGCAAGCCGGTCATCGACGACAGCAGGCTCGGCTTCCTGTTCACCGATGCGCCCGAAATGCTTCGGAACTTCGCTTTCGCCGGCCTGTCGACGGCGACATCGGACAGCAGCTGGGACGAGCCGTGGGGCGAATATCGCACCATCCGCAACCACTATAACGAGCTGACCGTCACATTCGCGGAGACGAGCGCGCTCAAGCGGCGGATGTCCATCGAGTTCCGCGTCTACGACGACGGCATCGGCTTCCGCTACGACATCCCGCGCCAGCCCAATCTCACGCAGGCGAACATCGCCGACGAGCTCACGGAATTCGCCATCGCCGAGCCCGGCACCGCCTGGTGGGACGACGCGCAGGAATGGAATCGCGAGGAATATCTCTATCGCCGAACCCCGGTCGAAGAGGTCGGATTCGCGCAGACGCCGCTGACAATTCGCACGGCAAGCGGGCTTCACTTGTCGATCCACGAGGCCGCGCTGGTCGACTATTCCGGAATGGATCTCCGCCGCGTGCAGGGCCGTGTCTTCAAGGCCAATCTCATGCCGTCGTCGACGGGGCCAAAGGTAACTCGCGACGCGCCGTTCACGACGCCGTGGCGCGTGATCATGATCGCGCCGGACGCCCCTGCCCTCTACAAGTCCGCGCAGATCATCCTGAACCTCAACGAGCCGAACAAGCTGGGTGACGTCAGCTGGGTCAAGCCGATGAAATATGTCGGCATCTGGTGGGCGATGCACCTCGACCAGGCGACCTGGAACTCTGGTCCGAAGCATGGTGCAACCACCGCCAATGCCGAACGCTACATCGACTTCGCCGCCGCCAATGGCTTCAAGGGAGTCCTTGTCGAAGGCTGGAACAAAGGCTGGGACGGCCCCTGGTTCGGCAACGGCTCGGACTTCAGCTTCACGCAGTGGTACCCGGACTTCGACCTGCCAGCGGTCGCCGCCTACGCGAAAGCCAAGGGCATTGCGCTGATCGGGCACCATGAAACCGCCGGCAACATCGCCAATTACGAGAAGCAGATGGGGCCGGCTTTCGACCTCTATCAGCGGCTCGGCATCCACAATGTGAAAACGGGCTACGTCGCGGACGCCGGAGGCATCCAGGCGCTCGGGCCGGACGGCAAGATCCACTTCGAATGGCATCAGGGCCAGGTGATGGTCCGCCACCACCTCAAGGTCATCACCGAAGCCGCCAAGCGCCACATCACCGTCGACGCGCACGAGCCGGTCAAGGACACCGGCCTCCGGCGCACCTACCCCAACTGGGTCTCGCGTGAGGGTGAGCGTGGCATGGAATATAATGCCTGGGGCGTGCCCAAGAACCCGCCCGAGCATGAGGCGAACCTCGTCTTCACCCGGATGCTCAGCGGCCCGATGGACTTCACGCCCGGCGTCCTCAGCCTGATGGGCAAGGGCAATACCCCGATCCTGTCGACATTGGCCAAGCAGCTGGCGCTCTACGTCGTCATCTACTCGCCGATCCAGATGGCCGCAGACCTGCCGGAGAACTACGCTGCCAACCCCGCAGCCTTCCAGTTCATCAAGGATGTCGCCGTCGACTGGGACGACAGCCGGATGCTGGCTGGCGAGGTCGGCGACCTGGCTGTGTTCGCGCGCAAGGCCCGCGGCTCTCCCGAATGGTTCCTGGGCGCGGTCGGCGATGAGCAGGAGCGCCGTTTCGACGTGTCGCTGGGTTTCCTGCAGCCCGGTCGTCGCTACGAAGCTCAGATTTACCGTGACGGTGACGACGCCGACTACCGCACCAACCCGCGCTCGATCGTGATCGAGAAGCGGATCGTGACCTCCACCGACCGGCTCGCCGAGCGCATCGCTCCGGGCGGCGGAACGGCCGTCCGGTTCGTGCCCATCGCCCGCTGATGCCCGCTCCGCCCCGGTCGGTCGTCATCCTCGGCGGCGGCACCGCGGGATGGATGGCCGCGAACCTGCTGCAACGGCGCTGGGCAGGGCACGGCACGAAGATTATGCTGATCGAATCCAGCGCCATCGGCATCATCGGCGTCGGAGAGGGCTCGACCCCACAGCTCAAGGCCTTCTTCGATCAGCTCGGGATCGCCGAGTCCGAATGGATGCCGCGCTGCAACGCGACCTACAAGGCGGGCATCGAGTTCGAAGGCTGGTCCGACCGCCCCGCTTACGAGCGCTACTTCCACCCATTCCCGACCGAGGTCGACGGATTTACCCAGCCCGCGTTCTTCTACGCAACGCGCGCGCGCCGCACCGGGCGGAACGTACCGGCACATCCCGACGCCTTCTATTTGCCGACCCGCATCGCCCGGGAGGGCCGGGCGCCCGTCGCGCCGGATAATTTCCCATTCGTTGTCAGCTACGGCTATCACTTCGATGCCGTCCTCCTCGGCGCATTTCTCCGCGAGGTGGCGACGGCTCGAGGCGTCGAGCATATGGACGCGCGCATCGCCCACGTCGAACTTACCGATGAAGGCAACGTCGCCGCCCTCGTCGCGGAGGACGGCCGTCGGTTCGAAGCCGAACTGTTCGTCGACGCCAGCGGATTTCGCGCCGCGATTATCGAAGGCGCGCTGAAGGAACCGCATCGCCCCTTCGGTGAGAATCTCTTCAACGATCGCGCGGTCGTTGCTGCCACGCCGCGCTCGCATGGCGAGATCATCGCCTGCACCCGCTCGACAGCGCTGTCGGCGGGCTGGGCGTGGCAAATCCCTCTGAGCAGCCGGACCGGCAATGGCTACGTCTATTCGTCGCGCTACATCGACCAGGAGTCGGCCGCCGCAGAACTGCGCGCCCACCTCGGTCTGGCCGTGGACGCCGAGGTTCGGCATCTCGACATGCGCTGCGGCCGGATCGAGCGCAGCTGGGTTCGCAACTGCGTCGCGGTCGGGCTGGCCCAGGGCTTTGTCGAGCCGCTGGAGGCTACCGCGCTGCACGTCGTGGTGATGACGGTCGAGCGGTTCCTCGACGCCTGGGAAACCGGTGACCGCGATGGCTTCAACGCGTCGGTCGCCCATCGATACGAGGGCATCCGCGACTATCTCGTCTGCCATTATCGCACGGCCCTGCGCCGCGACACGGACTATTGGCGCGACGCAGCGCGGATGGACTGCCTCTCGGACAGCCTCAAGGGCATCATCACTGCCTGGTTCACCGGTGCCGATCTCGAGCGGGAAGTGCTTGAGCAAGGCGCCACCGCTTATCCGCCGCAATCCTGGCATTGCATGCTCGCCGGCTACGGCAACTTCCCGGATGACAGCCGGCTGTTCCCGCCCGCCCCCGATATCAGCCCGATCGACATGGCGCATATCGAGCGCTTCGTCAGCGGCTGCGCAATGAATTTCCCAGGCCATTCCGAGGCGCTCGCACGCCTCGAGGAGACAAGATGATCCGATACGTCCTCGCCCTAGTCCTTGTCCTGCTCTCGGTTCCAGCCGCCGCCGATGTGGGCGCTGGCACGCTCGTCGATCTCGGCATCGTCAAATCGGCCTATGCGGATCCACGCCACGTCCAGGTCTGGTTACCGAGCGGCTATCGATCCGATGGGCCGAAATATGCCGTGCTCTACATGCACGACGGCCAGAACCTGTTCGACAAGGCGACCGCCGGCTACGGCATGGAATGGCAGATCGACGAGACCCTCGACGAGCTGATCAAGGAAAATCAGGTCCGTCCGGCCATCGTCGTCGGCATCTGGAACACGCCCAAGCGGCTCCAGGAATACCTTCCGTCCAGAGCCTTCACCGGCCTGCCGTCCGACTATCAGACCAAGATCAAGGCGCTCTATGGGGGGCCGCCGCTGGCGGACGGCTACCTCAAGTTCATCGTCCGCGAGCTGAAGCCGATGATCGACAGGCGCTTCAACGTCCGTACCGATCGCGCCAACACGGTCATCATGGGCTCGTCGATGGGCTCGCTGGTCTCCCTGGACGCGATCAACCAATATCCGCAGGTGTTCGGCGGCGCCGGGATGATGTCGACCCACTGGCCCCTGTTCATGACCCCGGACGGCAAATCCGTCGGGGACTCCGAATATGAGACCGTCTCGTCGGCTTTCGTTCGCTACCTGACCCCTGCTCTTCCGGACCCGCGCACCCACCGGCTCTATTTCGACCACGGCAGCGAGACGCTCGATGCCGTCTATGCCCGCTACCAGAAGCGGGTAGACGGAGTTGTCCGCCGCCGCGGCTACACCAAGAACATCAACTGGATGAGCCTCAGCTACCCGGGCGAAAAGCACAATGAGATCAGCTGGGCATCGCGGGTCGCGGTGCCGCTGCAGTTTCTGCTGCCGCCTGACTGAGGAAGCGAATGGTAGCGGAGGAGGGACTTGAACCCCCGACACGC
>NZ_JAFAVR010000253.1 GCF_019242355.1 Sphingomonas sp. | reverse complement strand
TGCCGATCATCAGCAGGAAGGGGAGGGAATTGTAGAGCATGTACAGCCAGATGCTGCCCTGCTCATCGGCCTTGACCTGAACCCCGACGCCCTTCTGGATCATGTGGTCGGCGATATTGGCGCCGGCCGGAGCAACGGTGTGGAAGTCCTCGCCGCTGTCGAGCTTGCCTGCGATCTCGCTGTTGCCGGTGCTTCCGGTCGACATGGAGACGGTGCGGACATTGCCCTCGTCAACCTGGCGCACGAATTCGGAATAGGCCATCGACTGGCCGCCCGCGGCGCGGGACCCGCCCTCCATCATCTCGACCACAAGGACCACGAGGAACACCACGCCGATGTAGATCAGCAGGTGCCGGGTCCAGGGATTGCCGGGCTTCTTTTCCTTGTCGTTCATCCGTCCGCTTTCGAAGGCCCAGATGGCCTCTCCCTAAGATAGGCGCATCGCATTCAATAACAATGCGAGCTTAGGGAGATGTGAACGCTGCCGCGGCGAACCCTGCAGGGGACGAGGCGAAGACGCCGGGCACGGCGGCGAAGACCGCAGAAGGTGCGCTCTCCCGCGATCATTGCCGCCTCCATGCCCGTGCCCGCGGCGTCAAGCCGAATTCGACTTGCCGCCGTTCGAGATGATCGGGTCGAACGGAGTCACCGTGAAGGGGGAATCGCAGGTGAATTCCCACTGGTAGCTCACGGTCCCCGGAACGTTGTTGTTGTCGGTGAACTGGCCCATCTTCGATGGCCCATTGTTGTTCATGGTGATGCCGACGATCTCACCCGACTGATTGCCGGATCCGACTGGCGGGCACCCCGTAATGTTGTCGGCGGTGTCCAGGCTGGCGAACTTGACGTTCGCGCCCGAATTGTCGGTCAGCGTGAACTGGCAATGGGTCGCGGCTTGACCGGCCCCCACCGAAAAGTTGCCCGGGCCGCTGATGGTGATGAGGTTGCCCGACCGGTTCGCGGTCAGCGGAACGCCATGGGTGGGCTGGTCGAAATCGGCGCGCTTGTCCTGGCGCTCATGCAGGCCTGTATCGTTCATCTCATCCTCCTCGCTCTGTTCTCACTCACTCCTGAATTCAGGCTCGCGATAGCCGATGGCGGCGAGCCGGGCTGACAGTTGGGCGGCTGCGGCAGTCTGTCCGAGGCGTTTTAGAAGACTCTCGTGGATGCTCATCTCGGGTGGGCGTTCAGTAAGCGCCTTCGGGATCATCGCGAGGCCCGCAGCCCAGGCTGCGCGTGCGGCATCGGCATTGCCGGCGGAGCGTTGGACGTCGCCGAGCAGGCGATAGGCCTTGGCGACCACATAGCGATCCTCGACCGGATCCGTGCCGTCAACGGCCTTGGCCGCGTTCACCGCCTGTCCGGCAAGGACGAGGGCTTTAGCCTCGTTGCCGGCGGCGAGCGCGATCGTTCCCTGCATCCGGAGGCAATCGCGTCGGAGCGCGCGCCAATCGGAAATGGTCGCGTCCTTCCTGGAAAGAGAGTTTGAGAGATCGCAGCCGGCCGCGGCCTCGCCGGCGGCCCGCTCGGTCGCGCCCTTGGCCAGGAAGTAGAGCGCCATCTCGAGATGGGCCTGAGCCGCCCGCTCGGTCCATTTGGTGTTGCCCGGCTCGACCGCGAGCAGCCGTTCCGATTGATCCTCGGCGTCGCGGTCGAGCGCAATCGCGCGATCGAACTGGGCGCGATCGGCATAGAGCTTCGCCAATATCCGTTCCGCCACGATGAGCTTCGAGCCGAACTCGGAATCCCGGGTCTTGGCAAGGAGCCGCTTGGCGACATCGACGTCGCGCTCGCGGTCCGTGATCGCCTGGTCGAGGCGGCCCTCCGCCGAATGGGAATCGGCCACCCACGCTAGGGATTCGACCAGCGACTTCTGATTGTCGATGTTCCCGGGGTCCGCGATCGCGAACGCATCGATCGCGCGCACGGCCTGCTCGAGCTTCACAGACGCTTCGGCGTAGCGGCGCTGGTTGTACAGCATCACTCCGAGATTCGCCTCGGCGTTCTGCGACTCCATTCGCCATCGCATGTCGCTGGGGTCGAGCGCGACCTCCCGGTTCGACAGCGTCTCGTATTGGTGAAGGGCGGCCTCGGCGGCTTTCTCGTCGCCGCGGCGCATGGCGATGTCGGCGAGGTAAAAGACATTCTGCGCATGATTGAATATGCGCTGAGGGTCGTCGGGCTTGCGGCGGATCGCCTCGGAGGTGCCCGCCATCGCCTCGCGATACAGGCGCGACGCGCCGTCGAGGTCGCCGCGCGAATTGGCGACATTGGCCATCAGCGACAGAGCGCTGGAGCGCTGCATAAGCGAGGAGTCGGACAGCTCGGCCGTGTCCTGCTTATGGTAATAAGCGAGCACTCGACCGCCGACGCCGTCCAGTGCGTCGAGCCGGCCGATCGGCTCGAGCTTGTCCTTGAGATCGCCGAGCATGAAGCTGATCAGGCCCTCAGCCTCGCGGCGCTGCTCGCGGGCCGAGTCGCGCGCCTGGACGGCGACGATGGCAAGCGTGCTCGTGACCGCCATGCCACCGAGCGAGGCCGCCGCGAGCCAGGCCAGCTGGCGATGACGACGGGTGGCTTCGCGGCGGACCAGCTCGTCGAGGCCGACGCCGATCATCCCCGCGATGAGCTTCAGGAGGGCGAGGCGGCGGCCGTCCCCGGTCTCGCGGAAGTCGGCGGCAAGCGGCTCGGCGCGGCGGCCGGTGGGACGGCCGAGGCTGTCGAAGCGGTGGCGGAGCGCCGGCGGGAAGCATTCCTCGGCCTCGCGGCCCGGAATCTCGCTCGCGAAGGGTTCGCCCGCGACGATCGCGGCGAAGACGCAACCGTCCGGCCGGCTGCGCTTGAATGTCTCGACCTCGGCGTTGGTCCAATGCGATTTGGCCGCCGCGGGCGAGCAAAGCACGATCAGGAACTGGGACGAGGCGAGCGCGGCCTGGATCTCGGTGCCGAGGTCATCGCCGGCGGCAAGCTCGTGACGGTCACGAAACACCGGGTTCAGCCTTTGCGGAACAGTGCCGGTGGCCGTCAGCCGGCCTGCGATCGTCTTGGGTACGTGGAAACATTCGAGCTGACGGTGGAGCCAGTCCGCGAAGTCGGAATCCTTGTGGCTGTAGCTAATAAAGGCATAATAGCGGCGCTTGAATCCGGGTGCGGCTGCCGCGTTCGCGCCGGTCGCAACCGGCGCGCCATCCTCCGCGTCAAACCGGGCATGCTTCCCCATGGCGCTCCCGAGTCCGTTAACGCCTGTTAACACAGAGGTGTCGCCTAAGCGACTCTTGGAGCTTGAAGGGGTGCCCTAGGCCACCGCCAGGGTGTGCTGCTGGTTCAGGAGGCGCCACTCGTCGAGGTCGGACGACATCCGCCGCGCCGCCTGTTCGGTAAGGTCGGCCGCGCGATTGAGGTTGGGTCCGGCGTGAAGTTCCTGGGCGATCGCCGCGAGGGCCTGGGCGGTGGCCTGGGAGCGAAGCGCGCTCACGCCGAACTCGGCCTGGAGGCGTATGCCGAAGATTGCGGTGCCAAGCGCGGGAAAGCCGGCTGACACGAGGAGCGACCAGTTGCTGTAACGGAGCAGGCCATGCAATCCGGCGGCGAAGGTTGCGACCGTCACCACGCAGATCAGCAGCGTCGCCGCGAACAGCAGGCTGCCGGCACGCTCTAGGCGATGATCGAGCCGCTCGATCTCGGCGGCATGGCGGACGTGATAATCGACCTGCGGACGGATCTCATGCTCGGCGACCGAGGCGGCGATCTCGGCTGCGTGGTCGGCGTCGATGCGGGCGGCGGGGCAACCCATCGCCCGCCACAGCCGGGCGCCATACCAGTCGATCCAGCGATGCGGCACCGGATTGGTTGCTGTGCCTGGCGGATCGGGAGCGCCGAGCGCGAGCAGCTTGAGGCTGCGCATCGGCCGCAAGCGCTCGGCAAGCTGACGATAGTCAAGCCAGCGTCGGTGCCACTCGCGGCGGTTGCCGAGCCGGGTGTTGGTGATGATCGCAAGCGTGACGACGAGCTCCGCGCAATCGAAGCCGAACTGCAGTCGCGGTGCCATGAACGCGCCGAGGCCGAGCCAGACCGCAAGCGCGCCAAGCAGGAAGTTGAAGATATGCCCGCTGCGGTACGTGAGCGCGAAGTGCGTCGCCAGGCTGTCGGCCCGGGCATAGGCGTCTTCGAGCAGGTCGAGTGGTGCAACGATGTGAAGGCCGTCGGCGACGTTGCTGCGGAAGCTGCGCCACTCGTCGCGGGTCCATGCTGCGCAATGCGATTCGCGCATCTTGCGGAGCTCGAACCTCTTGATGCCCGCGCAGGCGAGGAGGAGCGGATATTCGAGGCGGCCGCGGATCCGGCGAGGCTTCTCGGCGATGAAGCCGGCGAGGAAGCCGCGCTCCGCCGGGTCGTCGGGCGGCAGCAGCAGCGCCTTCAGCATCCGGTCGACATGGTCGCGATCGAACGGGCGCTCAGCAGTCGGCTCGGCGCGGGAGGTGACGACCATCGGATCGAATGCGCTCCACAGGAGGCGCGGCGGCTGGGCGGGGTCGACAGGGACGTGAAGGACCGGCGTGCCTTGAGCGACGGCAAGGTCAACGACCTCGCCGGTCCCGCCGCGGCCGCGTGGCAGGAGGCCATCCCAGATGGCGATGAGCAAGTCGCAATGGGCGACGGTCGCCCGGCCGGCCATGACATAGGCGTCGAGCTGGTCCGTGGGATCACCCGGCAGCTCAAGCACGCAGGCGCTGCGGTCGAGCAGCGTGTCGAAGAGGTTGAGGCCCTCGTTGCCAATCAGCTCGGCGCGATAGCTTTCGCGGGCGAATGGAAGGACCGCGGTCAACCGATATCCGGCATCCAGCGCGGCGCTGGCTGCGATCTGATCCGCGCCGTCCGCGAGCGGCGAGACGAACTGGTAGGCCGATGCCTTGTCGGAAAAGATCGGGCCGGCCGAGGCCTTGAGCTCGCCCGCGACGGTGGCAATGAGCTCGAGCGCGGCCCGGACCTGTTCGCGCAGCGTGCCGACTTCGCCGAGCGCCTCGCTGCGGTGCCCGGTGACCCCGACACTGACGACGAACGGCAATGGGGTGTAGCCACTGCGTCGCTCGGCGTCCGTTCCCCGCTCGCCTCCCGCTGTCATCGGCTCTGGCTCATACCGGATTACCGTCGCGGCGCGAAGGCACCTGGCGGCGCGGCGGAGCGGGGGAGAAGCGCCACTCGGGACCACCGGCACAAACCACGCCACGGAGCGTGGCCTGGCCCCCCCTGGCGAGGGTTGCAATGAGCGGATCGAGCTCGCGGGCACGAAGCGGCTCTCGCGAGGCTTCGCTTGCCATGGCGGCGATTGCGCGCGTCACGAGGCGACGGAGGATTTCAGGCGGCGCGTCGGACGGCCGATAGGCGAGGGCGCACTCGCGCTTTTCGATGGCGCAGCGCCATTCCTGCTCGACGGCCCAATCGAGCGCATCGTCCGCACTGGCGAGATGTCCGGCAGCGGCGGCGAGGGCGGCAGGGTCGATGTCGTCGGATCGGGCAAGCGCCTGGCGGACCCGGACGCGCTCGAAGCGGCCGTCGGCGTTGCTCGGGTCAGCAATGGCCTGAATGCCGGCGTCGATGCAGATGCGTTCGAGCTCGCCACGGCGCCAGCCGAGCAGGGGCCGCAGCAGCGGAACGTCCGAGCCGGGGACGATCGAGCGTGCGCGCATTGCGGCGAGGCCGCGCACGCCAGCGCCGCGGTTAAGCCGCATCAGCAGGGTCTCGGCCTGGTCATCGGCGTGGTGGCCGGTCAGGACGGCATCGAGCCCGCGCTGCTTCGCCCAGGCGGCGAGGAGGCGATACCGCTCGCTTCGCGCGCGCTCCTGGACCGCGGTCGCCGGCGGCTCCGGCCACTCGGCGGTGAGGATGGTATGCATGACGCCGAGCTCTTCGCAGATGACCGCGGCGCACTCCGCCTCGCCGCGGCTGCCGGGGCGAAGCGCATGGTCTACGGTCGCTGCCTCGACCATCCCGGGCCGCGCCGCAGCAGCGAGCAACAGCAGGGCGAGGCTGTCGGGACCGCCGGACAAGGAGATGCCGAGGCGGACACCGGGGGGCGCTACGGAGTCGAGGTCGGCCCGGAAGCGGTCATTGCAGGCGCCTTCAGGGAGCATCGCCCGCCGTTCAGCTGCATTGTGCCTGGGCCTTGCCGTCCGCGAGGGGCTTCTTGAGATCGGGGCGGAGCTTGGCGCCATAGACGGATTCGAGCTCGGCGTAAGCCTTGCACGATTGGCCGGGCTGGCCGAGCTTCATCAGCGCCTGGCCGAGGTAGAGCAGGCTGTCCTGCGCCCGTTCGCCGCGCGGGTTGCTGCGGTAGTTGGTGAGTAGCACTTCGGCGGCGCCGCGCGCGTCGCCCTTATCGAGCAGCGCGCGGCCGATGAGGTTGTTCGCATAGCTGATGCGGCGATGGCGCGGATACGCGGCGGTGAAGGCACGCAAGGTGGTGATTGCCTGGTCATACTGGCCAGATTCCCACTGGTGGAAGCCCGCGGTGTAGGCATCCTCGCCCGGGTCGGCGGCAGCTGCGGCGCCTGCTGCCGGAACATCGGACGACGCGGACGGCGGACTTTTCGGCGGCAGCGTCGCAGGCCGGCCGCGGGTTGCCGCGTTGGGCGATGGCGGCAAGGCGGCGGACGGCGGCGTTTCGACCGGAGCGGCGACCGGCGCCTGAGACATGCGCTGTTCGAGCGCGCCAATCCGCTGGTCATCGCTCGCGCGAAGGCTGGCGATGCCAGATTCGACCGATTGCAGTCGGTGGCCGTTCTCTTCCGACTGGCGGAGCAGGTCCGCCATCTGCCGCTCGACCGCGTCGAGGCGCTGGTCGAGGGTCAGCACCGACGACTGGGTTGCCGCCGGCTCGGTCGCGAAGCCGGCCGTGTCGGCTGGGCGTCCGCGCGGATAGACCTGCCGCTGCAGTTGGTCGACCTGGCGCTCAAGCCGGTCGATGCGCTGCTCGGGACTCGGTGGCGGCGAGCGCTGGGCGAGAGCTGCGGCCGGGATCAGCGCAAGGCTTGCCGAAGCCGCAACAGCGGCAATCCGAGAGGTGTGATTCACTTGTCTATCCCCACGCTTTGTCAGTCCCGGGACGATGCCCGCCGGCGGCTGTCCCGCCGATGAATCCTATTCGCCCGTGTTGGTCGGTGCCGGAGGCGACGTCGTGTCGACGGCCGGAGCAGTGGCGGCCGGCACGGTCGGCTGGGGAGCCGCAGCCGCGGCCGGAGTAGCCGTGTGATGGGTGCGCGCCGTCGGCCTCGACGCACCCGACGGAGGCGCGGGAACGGTAGCGGAAGCGGCAGCGTCCGGGCCCTTCATCAGGTTGGCGGGCAGCAAGCTGACGGTGACTTTGGTGGCGGCGGGCCCGACCTGCGGCGCGGTTGCGGTACCGACGGTGACCTTCAGCCCTTCCGCCTTGGCCGTTGTCAGGATTGGGGCAGCGGCGGTCGTCGGCACCTGATAGGTTTCGCCCGGCTGCAGGATGCCCTGCTTGATGACCTTGCCCTGGTCCTTGACCGAAACCCAGACGGGCTGAGTCGCGGCGAGGATGACGGGGCCCTGGGCTGCGGCCTGGGCGGCGGGCGCGGTCGGCTGTGCGGGGCCTTGCGCGGCTGGCGCGGCCGCTGCCGGTTGCTCAGCCTGATTGTCATCGTGGAGCGAGCGATTGCTGAGCCATGTCATTACGACGATGACGAGCGCGACGGCAGCAATCGCAGCGAGAACCAGCCAGCGCGGCATGCTCCGCGCGGGATCGGCGGGTTCGAATACCTCCATTGCGGTGGTGGGCGCGCGCGCCCCGCCCATTTCGGTGCGCAGCTGCTCGCCGATGTCGGTTCGATCGAGACCGACGGCGGACGCGTAGCTCTTGGCGAAGCCGATCGTGTAGGTCGGCGCGGGCAAATTCTCCCAGTCGGCTTGCTCGACGCTCTCCAGGTGGCGGCGCGGGATCCGGGTCTGGGCGGCGACGTCTTCGAGGCTCAGCCCCTTCTCCTCGCGCGCGGCGCGGAGGCGCTCGCCCGCGGTTGGGACTTCCGTCTCGTCGAGTTCGTCCATACGCTCGCCTACAAATTCACGTGGGTTACTGTGGGCGCTGCGGCCGGACTGTCAACCGGCAATGGCCCTTTCAGTCGATTGTGACCGAATGCCGGCGGGCCCAGTCGGTCAGCGCCTTGCGCATGTCGCGCGGCGGCCGGGCAAGCAGCTGGTCGAGCCGCTTGCGCAGCGCGGCGGCGTCGAGCGAGCGGACCATCGCCTTGACCGGCCCGACCCCGGCCGGCGTGATCGAGACCGCGTCGGCGCCGAGGCCAACCAGCGCCATCGCTTCCAGCGGCCGGCCGGCCATCTCGCCGCAAACGCGCACCGGCACGTCGGCCTCGCGGGCGGCGTCGAGGACCCGCTTCAGGAAGCGCAGGATGGCCGGGCTCAGCCAGTCGTAACGCTGTGCGAGCCGCGGGTCCGAACGGTCGGCGGCGAACAGGAACTGGGTGAGGTCGTTGGTTCCGATCGACAGGAAATCGACGCGCGGAAGCAGCTGGTCGAGCGTCTCCGCCAGGCTCGGCACCTCCAGCATCGCGCCATATTCGATCCGGGTCGGAAGCTTGCGATGGGCTTTGCGGGCCCATTCCACCTGCTCCTCGACAAGCTTTCGCGCCTCCTCATATTCCCAGGGCTCGGAGACCATCGGGAACATCACCCGGAGCACCCGGCCGGCGGATGCCTCGATCAGTGCCCGTGCCTGGGCGATCATAAGCGTCGAGCGGTCGAGCGAGAGACGTAGCGCGCGCCACCCCATCGCCGGGTTTTCGGCCTCGTCATGGACGTCGGACAGGTAAGGCAGTGCCTTGTCGCCGCCGATGTCGACGGTTCGGAAGACGACCGGGCGGTCGCCGGCGAACTCGAGTACTCGGGTATAAAGGCGCTGCTGACGATCGCGGCCGGGCAGGGTGGCGGAAACAAGGAACTGGAACTCGGTCCGGAAGAGGCCGATCCCGTCAGCGCCGGTCGCGTCGAGCGAAGCGGCGTCCTCGGCGAGGCCGGCGTTCACCATCACGCCCACCTGCAGCCCGTCGCGCGTGACCGCTGGGAGCGCTTTCTGGGCTGCGAACTCGGCGCGACGCTTGTGGCTCATCACCATGCGCTGCTCGAAGCTGGTCAGGAGCGGCCTGGTCGGGCGGATAATGACGCTGCCGTTGTCGCCGTCGACGAGGATGGTCTCGCCGTCCTCGACGCTGTGCCGGATGTCGTTGAGGCGGCCGATGACCGGAATGCCGATGGCCCTGGCCACGATCGTCATGTGCGAGGTCAGCGAGCCTTCCTCGAGCAGCACCGCCTTCAGGCGGCGACGGTCATATTCGAGCAACTCTGCCGGTCCTAGGTTGCGGGCAATGAGGACAGTGTCTCGGGTCAGGCCGGTCTGGGCGGCGGTGCCCATGCGTCCGGACACGATGCGCAGCAGCCGGTTCGACAGGTCCTCGAGGTCGTGCATCCGCTCCTGCAAGAGCGGATCGTCGATATCGCGCATCCGGGCGCGCATCCGCTGCTGCACGCGTTCGATCGCCGCTTCGGCGGTGAGGCCGCTGTCGATCGCCTCGTTGATCCGGCGCGACCAGCCTTCGTCATAGGCGAACATCCGGTAGGTCTCTAGGATCTCCTGGTGCTCGCCGGCGATCCCGAACTCGGCGTCGCGAGTCATTGAGTCGATCTGCTCGCGCATCTTCCGGAAGGCGGAATAGACGCGGTCGCGCTCAGCCTCGATGTCCTCGGCGACGGTGTGCTCCACGACCACGCGCGGCTCGTGGAACACGGCCTCGCCCCGGGCCATGCCGGCGACGAGCTTGAGCCCGGCGAGGCGAAGCGGCCCCGCACTGCGGATCCGGGCGCGACGGGCGCCGTCGACCAGGCGGGCGGCGCCGATCATCTCTGACAGGACCATTGCAACGGTCTGCAGCGCCTCGATCTCGACATCCTCGTAGCGGCGCGGCTCGGCATGCTGGACGGCGAGCACGCCGATCGGGCTTTCGAGGCGAACGATGGGAACGCCGGCAAAGCTGTGGAAACGCTCCTCTCCGGTCTCGGGGCGATACGCGAAGGCCGGGTGGTGGGCGGCCTCGGCGAGGTTGAGAATGCGCCCTTCCTCGGCGATCGTCCCGACCAGGCCCTCGCCGAGCTTGAGCCTGGTGACATGCACCGCTTCCTTGCGCAGGCCATGGGTCGCGAACAGCTCGAGCTTGCCGTCGCGCAGCAGGTAGATGGAACAGACCTCGCTTTGCATCTTGTCGGCGATGAGCTCGACGACGCGGTCGAGCTTGCTCTGTACCGACCCGCGCGCAGCCATGACCTCGTGGAGACCGGTCAGGATCTCGCGAGCGGAAGCGGCGGCGGACGCGGGCATGCCGCGCCCGGTATCAGATAGGGCGGCGCGGAGTCACGCCGTCCCGGTCACCCGGCGGGCTTTACTTCGCCGGAGGGGGAGCCGCCGGCGCTGCCGGAGCGGAAGGCGCCGCCGGCGCACCGGCAAACCCGCACTGCTTCTGCTCCATCGGGATCTGCTGTGTGATCCGCGTCGCGTTCTGGGCGTAGGCTTCCTGCACCGAGCCATGATTGACGGTCTTGTTCCGCAGTGGGCTGACAGCCTGGCAGAGGTGGAAGACGTGCGGCGTCGACGCCTTGGCGGCGCCGTTCTCCGGAGCGATCCAGTAGACGACGTCCTGCCCCGCCGGGTTGGCCGCGCTCTTGGTCGCGTTGGTGACCGTGGCGGTATCCTGAGCGATGGCCTTGGCCTGCTCGGCAACCTCGGGCGAGCAGTCCTTGGTCGGCTGTCCGGCTTTGATCTCCGCCGCGCAGCTGTTCATGTCCTTGGTATACTTCTCGACCGACGGCGGGTGATAACTGACCCCGAACAGGGTCGCGACGATGGCGACGACGACGCCGACGCCCCCGGCGATCTTCTTGTTCTTGGGATCCATGTCCTTGTCCATGAAGATGAGGACGAGGAGCGGCAGGAAGGCGATGACCGTGATGATCGCGCCCAGCTGGTTCTGGAAGAAGAAGCGGGCGCGGTCGGCCTCGCGCGCCGGGTCCTGGCGGTTGGCGGCCTTCCACATCAGACTGCCGGCGATCGCGAACACGCCGATGAGAACGAGAAGCCCGATCAGGAGGCCCGTGTTGCCGTGGTCGAACTTGTGCTGGAGGAGCATGACGACGCCGGCGATCTCGGCGGCGATGGCGACGGCCCAGGCCATCCCGGCGAAGATGCGCAGCCGCGTGGCTGCGGACTGCTGGCCGTGGGTTGCGCGCCACTCCCTGGTGACGTCGACGTCTGGCTTGTTGTCGGACATGGATCAGGCCTCCCTGTTTGGGCGGCCGTCGAACGGGAGGCTGCCCCATCCCCGGCCCGCATCAACCTAGCAACAGCATTAGTTACGGAAGTGGCAGGGCGTCCGCAATGGGGCCGGTGGGTTCCGGCGCGAAGCTCGCCATGGCCGCGATTTGTCCCCTTTTCTGATTGATCGCCAATGTCTGCAATGGGTGGAAACCGGACATTCGGCCAGTTACTTGTCGAGCCAATGCCCATGATGAGCTTATATGTACTCACCGTCGTTCTCTACGTCGCGTCCGGGTTGCTCCTGGGTGCCGCAGCTTGGTCTTGGCGCAATCTCGCTCGACGTGATCGGGTAATTGATACTCGGGCCTTCCGGAAACCCGCGCGACTGACAGCTATTAGTCTGGCGATGCTTGCGGGAACTCTCCTTTGCGACGCCTTGGTTGGCGTTCTTTCAAGCCCGTGCGGGGCGCTGAGTCCTTGTGACGCACATACGACGACGAACTCTTCGGTCACTGTCCATCTCGAGGAGGCGACTCCACCCCTCGATGCCGCTCTGATTGACGAAAGCGACCAACTCATCCGCGCCTGCAACAACGGACAGGGGAGTGCGTGCGGTGCAGCGGGTCGGATCGCGAGTGCACTGGAGTCTCGCGGCTACTGCCGACCGGACGCGAGTGGGCGTTGGGAGAAGACGCCGGAATGCGCCCAGATCATCGGCAAGCCGGACTTGAAACTCGGCCTGCCAATTGCCGGTCGAATCAATTCCACGCCGCAATCAATGGGAGGCAGAGGTTGGCGACGGCGAATGGGTGCGGCGAACTAGGCTAGGCGGCTCGAGAAAGGACTGCTGCGGAAGTGGAGGCCTGCACGATCACCGAGGCTGAAACAGGTTGTTGCTGCGATCCCTGTCCGGAATCTTGTGATCGGGATCAAGTTCCGCGCGCACCGCCGGTGATGCGCCCGGCACCGGCACGTCGGTCGCCGCCTGCCTGATCCAGGTTTCGGCGGGCAGGCGGATGTCGCGGCGGGTGCCGTCGGCGAACGTCACTCGAAGGGTCACCGGCATGACCAGCTTGTCGCGGGTCTCGACCCGGACGGCGCTGCCGCCGGGGACCTGGCGGATGCCGGTGACGGCGAGGTCGAGCTGCCAGTTGTTCGCGTACCAGCCGCGCCACCACCAGCCGAGGTCCTCGCCGGTCTCGCTCTGCATCATGCGGAAGAAGTCGGCGGGCTTGGGATGCTTGAACGCCCAGGCGACGATGAAGCGGCGGAAGGCGGGGTCGAAGCGCTCGGGGCCGAGGATCTGTTCGCGTAGAAGGACGAGGCCGAGCGCGGACTTGAAGTAAGTGACCGGGTGCCGGTATTTCTCGATCACGCTGTCGGCGCGGGTCAGGATCGGCGGCGCGTCGGGGTCGGCGAGGATGGGCAGGATCTCGTCGACCGGGTTGCCGCCGCCGGGCGCATATTCGCTGTCGCGCTTGGGCGCATATTCGCCGTGGTTGAACTCGTCCGATTCATAGACGTCGATGAAGGTGTTGAACCCCTCGTCCATCCAGGCGTCGCGGCGCTCGTTGAAGCCGACGATCATCGGAAACCAGCTGTGGCCGATCTCGTGCGCGGCGATCCAGAATGTCGGCTTGGGCGGCGACGTAATGTCGTCGAAGACGATGCCGGGATATTCCATTCCGGCGGCGGGGCCGGCGACGTTGATCGCGGCGGGCCAGGGATAAGGGTACCATTTGGCCGAGTAACGCTCGACCGCGTCCTTCATATATTCGGTCGAGCGGTTCCAGGCCGTCGCTTCCGGCGGGTAGACGGACTCGGCGAGCGCACTCCTGCCCCCGGGAAGGTTGATGCGGGCGGCGTCCCAGTCGAAGGCGGGCGAGGCCGCGAACGCAACGTCGCGGCTGTCGTGCATGCGGAAATGCCACGTGCGCTCCGCCGACGGTGAGCCGAACGGCTCGGCGGTGGAGCGGATCATCACGGTTCGGTCGCTGTTACGTGCCTGCGCGAGCCGGGCGCGCATCGCGGCCGGCAGGACCTGCGCTTCGTTCACCAACTCGCCCGATCCGGCGACCACATAGTTCGCCGGCAGCGTCAGCGAATAATCGAAGTCGCCGTACTCGAGGTAGAATTCCTGCTGCAGGTAGGGGAGTGGGTCCCAGCCACGGATGTCGTCGTAGACCGCCATGCGCGGGTACCATTGGGCGACGCTGTAGATGTCGCCGCCCGGGTTCGGCATCCAGCCGGTGCGGCCGCCCCACGGGTCCTGCGGGACGGTATAGTGATAGGCGATGCGCACGATCGCCTGGCCCCTGGAGGCGAGCAGCGTGGGGAGACGAAGCTGCGCGCGGGTGTCGCTGACCAGCGGCTGTACGGATACGAACCTGCCGCCGCCGACCGCGACCTCGGCGGAATCGAGCATCATGCCGGCGGTGCTCGGCGTGATCCCGTTGCCACGCGCGCCGACCCCGCTCGATAGAGTGCCGCGCGAGTCCGGGCGGTAGATGTTCTGGTCGAGCTGCAGCCACAGGACGTCGAGCGAGTCCGGGCTGTTGTTCGTGTAGCGAATCTCGACCGTGCCACGGATCGAGTGAGTCGCGGGGTCGAGCGTCGCCTGGATGGTGTAGTCGGGGTGGTTCTGCCAATAGGCCGGGCCGGGGAGGCCGCTGCCCGAACGGACCGCGTTGGCCGACGGGCCGAAGTCGAACGGCGCAAACGCTTCGCGCGGGTCGTAGCGGCTGGCCGGCACGCTTGGCGGCGGAGCGGCGGCGGTCAGGACCGGGCCGGCGATCAGGAGCGCTGCACGCGCGATGGTCGGAAGACGCATGTCGGCTCCTCGGCTCGTCAGGCGCTGTGCGAGGCGATCCAGCGGTCGCCCTCCGCCTGCAGGATTTCGAGGGGGACCCGACCGGTGCCGAGCACGGCCTCGTGGAACGCCTTGATGTCGAAGCGCGGCCCGAACTTCGCCTGCGCCTTCGCCCTCAGGCCGGTGAAGACCGAATGGCCGAGCTTGTAGCTCGCGGCTTGGCCGGGCGTGACGCAATAGCGTTCGACCTCACGGGTGGCGAAGCCGGGCGCTTCGCCGTCCTGGTCGATGAAATATTGGATCGCCTGCTCGCGCGTCCAGCGAAGATAGTGGAGACCGGTGTCGACGACGCAGCGGTTGGCGCGGAACAGCTGGAACTTGAGGTAGCCGAGGCGGCCGAGAGGATCGTCGTCGTACATCCCCATCTCGTCCGCCAGCTGCTCGGCATAGAGCGCCCAGCCCTCGGCATAGCCGGAGAAGCCGCCGGTCTTGCGGATCAGCGGAAGGTCCTTGTTCGACAGCGCGAGGCCGCCTTCCAGCTGATGGCCGGGCAAGCCCTCGTGGTAGACCGTCGTCGCCAGGCAGAACTTGGGCCACTCGGCGGTGTCGTGCAGGTTGAAATAGACGAGGCCGGGCCGTGAGCCGTCGAGTGCCGGGCCTTGCGAGAAGGCCGAAGGGGCGCCCGCTTCGGTCTGCGGGGGCACTCGGCGGACTTCGAACTGATAGGGCGGAAGGCGGTTGAAGCGGGTCGGCAGCCGTGTCCGGATCGCCGCCAGGCGCGCATTGCAATAAGCGATGGCCTGCGCCTTGCCCGCGTCGGTGTTCGGATAGAGCTGCGCCGGGTCCTTGTAGAGCGCGGCCATGCGCTCGCCGACCGTGCCGCGAGTCATGCCCTGGGCCTTCAGCTGCTGGTCGAGCCGGGCGGAGATCTCGCGCGCCTGGTCGAGGCCGAACTTGTGGATCTCAGCCGGGCTGAGGCGGGTCGTGGTCGTGGTGTGCAGCGCGGTTTCGTAGAAGGCCGGGCCGTCCCTGAAGCGCCAGATGCCGGCGTCGTGGACGGCGTGCGGACGGAGCGAATGGACCAAGGCGAGCTGGCGATCGAGCGCGGGCAGCACTTTGCTGTCCCAGATCGCGGCGGCGTCGGTGACATAGTGAGCGGGCAGTCCCTTGGCGGCAGCGCGGCGCGCAATCGACTTCACCGCGACGGCATCGGCGGACGGGACCCGCGTCTTGGTCATCTGGTCGAGCGTCGTGTCGAGAATGAAGTCCGGCGGCGAGACTCCGAGCCCGGCGTCATGGCGCATCCGCGCCGTCTCGTCGTCGAGCTGGCCGGCGAAGGCATTGAGGCGAGCGAGATAGGCGCCGGCGTCGGCGGCCGTGTCGATCGGGTGCTTGGTGTCGAGGAAGTCGGGGACCTGCTGGTAGGCGCCGGTCAGCTGGCTGACGACATAGGGCGAGGGGCCGTAGCCGAAGCCGCCGAAGTCGTAGGCCTGCACCGCTGCGGTTGATTGACGTGTGTAGAGGACCGTCTCCCAGTCAACGCGGTCGGCGGGAGACAGCGTCTTGGGATCGATTGCCTGCAGCCGGCGGATGTCCGCCTGGGTCTGGGCCTTCGCAGCCGCGCGTCCGCCGTCGCTTTCATCGGTCAGCTTGGAGCGCAGGTCGGCGTTCGGACCCTTGTCGAGGCCGAGCTGGGTCGCCGATTCGGGGCGGAGCCGAAGCTGTTCCTGGAAGAGCGCGTCGAACAGGCCGGCAAGCTCGGGCGAGCGGCCGGTGGCGGGAGCGGCAAGGGCGCGCATCGGCAGCGCCAGGGTTGCACCGCACGCAGCACCGGTCATCAGGAACGCGCGTCTGTCGAGCATTGCAATTCTCCAGTTCGGGCTGATCTCGTAAGCGCCGGACAAGTGTCCGTCAGGTCCGGCTGTCGAGCGCAGCCGCCGCTTCGTCGACCAGTTCGCGGATGATGTCGGCGACCGGCTCCTCGCGCGTGACCATGCCGACCGACTGCCCGGCCATGACTGAACCGGCCTCGACGTCGCCGTCGATGACCGCCTTGCGCAGAGCGCCGGCCCAATAATGCTCGATCTGGAGCTGGGCTTCGGCCATTTCGATGTCGCCCTTGTCGAGGAGGTCGGCGACCTCGCGCTGCTTGGCGGCAAAGCGTTCCATCTCGCGGTTCTTCAACGCGCGGACGGGGATGACCGGAAGACGCGGGTCGATCTGGACCGAGGGAATGGCATCGCGGGCGGAGGCACGCAGGAAGGCCTTCTTGAAGTTCGGGTGAGCAATGCACTCGGTCGCGCAGACGAAGCGCGTGCCGAGCTGCACACCGACCGCGCCCATTTCGAGATAGGCGGCAACCGCTTCGCCGCGAGCGATGCCGCCGGCGACGAACACCGGGATGTCGCCGGCCACGACGGGCAGGATCTCCTGCGCAAGGACCGAGGTCGAAACCGGACCGATGTGGCCGCCGGCCTCCATGCCTTCGATGACGAGGGCGTCGACGCCGGAGCGCATCAGCTTCTTGGCGAGCGCGAGGGCGGGGGCGAAGGCGATCAGCTTGGCGCCGCTCGCCTTGATCCGCTCGATCGCTCCGCCGGGCGGCAAGCCGCCGGCGAGGACGACATGGCCGACGCCATGCCTGGCACAGACATCGATCAGCTCAGAAAGCTGCGGGTGCATGGTGATGAGGTTGACGCCGAACGGGCGTGTCGTGCGCGTCTTCGTCTCCGCGATTTCGGTGTCGAGCAGCTCCGGGCTCATCGCCCCGCACGCGATCACGCCGAAGCCGCCCGCGTTGGAGATGGCGGAGACGAGGTTTCTCTCGGAAATCCAGCTCATCGCGCCGCCCAGGATCGCGACTTCGCAGCCGAGCAGCTCGGTGCCGCGCCGCATCAGCGCCTCGAGGCGGCGGTGACCGACCGAGCGCTGAAGCCCGCGCGGATCGGCGATCAAGCCCTCGCCGCTCACGCCGCGTCCTCCCGTTCAGCGTCGAGTCCGAAGGCGGTGTGAAGCACTCGCACCGCCAGCTCAAGCTCGTCCTCGGCAATCAGCGCGCTGACCTTGATCTCGCTGGTCGAGACGGCGAGCAGGTTGATCTTGCGTTCGGCCAGAACCTCGAACATTCGGGCGGCAAGCTGCGGGTTCGAGCGAATCCCGACGCCCACGATGCTGACCTTGGCGACGGCGTCGTCGTGGAGCAGCCCGGAAAAGCCGATGTAGGTCTTGCGCTGCTCGATCACCGCCATTGCCTGCGACAGGCTGGCGCGCGGGACGGTGAAGGTGAGGTCGGATGCGCCGCTGTCGGGCGTCGCCGCGTGGACGACCATGTCGAAGGCAATCCCGGCCTTGGCGAGCGGGCTCATCACTGCAGCGACGGTCCCCGGCGTATCGGGGACGCCCGTCAGCGTGATCCGTGCCTCGTTGCGGTCGGCGGCGATGCCGGCGATCAGCTGTCGTTCCATATGGTCTCCCGAAAGCTCGGCGACGATGTCGGTACCGGGCTT
>NZ_JAFAVR010000186.1 GCF_019242355.1 Sphingomonas sp. | reverse complement strand
GCTGCGGGGCAAGCGAATCGAGGGCGCCGTGGTCGTCCTCAATTTCGACAGCCAGGACAACTGGCTTCTCTCGGCCGAGCGCGGCGCGGTCGCCATCCTCTTCCTCCAGCCGGCGCAAATGACCCGCCAGCAGGCGGAGGCGAAGTTCGTCTCCGCACCCATCCACCTGCCGCGCTTCCTGGTTTCTACTGCCGAAGCAGCCGCAGTCAAAGCGGCCGCCAAGCGTCAGGAGAGGATCTCAATCCGGTGCCGACAAATTTGGGCATCCGTTCACGAGTGCAACCTGGTCTGCGACGTCCCTGGCACCAACCCTGCCCTTGCGAACGAGCCCGTGCTCGTCTGGGCTTATGCCGATGGCATGTCGATTTGCCCAGACAGAGCGCCCGCCGCGGATCAGGGAAGCGGTGCCGTCGCAATGCTCGAGCTGGCAAGGTTGGTCGCCACGCTCCCGCACGAGCGCCCGCTGCGGTTTGTCCTCTCGGGCGCGCACTGCCTCAATCTCGCCGGGGCGCGCGAGTACGTCGAGCGGCACTTGGCCGACCCTGTCCAGCCGATCGCAGTGGTTACCCTCGACCTTTCCACCTCGAGCAAGGTGCTTTGTGAGTTCGGGCGCGGATACGGCTACGACTACCGCGACGAGCTGCTTCAGCCGATTCTGCCCCTCTGCCGCGTCCTGCGCAGGCACGCCGAAGCCCTGACGCCTCTTCTCGGCGAGACCAATCCCCGCGTAGTGCTTACTGACGGCGCAAACCATTCCGACAACCGCACCTGGAAGAACAACATCCCGGCAACCTTCACGTTCGACTGCGAGCCGTTCGCAAGCGCCGGCTACAACGCCATCACCTTCGCTACCGCCGACGATGAGCGCGCCCGCTTCGACACCGTCGACGACACACTCGACCACGTGCACCCCGAGAACCTGCTGCGCCAGGTTCAAGTGCTCGCGGTGATGCTGCACCACCTGGCGAACGACCGCTTGGCGCAAACGGGCGATGAGTCGCTGCCGCTGCAGCCGCCGTCTCCCTCGAAGCTGAGTCTCGTCGGAGGCTTCGCAACGCTCACCGGCTACGCCGCGCTGTACGAACCCGCAAAGAACCTCGTGCCCGACACGCGCGTCGGGAACGCGCTCGCGGTACGTTTTACCGGCCGCAAGTCCCTAATGGGGGTGCGCGCGGACGACGTCGAGATCACCGGCCCCAGGGGTGAGTACCGCTTCGTCGGAGCGCCTCCTCTGACCGACTATGCCAGCCTCCAGAAGCCCCCCACGACCCTCGCCGCCTACCACCTCGACGAGAGCGGCGAGATCGACATGGCGCCAGATCAGGGGATCACCGGCTCCGGCGCATTTCCCCTCACTTTCCAACTCAAGACCGCTTTCCGCTCCTCACCCATCGTCCTATTTCGGTGTGAGACGCAGGCGCTGTTCGGGCTCGTCGATCCGCAAGACTTAACGCCGCTTACGAACTGGCTCCTCCTCGATCCAACGACCGGCGCAAGCCCGGTTAGCTACGGAGTCGCGCTCGCTTTCGAGGACCCGCAGTACTGGACGGGGATCGCCCCGCCCTGTGTGCTCTTCCTTCAGCCAGGCTCCCGCTGGCAGGTTTCGATGGGCTCCAGCTTAGGCGACTGGCGGATGATTCTGACTGGATCGACGCCCACAAACCTCGCCGGAACGGGGTATTCCGTCACGCCCTCATTCGGCCCCATATCGTTGGCTTCGGCTCAGGACATCGACAACATAGACCAAGGCCGGCTCGACGAATTCGCCCGCTACCGCCTCGTCACCGGAAGCCTTCTGGAAACCCATAACGCTTCCAAAGCCGCCCTCGCACGCGCCCGCGCCGCCGCCGCCAACCTGGACTGGCTGGAGGCCGATCGGCAGGCCCGGGCTGCCTGGGGACTCGCCCTGCGGGCCCATCCCGTTTTGCAACGGACCGCAAGCGATATCGTCAACGGCGTCCTCCTCTATTCCTTTCTGCTCATCCCGTTCAGCTTCTTTCTGGAGCGGCTGCTGTTCGCGAACCGCAAGCTCGCCGTTCAGCTCGGCGCGACCATCGCCATCTTCATCGCCTCATTCCTTATCCTGCGATTCGTCCACACCGCGTTCGATCTTGTCGCGAACCCGAGCATGATCTTCGTCGGCTTCATCATGGGCGCGCTGAGCCTGATCGTCATGGCGTTTATCACCTCAAAATTCGAGGGATCGCTGCGCGAGGTCCGTCAAACGGCGACCGGGATCAAGGACCTCGACGTGCGCCGTGGCAACGTCGCCATGGCGGCGTTCAGCCTGGGCATCTCAAATCTGAGGCGGCGTAAGACGCGCACGCTCCTGACCGTGCTCACCCTCGTGGTGATGACCTTTATCATCCTAAGCTTCACCTCCTTCGTGCCGAACCTGCAGCTTAGTGAATCCGCCAGCCCGGCACCCGCCCGGTACCCGGGGCTTCTGTTGCGCAATCCGGGCTTGGAGGTGCTTGACCGCGCGGCTTCCCAAGCTCTTTCCAGCGAATTCGCGGGACGAGCCGCGGTCTCCCGCCGGGTGTTTTCGCACGATGTGGAGAGCGCCTCCGGCGCGGCGATGTCGCTTGAGCGCAACGGCGTGTGGGCCGATGTTGCCGCCGCCGAGGGACTAGACGCCGAGGAGGCCTTGGTCGCGCGCCCGCAAGTCGCCCTCGTAGGGGGGCGCTGGTTCAAGACTGGCGAACGCGACGCGATCATCTTGCCCGCTCCCATCGCCCAGGCGCTCAGCGCCCCGGCCGGCTCCACCGTCACCTTCATGGGTTCGACTTACCAGGTCATCGGCATCTTCGATCCGGATCGGATGCGTTCGGTCACCGATCTCGACGGTGAGCCGCTCATGCCGCCGGATTACTCGCTGGTCAAGAAGGTCCAGCAGGAAACCCACAGCCAAACCCGCGCCTTTCGCCCCTTCGTCCGCCTCGATCCAGCCCGCGTCATCATCCTTCCAGCTCAGCGCGCGCTGGACCTTCGGGGCGATCTGCGCTCCGTCGCCGCCGCCTTTCAAAACCCGGCAG
>NZ_JAFAVR010000159.1 GCF_019242355.1 Sphingomonas sp. | reverse complement strand
TTCCTGGGTCTGCTTACCGGCTCGATCCAGGCGCCGCCGCGACCACGATTACTGTGGAACGCGAGCGCCAGCGCGCCAACCGGGCTCTATCGCATTCACCCGAACGCAGCCCTGCGGACGGGCGATACGGTCGCCGCTTCAACACCCAATACCGTACGGGCGCTGGCCGATCGACGCGGTTATCTGCCCGCCAATGTCCCGCTGGTGAAGCGTGTCGCAGCGGGGCGGGGGAGCCTCGTCTGCGCGATCTCGCTGCCCTGCCAGGAGGCGGGGGCGCCGCCCGTGGGCCTGACGCTCGCTGGGGCAGGCGGCACCGACGATCACCTGCTCGACGTCGCCGGGGCGGTCGAAGCCATCCTCCAGCGCCGTCGATAAGACAAGGAGACACCATGCCCGTCACCAAGCAACATCGTGAATTCCACCCGATCGCCATGGATGGCGAGGGGTGGCAGCTGCCGGAGGGCTATGCGCCCGGCGGCGGGGTCGACGAGAAAATCCTCTCAGGCAGTCTCGATTCGGTTGCCAAGCGCGGCAGCCGGACGCGCCTGCTTCGCTTCCAGCCCGGCGTGTTCACTAAGAAGCCCTTCGTGCACGACTATTGGGAAGAGGTCTTCCTGCTGCAAGGCGACCTCACCGTGGGCAATGACGAAGAAGGCGAGGGCGGCGAGCCATTCAGCGCCTTCACCTATGCCTGCCGTCCGCCCGGCGTGCATCATGGCCCCTTCAAGTCGAACGGCGGATGCCTTCTTCTCGAGACGCATTACTACGATCCTGCATAATGTTTGTTGACATAGCTTTCTGACAAAGCAATATATCCGAAGACGAGATGGAGAGCATCATGCCGCTGACGGTCACACGATCCGAGCTGCTGGAAAAGGGCGACGATCAGCTGTTCCGGCAGGCGATCCATGACGCGCTCGCATTCAGTGCCCGCCTGCAGGAGATCCGCAATCGCTTCGGCGAGGTGATCGGGCTCAGCGGCCCCGCCTATTCGATCATGATCGCGATCGATCATCTGATCGCCGACGGCGAGGTGGGGGTGAGCCGGCTCAGCGAGCATCTCCATCTCTCGGGAGCGTTCGTGACGATCGAGATCAACAAGCTTGTGAAGAGCGGTCTCGTCGCCAAGGCCCCGCATCCCGAGGACGGGCGGCGCGTGCTGCTCACGGTCACGGATGTGGGACGGGCGCTGCTTGATGAACTCGCCGAGACGCAGCGGCCGGTCAACGATGCGCTGTTCGCCGGCTTGTCGGCGGATCAGTTCCGGGCCTTCTCCGAGATCATCGCCTCACTGGTCGGCGGCGCGAAGGAGGCGCTCGCCCTCCAGCATCTGCTCGCCGAGCAGCGTCGTCGTCGGGCGTGAGTGCGGATCATGACGATGTTCGATCAACGCGCCTTCCGCTCGGCGCTGGGCTGCTTCCCGACCGGCGTCACGATCGTGACCGCGCCGAACCCCGGCGGCGATCCCATCGCGATGACGGTGAGCTCGTTCAACGCCGTCTCGCTCGACCCGCCGCTCGTCCTCTTCAGCGTCAAGCGCAGCGCCTTCAGTCTGCCGGTGCTCCTCGAGGCGAGCCACTTCGCCGTCAGCGTGCTGCGCGGTGACCAGACCGAGATATCCGCCCGCTTCGCTCACGCGCAAGGCGCCAAATGGGCCGGGCTCGAGCCGCGCTTCGGCGCGACGGGCTGCCCGCTCGCCAGCCAGGGGCTCGCGACCTTCGAATGCGAGCCCCATGCCGTTCATGACGGCGGCGACCATCTCATCATCATCGGCCGCGTAGTGAGCTTCGAAGTCGAGGCCGACGGCGAGCCCCTCATCTTTTTCCGCGGCGGCTACCACAGCATCGCCGCGCGCGCGTGATCGCGAGGAGCCATCATGAAGTCCGGCACCGATCATCTGACCTCGCTCCGCGATGGTCGCACCGTCTTCATCTCGGGCTCGGAGGCCGATGACGTCACCGCCCATCCGGCATTCCGCAACGCCGTGCAGTCCGCGGCCAGCCTCTACGACTTCCAATCGGCGCCTGAGAACCTAGAGCTGATGACGATCGTCAGCCCTTCCAGCGGCGAGCGCGTCAACCGCACCTGGGCCTTGCCCACGAGCTTCGACGAGCTCGTCGAGCGCCGCCGCGCGATGGAGGCCTGGGCCGGCACGCATTACGGCTTCATGGGCCGCTCGCCCGACCATGTCGCCTCGTGCTTGGCCGGGATGCTGATGGGGATCGACGTCTTCCGGTCCTACGATCCCGCGCGTGCCGGTGCGCTGCAGGACTATTTCCGCTACGCTAGGGACAACGATCTCTTCCTCACCTACGTGATCATCAACCCGCAGGCGGATCGCTCCAAAGGCGCAGCTGAGCAGGCCGACCCCTATCTCACGGCCGGCATCGTCGACGAGGATGCCGAGGGGCTAACCTTGCGTGGCGCCAAAATGCTCGCGACCAGCGGAATCATGGCGAACGAGGTCTTCGTCAGCTGCATCCAGCCGCTCGGGCCGGGGGATGAGAAATATGCCGTCTCGCTCGCGCTGCCGATGAACACCAAGGGGGTGAAGCTTCTGTCGCGCAAATCCTACGAAGCGGCTGCGCCGAGCGTTTTCGACAATCCGCTCGCCAGCCGCTTCGACGAGAACGACGCCGTCATCTATTTCGACGACGTGAAGGTGCCTTGGGAGCGCGTGTTCGTCGCCGGCGATACCGGAATGATGATGCGGCAGTTCCACGCGACGCCGGCGCACGTGCTGCAGAACTACCAATGCCAGGTGCGGCTGATGGTGAAGCTGCGCTTCCTGATGGGCATCGCGCGCCGCATCGCCGAAGTGAACGGCATCATCGCGCTCCCGCCGGTGCGCGACACGCTCGGCCAGCTCGCCGCCGAAGCTGCACTCGTTGACGGCATGGTCCACGGCATGGAGGCGAAGGGCGCCCAGCGCGGCGATTACTTCCTGCCGGACGCGCACTTGCTCTATTCGGCGCAGGTTCTGACCCAGCAGCTCTATTCCAAGATGATCACGACCCTGCGTGATCTCGCTGGAGGGGGCCTGATCATGCTGCCGTCCGACGTGTCTGACTTCGAGAATCCGGAGATCGCCCGTCTGATCGGCAAGACGCAGCAGTCGCCCGTGCTCGGGTCGGAAGAGCGCGTGAAGTTCTTCAAGCTCGCCTGGGATGCGATCGGCTCCGAGTTCGCCAGCCGTCACACCCAATATGAGATGTTCTATGCCGGTGCGACCTTCGTCACCCGCGGGCATTCATTCCGGACCTATGATTGGTCGCTCGGCGCAGCGATGGTCGATAAGGTCATGGGCAGTTATGAGCGCGAGCGGGGTATACCACCCGAGCGGTTCAGCTCTCTCCCCGCCGAGGTGGTTCCCGCTATCTGCTGAACGCACGCGGCTCGCGATATCCATCTTCGTCAGCTAAGCGCCTCATGCACGAAGCCGCTTCGCGGCAGGGGCGCCCGATGCTGATGTCGGGCGACCTGAGAAACTGACCCCCTGGCGACACGAGGAACTGACCCCCTCGCTGTGAGCGAGGAGGAACTGATGACATTGGCGATTTCGGTCCGACCTGAGCAGCCGGCGATGGCGGTTCGGGGAGAGGAGATGCTGCAGCCT
>NZ_JAFAVR010000063.1 GCF_019242355.1 Sphingomonas sp. | reverse complement strand
GCTGAGCCCCGCCTTCGATGACTGGCTTCGCGTAGAACGCTCGCGCCTTGGCGACGAGCGGCGGGGAATGGCGCTGGATGCCGCGCAGGACGCGCTCTCGGAGCACCGCTGGATAGAGGCGAAGACGATTGCGTCATCGCTCATCATGCTCGATGCGACGGACGAAGATGCAGTGGAGATCGCGCTTCGGGCGTTCGGCGCGTCCGGCGATCTCAAGGAAGCGCACGCGATCTACTCGCGCCACACCAATGCGCTGCAGCATGAGCTCGGCCTTGCCCCGGCGGAGGCAAATGCGGCGCTGTTCGCGAGCCTCGCTCGTTCGAAGCACGTCGGCAAGTCGGCCGCAGGAATGCGCATCCGCAAGCATCGGTCGGCGCCGACCGCCTCCCAGGCGCCGGCAGGCCGCACGTCCAGTCCGACCCAGGATCGAAACGCACCGACGACGAGACGCTACGGACTTATCGCTCTTAGCCTGTGCGCCGCGGCTGCCGCAGTTTTGATCGGCGGCGCGAGGATCGGCCACGCGCCCGCCATGGCCGCGACGCTTCCTCTCGTCGAGGTCGAGTCCCTCGCGGTCCCGGCTGGTGACAGACAGGCAGAGGCGATCAGCGCCGGGCTGCGGTCATCGCTGGTCCAGAAGCTTGCCGGTACCGAGACACCGGTACAGGTCGTCGATGCCGCGGCCCACACCGGCAGGCCCGCCGCCCTGATCGTGCGCGGCAACAGCATGAGCGACCACGGCGAATTGCGAGCGAACATCGAGCTTGTCGCCGGAGCCTCGGGCCAGGTGCTCTGGGCGGCCACGCTCGACCGGCCGGCGAGCGAGCTTGACCAGTTCGAGGAGCAACTCAGTCTGCAGGTCGCCCATGAGCTCCATTGCGCCTATGCCGACGGCCGCGCCCCTTATTTCACGCGCGACCTCGAGCTTGCCCGACTGTCCCTATCGCATTGCGACACGATCGGCCGGGACATGGAGGAGGCGGCGCGTTTCGATGCCGAGATCACGCGACGTGCCCCTGACTTCGCACGCGCGTGGGCGGAATATGCCATGGACACCGCGCTGGTCACCAGCAACCTCCCGCCAGCGCTTCAGCCGGCAAACCAGCGCCGTGCCGAAGCTTATGCGCATAGGGCAATCGCGCTCGATCCGAAGCAGGGCCTCGCCTATGCGGCACTCGCCGAAAATCTGGAGGCCTCGGCCTGGGGCGATCGGCAGCGGATCGAGGCTCGCGGCATCGACGCCGATCCCACCAGCCCGGAACTCCATTTTCGCGTGTCGGACAACATGGCGTCGATCGGACGGCTCGACGACGCACTGCGCGAAGCCAAGCTGTCCTATCAGTATGACCATCTCCTCCCCGGAAAGCTGTTCCTCCTCGCACAATCCGAGATCCTCGTCGGCAACCTTGGCGATGCGTCGGACGCGCTCGCTCTCACCCGCAAGTACTGGCCTGGTCGCCCCTGGTCCGACGGCCTGACATTCCTCCTTGGCATGGCGGGTAGCGATCCCGCCCAAGCGCTGAGCCTTGTCACCAGGGGCGCAGTGCGCCTCGACCCGACCCGCTCGCCTGTGGTCGAAGCCTTCCTCCGGTGGCGGGCGGCGCCGAGCGAAGTGAGCAACGCGGCGGCGGTCGCAGCAATCGAATATGCGGCGCGACGGAACGGTCCCACCGGCGAGGACGTGCGGCTGCTGGCTACGCTCGGCAAGATCAACGCGGCTTATGCGCTCGCGGGCCGGATGCCGCTCGCCGCCGCCGGCAATTCGTCCGAGTGGTTCGAGCCCGATCTCGCGCATTTCCGGGCCGATCCGCGGTTCATGCGCCTCGCGGGGCGTCTCGGACTGGCGCAAATCTGGTCGAAAACCGGGCTGTGGCCGGACTTTTGCATGCAGGATGACGCCTCCAACTGCCGTGCCCTGGTCGCCGCGGTCCTCGCCGGGACAGGCTCCCGGACCGGGGCGAAGGCGTGACCAGGCCCTATGCCAGTCCGTGCGGTTGTGGACAGCGCCGCTACGGTTGCTAGGCTGCCCCCATGGCAATCCCAGAGCTTCCTCCCTTCTCGCGATTCCGAAAATCCTGGGCCCGACGAACGTCCAGCCACTTTCGCGTGGCGATCGAGGGCACGTCGATCACCTATTGCTACATCCGCAAGAACGGCTGTTCGGCGTTCAAGCGCCTGATGCTCGACCTCGCCGGCTATTCCGGTCCCTGGGACGATGGCCTCGGCGTGATGCGGAAGAATTTCGCGGTGTCCTCGATCAACGAGGCCCGGGACGCCGACTGGCGGGTCTATGTCTACCGGGACCCGTTCAGCCGCGCCGTATCGCTATTCCGCAACAAGATGATCATGACCGACGGCGCCGGCGATTTGCTGCGGGACTTCGCGGAGGTCACCGGGTCGGACCCCGCCGACGCAACCTTCTCGACATTCGTCCGAGACTATCTGGACGGGCAGGCGACCGACCCCCATGCGTGGTCGCAGATCAGCCACGTGTTGCCGATGGACTATAACGTGATTTGCACGCTCGACACCCTGGGGGCGAAGATGACTGACGTGCTGGGGGCCGAGGTTGCGGGCAAATATTTCGTTCGCCGGGCCAACGCGTCCTCCCGACGCCTCTTCGACAAGCCGTCGGCCGACGTGCCGGTCCGTGAGCTCCGTGAGCGTTATACCGCCAGTCAAGAGATGCCGAGCGACGACGCCTTCGCAACCGAAAGCCTCCGCCGCATCATCCAGAACCGTTATTGCGACGATTACGCGCTTTCTCCCAACCGTCAGGCGGGGCGACGCGACCTCAGCGCGCGAATCACCCGACCAGCGACCGCATAGCCAATGATGCGCGCGGCAGCCGGCGCTGCCGGGCGGCACAGGGTCCTGATCGATTCGCGATTGAACGGTGCTCCCGCGCCGGCGGCATACCGGGCATAAAAGACGACCTCCATATTGTTCAGCCGCCGGAGCAGTTGCTGCTGGCGCCGCGTTGCCATTGGGATGAGCCGGCGAATGGTTCGCGTGATGATCGGCTGGACCGAATGGTCGAGCGACTTGGTCACGCGGTTGACGGTGTCCTGGTGGAATTCCGCGCTGACCTTCGGGACGTACAGCGCGTTCGTCAGGGCCATCACCCGCAGCCACAAATCCTTGTCGCCGCCGCGCCCGGCAATGCCCGCCGGGAACAGGCCGGCGGCAAGCAGGACGGAGCGACGGATCGCGATCGCCCCGGTCCACATCGGACAGGTGCCGGTGTCCAGCCAGGCGCTCAGGAATGCGTCGAGATCGATCGGTTGCGGCGACTGCGGGAGTTTCGCGGACACTGCGTATGCCCGGGTTTCGCCCTCCTGGATGAACACGGGCCTCGTAAAGGCGCAGCCGACGTCGTCGCCCCCCGCGCCAATAGCCGCGGCGAGCATCGCGAGGTGATCCGGCAACCAGCGATCGTCCGCGTCTAGGAAGGCGATCCATTCGCTCGACGCGGCATCGATGCCAAGGTTGCGGGCCGCATAGCCGCCGGGACCGGGCTCGGAGCGAGTCAGGACCTTGACCTTGTCGAACCGCCGCGCGGTTTCGAGGCCGCCGTCGGTCGAACCGTCGTCAACGACAAGGATCTCGGCGGCGGCGAACTGCTGGTCGAGAACGCTGCGAAGCGCCCGTTCCACGTGCGGGCCCTTGTTGTACAAGGGGATGACGACCGAGAAGCTCACTTTGCCGCTCCCCATCCATCGCCTTTCCTGCACGCCTGACAGCCCCTCGCCGACAGGTAGCCAAGCACGAACGGAAGCGCGAGCGCAAGCTCTGCCCGAGACCCGGTCGCCTCAACACATGTGATTGTGACATTACGGTACATTGGCCATTCGCAACTTGACTGCGAATAGCCGCTTGGCGACAGGCAAGGTGTCCATCGGATCGCTGATCCGTGGTATCGTCACTCCGGGCAGACCCTAAGTAAGGCCAGAATCACATGTACTTAGGGCGGTCGAGGTGGGGATGAACGCACAAGCGAAAATCCAGTCGACACGACCCGCTGTCATCGTTTTTACGCCCGTCCTGCTGCCCTATTCAGAGACCTTCATCCGTTCGCACGTGGAGGCCTTCCGCCGTTACCGCCCGGTGCTCACCGGGCTCAGGCGAACGGACGGGCTCGATCTTCGCGGGCTCGAGACTGCGACCATTGCCGCAAGCACCCGCGAGCGATTGCTGCTCTACTGGCTGGGCCGCAGCGCCCAGCTGGATCGGCTTGTCGATACGCAGGGCGTCAAGCTCGTCCACTGCCATTTCGCCGACGCCGGCGGCCTGCTCGCGGCCTATTGCAGGCGTCGCAAGATTCCGCTGATCGTCACCATCCACGGCTCGGACATCCTCCGCGACCGGCGCACGACTCTCGGGTCCTGGCTTCGTCACAGGCTCTTCCGCCTCGCCAGGGATACGGCGGCTCTCTTCCTGCCAGTGTCAAACTGGCTGCGAGGCGAGGCGATTAAGCTGATCCCTGCGGACAAATGCGTCCGGCATTATCTCGGCATTCCCCTTCAGCCGCGACGGTCAGGACGCCGGCCGGACGGCGTCGTCACGATCCTCTTCGTCGGCCGGCTGGTCGCGAAGAAGGGCGTACCCTACCTTATCGAGGCCGTCCGGGAACTCGTGAGCCGCAATTATGAATTCCAGGTCAGGATCGTCGGCGACGGACCGCTCAGCGCGGGCGCCCGGGATGCGGCGAGCGCCGACAATCTGCCGATCACCTTCACCGGCGCTCTGCCGCCCGACCATGTCCTGGCCGAGATGGACGAGGCGGACATCTTCTGCCTGCCGAGCACCCAGGCTCC
>NZ_JAFAVR010000183.1 GCF_019242355.1 Sphingomonas sp. | reverse complement strand
ACGCCCTCGATGACCTGGCCCTCGGCAAGGCTCTGGATGAGGCCGCTGCGCTGCTCGGCGCGGGTCTCCTCGAGGATCGCGCGGCGCGATACGACGATGTTGCCGCGGCGGCGGTCCATCTTCAGGATCTGGAACGGCTGCGGCAGGTCCATCAGCGGGCCGACGTCACGCACCGGGCGGATGTCGACCTGGCTCCCGGGCAAGAACGCCACGGCGCCGCCGAGGTCGACGGTGAAGCCGCCCTTCACGCGGCCGAAGATCACGCCTTCGACGCGGTTGCCGGCTTCGAATTCCTTTTCAAGCTTGTCCCACGCGGCTTCGCGGCGGGCCCGGTCGCGCGACAGCATGGCTTCGCCGGCGCTGTTCTCGACGCGGTCGACATAGACCTCGACCTCGTCGCCGACGTTGAGCTCGGCCTTCTGGCCCGGCGCGGCGAACTCGCGAAGCGGCACCCGGCCCTCGCTCTTCAAGCCGACGTCGATGACCGCGAGGTCATTCTCGATCCCCGTGACGATGCCCTTCACCACCTTGCCTTCGAAGGCTTCGTTCTCGCCGCCGAGGCTCTTGTTGAGAAGGTCCGCGAAGTCGTCGCGGGTCGGGAATGTCGTGGTTGCCATAAGGTTCGGTGTCTCTCGTCTTCAAATCGGGCCTGCCGCGTGCCCGCCACCGTGGCGAGGCTTCACATGCGGACCTGGTTCTCTCAAACTGCCGCCGAAGCCCCATGCGCCGGTGGCGCCAGACGGTACCAGCTGCGGAAGCGCCCCCAAACGAAAGAGCGCGTCGAGAGCCGGACGGCACCCACGCGCTCGCGAGAAAGCGGGCTTCCGCGAGCAGCTTGACGCCCGCCGGACGCCCGCGCCCTTAGCCGAGACGACCTGTAACCGCAAGTTGCGGCGGCCCCAGGCCGGGGAATTGTCCTAACCTGGGTTGTGAAAGGATCGGGTAACCCTGTTGCCCAAGCCTGCGTTAACGGAAAGCCGGTAAATCAACGACTTGTGGGGGGCCGTTTCTTCGGAAGGGCCTTGAATAATGAACATGTTCGGCAAGCGAAGCGGCGGCGGCAGGCGCAAGGCGCAACGGGAGCCGGCGCCGACGACCGCCGTGTTCACGACCGTCACCCAGTCGCACGGAGCGATCCTCGTCGATCTCTCGGCGACCGGAGCCAGGCTCCGTTCCAGCGACCTGCCGGCGATGGGCGAGGAGCTGATGCTCGCTGTCGAGGCGATCCGCGCCTTTGGCAGCGTGGCATGGGTGCGCGGCGACCAATTCGGGATGGCCTTCGACGATCCAATCTCGCCGCTGGACGTGGTGCAGCTAAGGGCGCGGCTGCGGCGGACCGCCGGCCTCGCTCCCGAGACGAGCGCGGCCATGGACGACTGGACGACGGGACTGGCGCGATAGGGCTGGAAGCGGACTCCGCGTCCTTCGTTCAATCGACGGTTTCGCCATCGTTGACGCCCCACAGGTCGCCGATCGCGATATAGCCGTCGCGCTTGCCGATCGTGATCCGGCACCAGCCGTCACGGCACTTGTCGATCCGCCCGACGACTCCGGGCTCTGCCGTGTAGCGGACTCGGGCGACGCCGCTCGGGCTAACGTGCACGTCGCGCGGCTGTCCCGGCTTCACGAGGGCGGTCCGGCGGTCACTGAGCAACGTAACGAGCATCCAGCCCTGCGCGCCGTCCGGATCTTGGATCAGTCGCCAGGTCTGGTACTTTTTGACCACCCGCACCGGCAGATCGCGGCGCTGATAAAGCCAGACGCCCGGATAGTTGCGGCCCGGGCCGGTCCGCGTCATCGCCTGCCCCGACGCGATCGACGCCCAGTAAGGCGGCTGCTTGTCCTCCTGGGCGGAGGCGGATGTTGTAAGCAAAATCATCGTCATTCCCGCGAAGGCGGGAACCCAGTTTTTCTTTTTCGGCTGGGTCCCCGCTTGCGCGGGGATGACGAGAAGTTTCACTAAGCCCCCGTCAGGATCCGGTCGACCAGCTGCTTCACGGTCGGAACGAAGCCGTTCGAATAGAATGGATCGGACTTGAACCGGAACGCCGCGTGCCCGGCGAACATCAGGTTGTTCTCCACCGGCCCGCCGTGGGCGATGTCCTGGAGCGTCTTCTGGATGCAGAAGCTGCGCGGGTCGGCGAGCCGCCCGGTCGAGTTCTTCTCATTGTCCGCCCAGGACGAGAAGGCGCACTGGCTGAGACAGCCCATGCAGTCGGCCTGGTCCTTGCGGATGATCTTTTCTTCCTCCGGCGTCACGAACACCAACGTGTCGTCCGGCGTCTTCAGCGCATTGGTGAAGCCTTGAGCGAACCATTCGCGGGCGTGGATCAGGTCGCCCTTGGTCACCCAGTAGTTCTTCTTGGTGCCGACGCCGACGTCGAGCTCGAAATGATGCTCGCCGACCGCGTCCTTGGTGAAGGCGATCTGGCGGTCGCTGCGAGCCTCGAGGTTGCGAAGGAACGGGTTGCGGACGGCCGAGGAATAGAAGCCGGTCGGAGAGAAGCGGTGCAGGAGCACGTCGCCTTCCTCCAGGTTCATCAGCCGCTCCTTCCACTCGACCGGGATCGGGCTTTCCTGGGTCAGCAGCGGGCGGGTGCCGAACTGGAACACGACCTGTCCGAGCTCGGGATTGTCGATCCAGTTCTCCCACTCGTCCAGGCGCCACACGCCGCCGGCCATGACGATCGGCACGGTGTCGGCAATGCCATTGTCGCGCATCGTCTGACGTAGGGCAGCGACGCGCGGATAGGGATCCTGCGGCTTGCGCGGGTCCTCGGCGTTGCTGAGGCCATTATGGCCCCCGGCGAGCCACGGGTCCTCGTAGACCACGGCGGCAAGCCACTCCGCCGCCTTGTGATAGGCGCGCTTCCACAAAGCGCTGAACGCCCGCGCGGAGCTGATGATGGGGAGGTAATTGACGCCGTAGGACGCGGCGATTTCACTGAGCTTGTAGGGCATTCCGGCGCCGCAAGTGACGCCGCTGACAAGGCCGCGCGTACGCTCCAGGACGCCGTGCAGCACCCGCTGCGCCCCGCCCATCTCCCACAGCACGTTGATGTTGATCGCGCCCTTGCCGTTCGCCATCTCATAGGCGCGCTGGACCTGGGCGACGGCGCCGTCGATGGCGAAGCGGATCAGCTCCTCATGCCGCTCGCGGCGGGTCAGGCCTTCATAGATCTGCGGGATGATGCGGCCCTCTGGGTCGTAGCTGTCGGCGTTGACCGCACTGACCGTCCCGATGCCGCCGGCGGCGGCCCAGGCGCCCGAGCTCGCGTGGTTGGTCGCCGACACGCCCTTGCCGCCTTCGATCAGCGGCCACACTTCCTTGCCGGCGTAGAGGATGGGCTGGAGGCCCTTGAACACCACTCGTCTCCCGGGCGCGGCGCGCGCCACATTTGCGCCATATAGGGCCGGCGCCGGCTTAATGAACGCTAAAAAAGAAGCGGCGCCCCGGTTGTTCCGGAGCGCCGCCCTTTGTCAGGCTGTGCCTGGGCTTGCTTAGTAGCAGCTGCCGTTGGCGACGGCGGCCCCGGCGACGGCGCCGAGCGCTCCGCCGATGAGCGCGCCGGCGGTGCGGTCACCACGGTCGCGATAGTAACCGCGATAGCCGTAGCGGCCGTTGTCGGCGACCGAGCTACCGATCACTGCGCCGGCGACTCCGCCGATCGCTGCGCCCGCAGCCGTGTTGTTGCCGCAATAGCCGTTGTAGCCGTAGCCGTTGTAGCCGTAGCCGTTGTAGCCATAGTTGCCGTAGCCGTAGTTGCCGTATCCGCCGTAATATGCGGGGCTGTAGCCGTAACCATAGGCGGGGTAACTGTAACCGTAACCATAGGCCGGGGCCCCATAGCCATAGCCATAGCCATAACCGTACGAAGGATAGCTGCGGATCACGACACGCGTGCCGTAATTCCCGTAGCCGTAATTGCGGTAGCCGTAGTTACGGTAGCCGTAACCGCCGTAGTTACGATAGCGGCCACGATCACCGTCATGATCGCGATCGCGATATGAATAGGAGCCGTAATTGTTGTTGTAATGCGGACGCGCGTCCGCAGCAGCCGGAAGCGCAACCAGCGACGACGCCGCAAGCGCAAGACCGATGACCTTCTTCATCGAAATACTCCTCGATTTATAACGCATCGACCCCGTTAAGCAGCCGACTCGACGGTGGTTTTGCACCTTGAGGGCTGTCGTGGGGATGAACACGCTTCGAGGGTGTCAACGCGCGAAATTAACCAATGTCTCCATGCTCATCGCGGTTCGACGCGATAGTCCAGCCCGATGTCGACGGCGGGGGCCGACTGCGTGATCCGGCCGACCGAAACAAAGTCGACTCCACTCTCGGCAATCGCGCGGATGGTGTCGAGCGTGACTCCGCCCGACGCCTCGAGCGGCACGCGCCCGTTGACCAGAACGACGGCCTCGCGGAGCGTTGCCGGCATCATGTTGTCGAGCAGCAGCCGGTCGGCGCCCGCTTCCAGCGCCGGCTCGATCTGGTCGATCCGGTCGACCTCGACCTGCACGTGAAGCCCAGTGTTCGCCGACCTTGCTCGGCGCACCGCCTCGACGATGCCCCCGCACGCCGCGACGTGATTATCCTTGATCAGAACCCCGTCGTCGAGGCGCATCCGATGGTTCGACGCGCCGCCCATCCGCGCCGCATATTTCTCAAGGACGCGAAGGCCCGGGATTGTCTTGCGCGTGTCGAGCAGCGTCGCCCCGGTACCGGCGACCGCGTCGGCGTAGCGGCGCGTCAGCGTCGCGATGCCCGACAGGTGCTGGACCGTGTTCAGCGCCGACCGCTCCGCCGTCAGCATGGCGCGCGCGTTGCCAGCGAGGCGCATGAGGACGCGCTCTTCCGCCACTCGGTCGCCGTCGCTGCACTCCACCCGGATGTCGACCTCGGGATCGAGCTTGCGAAACACTGCGACAGCGATGTCCAGCCCGGCGACGACAATCTCCTGCCGCGACGCCATGACGGCGGCAAGCCGCTCGCCATCCGGGATGGTCGCCGCCGATGTCACGTCGCCGCCCGAGCCGAGGTCTTCGGCAAGGATGCGGGCCACGAATTCGTCAGTGTCGAAATCTTGGGGAAGCGGCATTCGGGGGCCTTAGGCGAGCGCGCCCGGAAAGCTCAAGCGGCGGGCTGTGGAGCCTTGGCGAGGCTCCAGCGCCCGTCCTGCTTCGCGAAGGCCTGGGCGTCGGCCGCGCGATACTCCTCGCCGCTCCACGTATAGACCGTCAGCACCACGCGCCCCTCGGCGATGTCGAGGAGGTTGAAGCTCTGGTCCTGATCGCGCACTCGGGTCGACGTCGCAGTCCCGGCCTGCACCACCAGCGCTCCGCCGGCTCGGGTAACGAGGTCGCTGGCATTGTTCACCGACGCGTGATGGTTGTGGCCGGCAAGAAGCATGTCAACGCCGGCTTCCTCGATCGCGTCGAGCGCCATCTCCTGCCGACCGATCGCGCCCTGCAGCTCGTCTCCGACCTTGAGCGCGAACAGCGGGTGATGGGTGACGAGGACTCGGACGCTTTCGGAATCGGCCCGGGCGAATGTTTCCCGAATGAACTCCACCTGCTGCGCATTGATCCGCCCGTCCTTGAAGGTCAGCGAGCGCGCGGTGTTGATGCCGAGCACGATCGCGCCGCGCAGTTCGTGCACTGGGCACAATATGTCGTCGATATAGCGCTTGTACCGGGTCAGCGGCGACAGGAAGCGCCGAAGGACATCGTAGAGCGGGACATCGTGATTGCCCGGAACGCCCAGCACCTCATGTCCGCCGTCGCGGAGCCGTTCCAGGAAGCGGCAGGCCTCGGCGAACTGCTCGGTTCGCGCGCGCTGCGTGAAGTCGCCGCTGACGACCACGAGATCGGGTGCGAGCTCGTCGACGCTGCGCTCGACCGCAGCAACGAGCTGGTCGTCATGCGCTCCGAAATGCAGGTCGGACAGGTGGACAATCCGCGCCATGCGGGGTCAACAATGCGCGGGCCGTCTTGTTTCAATCCTCCCCGGAACGGGGAGGTGGCGGGGCGCAGAGCTGACGGAGGGGTCCCCGTTATCCACAGCGTATACGCCGACGCCCTTCCACCATGCTTCGCATGGTTCCCCTCCCCGTTCCGGGGAGGATCTAGAAGTCCAGGAAGAGCAGCAGCTTGACGTCGACGCCAAACCCCTCGCGTCGCTTCTGCTCGATGAAGGCGGGCACGTCGGCGCGCGGCACGAGATGGACATTGATGTTCTCGCCCTCGTCGCCACCGCCGTCGCCGATCTTCGAGAGCCCGGTCGCGCGAACCAGCGTGAAGCCTTCCGATACCATCCCGGGCGACGCGTAGAAATCGCCCAGGCGCTCGACATGGCGGGCGGTGAAGCCGGTCTCCTCTTCCAGTTCCTTGACCGCGGTGCCCTCGATCGTCGCGTCGGGGTCGGTGTCACCGACCAGGCCGGCCGGAAGCTCGAGGCAGCGCTTGCCGAGCGGCACTCGCGGCTGATCGATGAGGATCACCCTGCCGTCATGCTCGGCAAGGATGACGACTGCGCCGATATT
>NZ_JAFAVR010000143.1 GCF_019242355.1 Sphingomonas sp. | reverse complement strand
TTGGTCGAGGAATATGACGTCACCGCGCTCGAGGAGACGCGGCAGATGATGAACCGCGACCGCGGCTCCAATCCGAAGCTGACCCTGCTTCCATTCCTGATTACGGCGCTTTCACGCGGGCTCGCCGATTGGCCTCGGCCATGTTCTCCGCGATCTTGCGGCGCAGGCCGACGACCTTGATCGCCTCGTCCGCGCGCGGTGCCGCGCCCCGGCCGGAAACGCTGCCGCCATTGTAGAGCAGATAGGCATCGAGGTCCGAGTGGCGGATGCGGTCGGACGCGGTGCGGACCTGCGACAAGTCGATGCCGAGATCGCGCGCGCGCTGGCGAACGGCGGGGGAGGCCAAAACTCCCCTCCCGCTTGCGAGAGGGGTCGACTCGCCGGAGGCGAGCGGGGGTGGGGATGTTCGTCCGGGCTTGGACTCGCCCACCCCTTCGCCGCTGCGCGGCTCTTCCCCTCCAGCTCGCGGGAGGGGGGAGGTTACCGGAATCTCTTCCGCCTGCTCGGGCGTTGCCTGAACCGCGCCATCAGCCAGCGGCCGCTCGTCCTGGCTGTCGGCAACCGTCTCGGCAGCCCGGTCGGCGCCTTCAGTCTCGATGACAGCAAGAACGGAGCCGATCGGGACCTGGTCGCCGACTTCGCCCGCAAGTTCGATGACCTTGCCCGCGACTGGGCTTTCCATCTCGACCGTGGCCTTGTCGGTCATCATGTCGGCGATCTGCTGATCCTCGGCGATGGTGTCGCCGACCGCGACGTGCCAGGCGACAATCTCGGCCTCGGCAATGCCTTCGCCAATGTCGGGCAGCTTGAATTCGAATCTCGCCATCAGTCAGCCATGACCTTCTCAAGGGCGCGCTTCATGCGCTTCGGGCCGGGGAAATAGGCCCATTCGTAGGCGTGCGGGTAGGGCGTGTCCCAGCCGGTGACGCGCTCGACCGGCGCTTCGAGGTGATAGAAGCAGCGCTCCTGCACCAGGGTCACCAGCTCGGATGCGAAGCCGGAGGTGCGCGGCGCTTCCATGACGACCAGGCAGCGGCCGGTCTTTTCGACCGACTTGGCGATCGTTTGCATGTCGAGCGGGACCAGCGTGCGCAGGTCGATGACTTCTGCATCGATGCCCTGCTCCTCCACCGCAGCGAGGGAGACGTGGACCATCGTGCCGTACGTGAGGACGGTCAGCTCGGCCCCTTCGCGGACAATCGCCCCCTTGCCAAGCGGGACAGTGTAATGACCCTCCGGCACGTCGCTCGCCGGATGCTTGGCCCACGGCGTCACCGGCCGGTCGTGATGGCCGTCGAACGGGCCATTGTAGATGCGCTTTGGCTCGAAGAAGATGACCGGGTCCGGGTCTTCGATCGCCGCCAGCAGCAGGCCCTTGGCATCATAGGGCGTCGACGGGACGACGACCTTCAGGCCGGCGATATGGGTAAAAAGCGACTCCGGCGACTGGCTGTGCGTCTGGCCGCCGAAGATGCCTCCGCCGTAGGGCGTGCGGATGACCATCGGCATGGTCCACTCGCCGCCGGTGCGATAGCGCATCTTGGCGACTTCGCTGACGATCTGGTCATAGCCAGGGTATATGTAGTCGGCGAACTGGATTTCGATCAGCGGCTTCAGGCCATAGGCGGCCATTCCGACCGCGGCCGCGACGATGCCGCCCTCGCTGATCGGCGCGTCGAAGGCGCGGGTCTTGCCGAATTCCTTCTGCAGGCCCTCGGTGACACGGAAGACGCCGCCAAAATAGCCGGCGTCCTCGCCGAACACGACGACGTCGGGGTCGGCGCGCATCGCGACCTTGTGGGCGTCGTTCAGCGCCTGGATCATGTTCATGGTTGGCATTATTCGCCGCCCTCGCTGAGCGCCTGCTCGCGCTGCTCGGCAAGGTGCCAGGGAACCTCGGCGTAGACGTCGTCGAACATCGATCCGATGTCGTCCTTGCCCTGCTCGGGAAGGATGCCGAGCTTCTCGGACTCCTTCTGCGCGGCACGGACAGCAGAGTCGCACTCCGCGGTCATCGCGCTGTGGCGATCCTCGTCCCATTCGCCCAGCGCGATCAGGTGCGCCTTCAGCCGCTCGACCGGGTCGCCCAGCGGCCAGAGCTTGGCCTCGTTCGTGGGCCGGTATCCGGAGGGATCGTCCGACGTGGAATGGCCCTCGGCGCGGTAGGTGAAGAACTCGATCAGCGTCGGGCCGCTGTTCGTCCGCGCGCGGTCCGACGCCCATTTGACGGCTGCGTAGACCGCCAGCGCGTCATTGCCGTCGACCCGCAAGCCGGCGATGCCGTAGCCGACCGCGCGCTGCGCGAAGGTCGCGCGCTCTCCGCCGGCAATGCCCGAGAAGCTGGAGATCGCCCACTGGTTGTTCACCGTCGCGAGGATCACCGGCACGTTATAGACGGCGGCGAAGGTCATCGCCGAGTGGAAGTCGCCCTCGGCCGTCGCGCCGTCGCCGATCCAGCCCATGGCGATTCGGCTGTCGCCCTTGATCGCGCTCGCCATCGCCCAGCCGACCGCTTGCGGGAATTGCGTGCCGAGGTTGCCGCTGATCGAGAAGAAGCCATGGCGCTTGTCCGAATACATGATCGGCAGCTGGCGCCCGCGCAGCTTGTCTCCGCGATTGGAGTAGATCTGGTTCATCATCTCCGTCAGCGGGTAGCCGCGCGCGACGAGCAGCCCCTGCTGACGGTAGGTCGGGAAGTGCATGTCGTCGGCCGGCATCGCGGCAGCGGCGGCAGTCGCGATCGCCTCCTCGCCGGTGCACTTCATGTAGAAGCTGGTCTTCCCCTGACGCTGCGCGCGGTACATGCGGTCGTCGAAGATGCGGACGGTGACCATGTCCCGCAGGATCTTGCGGAGCGTATCGGCGTCGAGCTTCGGGTCCCAGGGGCCGGTGGCGCGATCGTCTTCGCCGAGAACCCGGACGAGCGACGTGGTCAGGGGATGTGTTTCCGGAGCAGGGGCGGAAATATCGGGACGTGGTGCTGCGCCGGCAGCCGGGATTTTCAGCGACGAGAAGTCCGGCGTGTCTCCCGGGCGAAAGGCAGGCTCGGGCACGTGCAGCGCCAGCTTGGGCGCGTTGCGGCGGAGGGACGGGTCGCGATCACTCATGACTGGAGCGAGCGCTTAATCGGGAGTCGGCGGTGCGGCAACTGGTGCGCGTTGACGGTCGGGAGCAGGCGGGGCTAGGGCGCGCCACATGGCCGATGCTTCCACCGACACCCCGCCCGACCGCCTGTCGCTCGATCCGCGCAGCGAGCATTTCGACGAGAACCTGCTGAGCAGGGGTGTCGGGATCAAGTTCAACGGGCAGGAAAAGACCAACGTCATCGAATATTCGGTGTCGGAAGGCTGGATCCGCGTCGCCGCCGGCAAGAGCCGCGACCGATACGGGCAGCCGATGACGCTCAAGCTCAACGGCGCCGTCGAGCCCTATTACGAGCGGTCTGCTGAAGGCAGCGATGCCGATGCCGGGGATCAGGCCGGCGAGGCGTCCGACGGATAGGCGGCCGCTGGCCGGCGGCGGTTGCGCCACTTGCGATAGCCCCAGCCGAGCAGGCTGACCGCGGCCAGCGTCGGAACGCTGCGGCGGGCGAGCGCTGCCGCTCCGTAGCCGATGATCGCGCCCTTCGCGCCCTTGTTGCGACCCGCGATCTTTTCGCCGAGCCATGCGCCGGCAAGCTTTCCGAACATCCGTCCTGCTCCTTTGCAATATACGTGTCCGTTCGACGCGCCGGAGTTGGTGAATGTTCCCGCCCGAGCCTTGGCATTCGGCGCCAATTGTTGGTTGGCAAAATCTGCCATTAGGCTTCCGGTCGCACTTTTTTCGCGGTTTTCCGGGATTGGCACGTTCCTTGATTATTCCTTGCCATCGGTCGGCAAACTCAACGGTCGCCGAAAAAGGGAGTTTTCGAAATGTCCGCGAAGTCGCAACTGACCCGCACCCTGGTCGCCATCGCCGGCGCGCTTGTCATGAGCACGGTCGCCGTCAGCGCCGCCGTCACCCCGCTGCAGGCTTCGGCTGGCACCGTGCAGGTCGTCGCCAATGCCTGACCTCGAGATTCTGGAAGCGAAAGTCCCGGTCCGGACGCCGGTGCTGATCAAGGCGCCGGAAACCGCGGCATCGCGGCTTGCCCCGATCGGCGGTTGGCTGAGCGGTCCGGTATTCAGCCGGGCCCGGGACATCTTCGCGGCGAACATGACCGAGCTTCTCGACCGGGCGGAAGACCCGGCGCGGATGATCCGGATGATCATCTTGGAGATGGAAGAGACGCTGGTCGACATCCGCGCAACGGCTGCCCGCTCGATCGCCGACATCAAGGAGATGCGCGGCGCGGTAGCACGGCTCGACACCCTCCAGGCCACCTGGACCGAGAAGGCAGAGCTGGCACTGTCCAAGAACCGTGACGACCTCGCCAAGGCGGCGCTGGTCGAGCGGCAGAACGCGGCGACGATGGCCGCTGGCCTTCGTAACGAGCTTGCCCAGCTTGAGCAGGTGCTGCGCGGCTATGAGGCCGACATCGCCAAGCTGCAGGGCAAGCTGCGCGAGGCTCGCGCCCGCCAGAACGCGATCTCGGCGCGGATCGAAAGCGCGATGACGCGCGCCCGGGCCCGCGAGATGATGCACGGCAGCCGGACGCTCGAGGCCTTCTCGAAGTTCGAGGTGCTTGAGCGCCGCGCCGACTTCGCGGAAGGTCGGGCGGAGGCGCTTGGCATCGGCAGCCTGGAAGATGAGATCGAGGAGCTCAGCCGGTCGCAAGCCGTCGACCGCGAGCTCGAAGCCATGAAGGCCGCGCTGAAGGCGCGGGTCCAGTAAGGAAAGCAACGGATATGACTCGCAAGATTTACCCCTACTCGCTGCAGAGCAAGGACGCGAAGATCGCCGGTGTCTGCTCGACCCTGGGCGCAAAGGCCGGGATCGACCCGACGTTCATCCGCATCGCCTGGGTCGCGGGGACGCTCCTACTGCACATCCCGATCAGCGTCTCCCTGATCGCTTACGCCGCTGCTGGCTTCTACCTCGTCATGCAGAAGAGGCGCAATGCGACCGGCGAGCGAAGGATGAGTGATTTCGACCGCATGGACCATGCCGCGAGCCGCAAGCCGACCGTCCACGCGATGCGGACCGAGCTCGACGTCAACGACCGCCGGCTGATGGCGATCGACCACCACCTCAACAGCCAGAACGACGAGCTGGCGCGCGAGATCGAAGCACTCCGGCAGGAGGACAAATGATGGACCCGGTATCATTGGGCGTCATCGCCGCAAGCAGCCTCGCGGGCGTGGGAGCGGCAAGCATTGCCGGCCTGAAGGCCTGGAACGGCTGGCTCGAGCTCAAGCGCATGGAGCTGACCCACGAGTGCGGTGACCGGTCGCTTCCGCCGGCCTCCGGGCGGATCGAAATGGCGGACCTCAAGGAACGCATCCGCAAGCTCGAGGCGATCGCCGCCGGCATCGACATGTGATCCTTGGGTCCCGCCCTAACCGATCACGGGTCTCCGATGAAGCGCTCCGGCCAATATCCCGGGGCGCTTTTTTGTGCCGGGCGGGACGAGAGGGTTGCCGCGGCGGCGGAGAGCGCTAGGCCCGACGCATGGCCGGCCATGCCCACGACCACGATCACTCGGCGAAGTCGTTCGGCCGCGCCTTCGCGATCGGGGTGACACTCAATTTCGGCTTCGTCGTGATCGAAGCTGTGTTCGGCTTCATTGCAAATTCGATGACTCTCATCGCGGACGCGGGCCACAATCTGTCCGACGTGCTCGGGCTGCTGGTCGCCTGGGGCGCGGCATCGATGGCGCGGCGGGCGCCGACCCCGCGCTTCACGTTTGGGCTCAAGAAAGCGCCGATCCTGGCCGCGCTGTTCAATTCGCTTGTCCTGCTGATCGGTGTCGGGGCCATCGCCGCCGAAGCTATCCGGAGGTTGCTCCATCCGGCGCCGGCGGATGGCCTCACCGTCAGCACGGTCGCCGCCATCGGCCTGGTGGTGAATGGATCGACGGCGCTGCTGTTCGCGCGGGGCGCCCGCCGCGACGTCAATATCCGAGGCGCGTTCCTGCACATGGCTGCGGACGCGGCAGTGTCGCTGGCGGTGGTCGTTGCCGGCCTGATCATCTTCTGGACTGGCCGCCAGTGGGTCGACCCGGCGATGAGCCTCGCGGTCGCGTTCGTCATCCTGTGGAGCAGCATCGGGCTGCTAAAGGAATCCGTCTGGATGTCGCTCGCCGGCGTACCGCTGGGGATCGAGGTCGACGAGGTCGAGGCCGCGCTAGTGTCGATGGACGGAGTGATCGGAATCCATGACCTGCACGTCTGGCCGCTAAGCACGAGCGAGACTGCGCTGACAGCACACCTCGTGCTTCCGGACGGGTCCATCGACGAGCTGATCGCGAGTGCGCAGAGGCTGCTGCACGACCGGTTCCACATCGGCCATTGCACGCTTCAGGTGGAGCGCAGCCACCTGGGCGACTCCCGCTGCTGAGAGAAGAGGCGCGCAACACCGACCGGGCGCGCATAAAAGTAAACCCCGGCAACCGAAGTTGCCGGGGTTCCATGCTTCGTTTCTCTTTCGAGTCGCGAAGCACGTGTTCACAGTAGCGCGATTCGGCCCTGTAGCGAGTCAAAACTGCTATTTGACGAACAAACATGTGGACGATTCGGTGAACAAAGCTGTGGGACTCGCCAGAAAAGCGCGAGTCACGGCATCTTCTCGCTAGGCGAAAAGTAGCCGCAAGCCAGTGTCGAACCGATCGCCGCTTCGCGGGTTCGTTCTTCGATGGCAAAGAATCGGCTGAGACTCGCGAGCTACAACATCAACGGCGTCAACTCGCGGCTTCACGTGCTGACCCGCTGGCTCGAGGAGTTCCAGCCGGACGTGGTTGGCCTCCAGGAACTCAAGTGCACCGACGAGGCCTTTCCGATCGAGGCGATCCGGGCGCTCGGTTATTCCGCGATCTGGCACGGGCAGCGCAGCTGGAACGGAGTCGCGCTGTTGAGCCGGGTCGGCGAGCCGGTCGAGACGCGGCGTTCGCTACCTGGCGATCCGGATCTCTCCCAGAGCCGCTATATCGAGGCGGCAATCTGCGGCGTCCTGGTCGGCAACATGTACGCGCCCAACGGCAATCCGAAGCCGGGGCCGAAGTTCGACTACAAGCTTGCCTGGCTCGATCGGCTGGCCGATCATGCCCGCGACCTGCTCGGCAGCGGCGCTCCAGCGGTGCTGATGGGTGATTACAACATCATCCCGACCGACGAGGACGTCTACAAGCCCGAGCGCTGGCTCAAGGACGCGCTGTTCGCGCCGGAGGCGCGTGAGCGGTTCCGGGCGCTCGTCGGCCAGGGCTGGACCGACGCCATCCATTCGGTCCATCCGGACGAACGCGTCTATACCTTCTGGCATTACTGGCGGAACAGCTTCCAGCGCGATGCCGGTATCCGCATCGATCATGCCTTGCTCAGCCCGCCTCTTGCGAAGCGGCTCAAGGCGGCCGGCGTCGATCGCGACCCGCGCGGGTGGGAGAAGACCAGTGACCATGCGCCGGTCTGGATCGAGGTCGAGACCTGATCTCAGCGCGCGGGCTTGCCACCCCGCTCTGACGCCGATCCCGCACGCACCTTCGCGAACTCGGACGACCCATTCCACTGCGGCCAGTCGCGGCTGTTCGCGAGCCGGGCGCCGATCGCGTAGAACAATTCCGCCTCCTGCGCGGCGCCGCGCAAATCCCAGGTCGGGCTCCATGCGTCGCAGGTCTGGTGGTAGCAGCGGGCGGTGAAGTCATCGAGCCAGCGTTCGCCTGCGGGTCGGCCGCCGTCCGCCATGTCGTAGGCCCCGGCAAGCGCCATATCGAGCAGCACCGGCACCCCGCGCTTGGCGAAGGAAAAATGGTCGGCTCGGTAGAAGAGGCCACGCTCCGGGTGGTTCTCGGTGGTCACGTAGCGGCCCTGCGCCTTGGCGGCGTCGGCGAGATAATCCTCCATCTGACTCTGGCCGCGGCCGACCAGCACGACGTCCTTCACCGGCCCGACGAACTGGAGCGTGTCGAAGGTCAGGTTCGCCGCCATCTTCGCCATCGGAAAAAGCGGGTGCTGGGCATAATATTCGGAGCCGAGCAGGCCCCGCTCCTCGCCGGTCCAGGCGGCGAACACCACGGTCCGCTGCGGCCTCGGGCGGGTTGCGAACAGGCGCGCGTCCTCGAGCATCGCGGCGAGGCCGAGCGCGTCGTCCGAGGCGCCAGGGCGGATGGTGCGCCCCTGCGCGTCGGCGGGGCCGATCCCGTAGGCGTCCCAGTGGCCGCCGAACGACACCGTCTCGTCCGGGTGAGTCGAGCCGGTGATCTTGCCGATGACGTTGTGGCTGGTGATGTGCGCCACCGAGACCGGGATGTCGGCCGAGAACGTCGCCTTGAGGTCGATCGGGTGGAAGCCGGCGGTTCGCGCCTGCCGCTTGACCGTGGCGTAGTCGTAGCCCGCTCGGCTCAGTAAGGCGGCGGCGACCGGCTGCTGGATCCAACCTTGCAGAAGCACCGGCTGTGGCGCGCCTGGCGGGAGCTCGATATTGTAGCTTTCGCCCGCGGGGCTCTTGACCACGGTCCACGGATAGCCGGCGGCGTCGGTCTCATGCACGACGAGCGCGGCGATTGCGCCCCGCCGCGCCGCTTCCTCATACTTGTACGTCCAGCGGCCGTAATAGGTCATCGTCTTGCCGCCGAACTTGCCGGCGACCGGCTCGCCCGATGCGGCTTCGAAGTCGGGATCGTTGACCAGCATCACGACGACCTTGCCGTGGAGGTCGACGCCCTTGAAATCGTCCCAGCCGCGCTCGGAGGCGGACACGCCATAGCCGACGAACACCATCGGCGCGTCGGCGATGCGCACTCGGTCGACGGCCCGCACGGTGCCGAGATAAATGTCCTCTGGGAAGGTGAGGGCGACATGCTGCCCGGCCTGGTCGACGGATACGGCGACCGGCGATTGCAGCTTCGTGTGGATCATGGGGACGGTCTGGGTCCATCCGCCCTGGTCGCCGGCAGGCTCGAGCCCGGCCGCCTTGAACTGCTCGACCAGGTAGGGGATCGTCTGGTTCTCCCCCGCGGTGCCGGGCGCCCGGCCCTGGAACTCGTCAGACGCCAGAGTCTGGGTGACGCGCGACATGCGCGCGGTGTCGACATGCGGCGTCAGGGGCGCTGACGGTTGCGCCGCGGTCGCGCTGGCCGACGCGGCGGCGAGGCACAGCGGAAGGATTGTCGGGAGCAGCTTCATCGGCGTCATCTCCACGTACTGCCAAAGGAGTCGCCGACGGCTAGCTCGCGCTCCGGCCCAAGTGAAGGGTCATCGGCGCCACGCCACAAGAACGAAGCCCCGGGCAGGACGGGAGTCCTGCCCGGGGCGAACTGGCGAACTCGCTAGGCTGGCTAGGAGCTCGCGGACCGGACCGCTTAGCGGCCGCGCTCGCCGCTCGTCGCCGGGGCCGGCGGCGGGGGCGGCGGAGGCGGCGGGGCCGGGCAAGTGCTCGTCGCCAGGATCACCGAGCCGTCCGGGCAGGTCTGCGTCTCCGGAGCCGCGGGCGGCGGCGGAGGCGGCGGCGGCGGAGGAGGCGGCGGGGGAGCCGCGGCGACGCCACCGAAGTTGTACGTCAGGCTGGCGAGCAGGCTGTGAGACTGGAAGTGACCGTTCGTCGAGAAGAGGGTCGTTCCACCCGAACAGGCAAGCGGCGCCCCAGTCGTTCCGCACGGACCCGCACCCGCGGCGAAGGTCGCTGAATTGTTGAGGTTCAGGCGGCCGGTGCGGAAGTAGCGATACTTCAGGCCGACATCGATATTGTCGCTGACCGGCATGGAGACGCCGGCGATCAGCTGCCAAGCCCAGGCGTTGTCGCTGTCGCCGAGGGCCTTGACGCGAGCGCGGCCGAAACCGCCGCCGCCGTAGACGCCGATGCCGCCCGCGTTGAAGTCGAACAGGCCGTTCAACATCCCCGAGAGGACCGAAACGTGTCCGCTCGTGCCGAAATTGGCGGTCGTGTACGTCGCGCCTGTGCCCGCGTTGAGAGCGGTCAGATACGCGCTGTCGACGGTGACGTTCTTCAGCTTGGTACGCTTGTAGCCAAGCTCGCCTTCGATGCGGAACATGCCAAGGTCGTAGCCGGCGATGGCGTCGACGTCATAGCCGGTCTTCGTCCGCACGCGGCCGATCCGTGTCGTCGAGTAGTCGGTGACGGTGGGGTCCGTGAAGTCGATCGAACCGTTGATGGTCGTGCTCTTGGGGAACAGGACGCCCCCCTCGATGCCGATATACGGCGAGCCGTCGCGAGCAGCGGCGGGCGTCGCGATGACGAGCGCTGCCGCGGTCGCAAGCAGATATTTGCGCATATGTTGTCCTTTCTGCGCCTTTGAGTTTCCCTGTTGGCCGCCAAACCTTCGCGACTGCACAAGGTTTCGCCAAAACGTCTCGGGCGTCGCACGCTGGCAAAAACTGTGGCGGCATCGCCACAGTCGAACTCGGGACAGGCTCAGCCAAGACCCTGTCACACAGAGAAAAAGGCCGGAAAGCGCCAGTTTTGGCGCCCTCCGGCCTCGTCAGAAAATGCCTGGAAGGGCATTTGTCATGTTGTAGTCATGCAAGGTTCAGGCTTGCCCGACAGATCGGCCCGCACTGTCGACGAGCCGTTGACCGAGATGTCAGGCTCCGGCGATCTCCGTCAGGTCGACCTTGACGCCCGGACCCATCGACGAGCTCAGAGCGACCTTCTGGACGAACTTGCCCTTGGCTCCGGTCGGCTTGTTGCGAACAATGGCATCCATGAACGCGGTGAAGTTCTCCTTGAGATCGCCCTCGGAAAAGCTCGCCTTGCCGATGCCGGCGTGGACGATGCCCGCCTTCTCGACGCGGAACTCGACCTGGCCCGACTTGGCGTCGGTCACCGCCTTGGTGACGTCCATGGTGACGGTGCCGAGCTTCGGGTTCGGCATCAGGCCCTTGGGACCCAGCACTTTACCGAGGCGCCCGACGACGCCCATCATGTCCGGGGTCGCAATGACCCGGTCGAAGTCGATCTGGCCGCCCTGGATGGTCTCCATCAGGTCCTCGGCGCCGACGACGTCGGCCCCTGCGGCAGTCGCTTCGTCGGCCTTCGCGCCCTTGGCGAAGACGGCGACGCGAACCGTCTTGCCGGTGCCCTTGGGGAGGTTGACGACGCCGCGCACCATCTGGTCGGCGTGACGCGGGTCGACGCCGAGGTTGAGGGCGACCTCGACCGTTTCGTCGAACTTGGCGGTGGCGTTGGTCTTGACGAGCGCCAGCGCCTCATCGACGCCGTACAGCTTCTCGCGATCGACCGAACCGGCCTGCGCCTTCTGCTTCTTGGTCAGCTTGGCCATCGGTTAGCCCTCCACCACGGTGAGGCCCATCGCGCGGGCGGAGCCTTCGATGATCTTCGACGCGGCGTCGAGGTCGTTGGCGTTCAGGTCCTTCATCTTCTGCTCGGCGATGTCGCGAAGCTGCGAGCGCTTGATCGAGCCGCCCGAAACCTTGCCCGGCTCCTTCGAACCCGACTGGATCTTCGCCGCCTTCTTGAGGAGGAAGGAAGCCGGCGGGGTCTTGGTGGTGAACGAGAAGCTGCGGTCCGCATAGACGGTGATCACCGTCGGGATCGGCATGCCCTTCTCGAGCTCCTGCGTCGAGGCGTTGAACGCCTTGCAGAATTCCATGATGTTGACGCCACGCTGGCCAAGCGCCGGGCCGATCGGCGGGGCGGGATTGGCGGTGCCGGCCGGCACCTGAAGCTTGATATAGCCGGTGATCTTCTTTGCCATCGTCTCACTCTGTTGCTGGCCTGCCCCCGGATCGGGTCCGGGCTGCGCAGACTGTCTCAAGTTTAGCGGTTCAAGCGGCTGCTCCGAAAAGCGGCCTCCCGCGGTGGTTTCCAACAGGATTGGAAGCGCGGGCGCTTAGCGCAAGTGGGCCGCGCCCGCAACTCATGCTATAAGGCTAAGCCGGGGTGGGGAACAGAGGAGGGCAGCATGACCAAGGGTCTGTTTGTCGTCGCGGCCGCGATGCTGGCCGCCAGTCCATCGCTTCAAGCCAAATCCAGCCAGTCGGACCTCAAGTGGGGACCCGCCCCGCCGGCGCTTCCCGCCGGAGCGCAGATGGCGGTTGTCTCGGGTGATCCGACCAAGGCCGGGATGTTCACGGTGCAGGTCAAGTTTCCCGCAGACTACGCGGTCCCGGCCCATTGGCATCCGACCGACGAGAAGCTGACGATCCTCTCCGGCAAGCTCGGCTACGGGATGAGCAGCAAGCTCGACAAGGCCAAGGCGAAGACCCTGACTGCCGGACAACATGTCGTCATGAAAGCGAAGATGAACCACTGGGTCTTCGCCGAAACTCCGGTCGAGTTCCAACTCAACGCCAGAGGGCCGTTCCAGGTCACCTACGTCGACCCAAAGGACGACCCGCGCAAGAAATAGGTCTGGGATCGAGCGCCACGCGCTTGACCAGTCAGCGTCCGGCTCAGCCGGGAAGGAAGTGAGGGGGCGACCCGGCTGCCGGACCTGGCGCAAGTTACAGGCCGGTCACGAGCGGACCCCTACAAAGCGCGCACGACCTGGCGCTCAATGGTCCGTATCGTCCGAGCGGCTAGCGTGAAAAGACCGCGCCATGAGGTTTGCCCTCGCCCGTCCAGCCGTGCGGCCATGTCCGGGATGCGAAACTGAAACCCGGCTTGCCGTCTTGATCCCGAAATCCCTGATCGATGGTAAGGGCGCCGTCGCGCTCGTCGAGCTTGAGAACGTACATCCGGTCGCCAGACCGACCCGACGTGACCACGAGCCGCCCAATTTCTCGATCCCAGGCCGTCCAGTGCGGCGAGTAAGCGTCGCTGATAGACAGGCGCGAAACCTCGTGCGGCCGAAGTCCGTCAGCGATGTCGAGGACCACGTATCCGTGGATCCCGGGTACGCTCTGGATCAGGTAATGACCGACAATTGTCGGAACCCCGCAAGACGTGCCGGGGAACACGTGAATCAGCTTGGAATCCAGCCGTCCTTCAGCGAACCCCGTGACTCGCTCCAGGCCGCACGAGAGCGTTAGGACGTACACCGCCCCGTCAGGTCCGACGCGCGCCTCTTCGGGATTGATGTGAGCGTAACGTTCAGGGCCCGTATCCAGATAGGCCGTCTTCAGTAGCTTCAGATCGGACAGGCGCCAAAGCTGCACCGTCGTGCCCGCAATGTCCTCATCGTGCATCGAGGAATTGGTCGAAACGAC
>NZ_JAFAVR010000184.1 GCF_019242355.1 Sphingomonas sp. | reverse complement strand
CCGGGCACCTTCGCCGAAGGCCAGCGGCTGATTTACGGCATCCTCGCCGCCGCCGGAGGCATGTTCTGCGGTGCCTGTGCAGTCGCCATGGTCGCGCTCCTGATGTGGGGCGGCTGGACCATCGAAGAGCAGCACAGCATCGTCCTCATCTTCGGTTGGGCGCTCGGCGGCTTCATTGCCGCCAACGTCGCCGTGATCGTCGGGCTTCTTGCCGGAGGACCAGTCGGCCGGCTGCGGATGTCCGCCGGACGCGATGGGGCGACGTTCGAAGCGGACGCCGAATGCGCCGAGGTGCATCCATGATCCTGCGCCTCCTCAACTGGCAGGGGATCGCGGGCCTCGTCGCCAGCATCGGCCTGATCGGCCTGGTCCTCGCCCAGCACGTCGCCGCCATTCACTGGCACAGGGAGAGCGACCGCTTCGAAAAGCTCTATGCCGACGAGCAGCTCGCCTTCGCTCGGACCACCACCGCCTATCGCGAAGCCGTCGAGCAGGCCCGGGCCGACGACAAGGCCAACGCGACGCGCGTCGCCGGCGAACAGCAAACCATCAATCAAAGGACCAGTGATGACTATGAGAAGCGCCTTGCCGATGCTCGTTCTACTGCTGACCGCCTGCGGGCACAGCTTGCCGCGGCCCCAGCCCATCCCGGCACTGGCGGAGCAGCGCCAGTGCCCGGCCTATCCGCTGCCGCCGTCGGACCTCCTCAAGCCGCCGGTGAAGACGGACTTTCTGACGCGCTGATCGCGACCGAACAGGCGATCCAGCTCGACGAGCTGATCAAGTGGGTTCGCCGGCAAGCCGGGGTAAATCCCAATGGCGGCCCCGGCGCGGCGGACTCGGTCGTTGCGCCGGGAAGCGCGCCGCATCCGCGCTGAGCACTGTTCATGCGAAACTGTCGTTGGGCAGGACCTCCATGCATCCTTACGCGCGTTCCGAACGTTGGCAGGGGAGCGCAAGGAGGGACTCCCAATGACGACTGCACTCGACCAGATTCGCGAGCACATGAATGTGATCGGGGCCGACGGCGCGCCGATCGGCACCGTCGACAAGGTGGAAGGCAACCGAATCAAGCTGATCCGCCACGACAGCGGCATGGGGCATGAGCAGCACCATCATTACCTGCCCGGCGGCCTCGTCGCCGACATCGAGGGCGACACGGTGCGCCTGTCGGCGCGCGGAGATGTCGTCGCCGACTTGTTCGAGGAAGAGCAGTCCGGACAGCCCATCGGCTGACCGGCGATGACGCCGGCGGCCGCGCTCTGGCTTCGGTTGGGCTCAACGAGGCGGGGGACCGATTGCATCCCCTGTCCCGGAGTCAGAGACGACGCGGAATGAAGAAGGACGGACTCGCTCCGCCGCCGGCAGCGCGCGACTGGACGCGCATCGACGATTATCTGGTGCACATGCGGCGACGCGATGCGGCGTCGCGGTCGAGGCGCCGGTTGCGGCCGCGATCGGAGCCGGAGACGCCGCGCTTCATGATGAGCACGCTGCCGTTCCTGGCCCTTCTGGCGATCCTCGGCGTCATGACCATCGCGATGATGATCGTCGCCTGGCCCGGCGAGGAATCGTCGGTCCGCTCGCCGCCGCCGTCGTCCGCCGTGCACGAAGCCGGCACCGCGCCCAGGGGCTGGCTCCAGGAAGCCCGGCGCGAGATGCGCTGAAGTTCGGTTGCGGACTCAATGACGTTCATCGGCCGGCAATCTCCCCGCCGCGAGGGATGACGGATGGCATCCGGTTTCCAACTCGTGCTGGCGGCCCTGGCCCAGGCGGCAGTCGCCGGCCCGCCGGCTCCCGCGGTTGCTCCGGCCACTGCTGCCGCCGCTGCTGCGCCGGCGACGGCGGCGCAAGCGCGGAAGGTGCCGCCGCCCGACCGTCCGGACGGCTGCGATGCCCAGACTGCAGCCGGTGACTCCCGCACCATCGTCGTCTGCGCGCCCAAGCCGCAGGGCTATCGGATTGATCCTGACGTGCTCGAAGCCCGCCGTGAAGCTCGTGCCCATGTCCAGCCGCGGCGGCCGGACGCCGAAACCATGCAGGTCAACAGCTGCGCGCTGGTGGGGCCGATGGGCTGCCGCGGCAATGTCGGCATCGACCTCGCCAGTGCCGCCATGGTGCTCGGGGAAATGGCGAAGCGCGCAATCGAGGGCGGCAACGTTGGCCAGATGTTCGTGACCGAGCCGCAGGAAGGTGAGTATCAGCTCTACGTCGACGCAAAGAAGCGCCGCGAAGCCAAGGAAGCGCAGGCCGCCGCGGCCAAGGCGAAGGCGGCCGCGGTTGCGCCACGGACGGGCTCGACGGCTCCGGCCCCACAGCCTTCGCCGATGCCGCAAGCCGGCGCGAATTAGCCTCTGGTCGGCTGGCCGACATTAGGTTTTGTGTGCGAACGGGTGTATGGAAGTTGCAGCGCCGCTTCCTGCCTTCAGCTCAGCGGTGCCCGAGAGACGAATGGAGAGCTCCCGCTGCGCATCGAGGAGCACGCCCGTGTCCACTTCACTCAAGACGTACCGGGTCTATTGCTACGACGGATCGGAGATGACGCTCACCGGCGGCCTCATCGAGGCGAGCAGCGACGCCGAGGCGATCGCCGTCGCCGAGACCGCCGCCATCGGCTCCAAGTGCGAGCTGTGGGACGGCGCCCGGCTCGTCGCCCAGTTCGGCGCGGAACGCCGCCTGGCGTAAGCGCCGCGGCCGGGTCGCTGTGTTAACCCTTTAATCGCCTAGACAAATTCAACAGCCTCCGCCACGTTGCGGCTCCTTGCTCGGGGGAGCAAGCAACAGGGGGATGTATGATTCAATTGATTGCCTTGGCTGCGATTGCGGCCACCCAGACGCCTGCGCCGCAGGCAAGCGCTGTTCCTGCCGCTCCGCAGGCCGCCATCATCGCGCCTGCGACCGACAATGTCCTGCGCGCCGGCGCCGAAGTTCCGCTGCGCCTTGAAGAAGGCCTGGATTCGAACAACAAGACGATTCGCGAAGGCCAGCAGTTCAGGATGTCCGTCGCCAGTCCGGTCATGCTCGGCAATGCGGTCGTGATTCCGGCCGGAAGCCCGGCTGTCGGCGAGATTACCGAAATTCGGCACAAGGGCATGTGGGGCAAGTCCGGCCACATCACTGCGCGCGTTCTCAACGTTCGCGTCGGCGACCGTCTGATCCGGCTTACCGGCAACTTCGACGAGCATGGGACGACCGGCACTGCCGGCGTCGTCGCTGCGGTCGCCCTGGTGCCGATCGCCGGTTTCTTCATGACCGGCACCAGCTCGAAGATTCCGCAGGGTTCGGGCATCAAGGCTTTCCTTGACGAAGACCTGAAGATCGGAATGGCGACCCACTAAGCGGACGCGTTCGCCGCCGGTGACCGGCAGCGGACAAGCAAGGAGGCAGCGCGAGCGATCGTGCTGCCTTTTTGCTGCGCGGCGCCTGGGCGGTCTTTGGTCCAGCTGCAGGAACGCCGCGGTGCGCAGGCGGGTTGAGCAGGCATGGCCTTCACCCAGCTTGATCCGCCCATCCCGCTCCATGTCGTCGACCGCGGGCCGGGGTTCGCGATCGCCGTGATCGACTATGGTCCCGAGTTCGACCTGCTGTGGGTCGTGGGCATGGACGACGGCGGCGAGATCTGGTGCGTGCCCAATCCGCAGGTGCGGTTGCAGGCGAACTGGTCGATGGGCCGGACCAAGAAGCCGGGCAAGCCGCCACCGCCGAAGATCGCCGCGGTCGGCGCCTGACTCAGCCCCGGCCCGCGCGGCGATGCCCGCCGACGCCGCCGCCGCTGCCCATCCCGGAACCGCCCGAATCCGCCCGGCGTTGGACGCGCAGCAACGCATCCAGGAGGTTTTCATGTCCGACGACACCACCAATCGCGGCGGCCGCGACCGCAGCCAGGTCGCGGGCGGCGAGGGCTATGAGCTCGACTATTTCGCCCGCAAGCACGGCATTTCGCGCGAGCAGGCGCAGCAGCTGATCTCCAGCCTCGGCAACGACCGCGCGACCCTCGACGCGGCGGCGGAGAAGCTGAAGGGCTGAGCGGCGGCCCGAACCGCTGCCACGCCTAATCCTCCGAGCGGCCCGAACGCTCGCGGTTGCGGGGGTAGCGGTGCAGGAGGTCGAACACCGGGAGCCAGGGCTCGCGGCGGACGGTCCAGCATTCATAGGTCGGCGTGAGCCGGCCGGGCTCGTCGAGCGCGCCCAGGTGCACCTCGATCTCGTCGCCGTAGCGGTTGAAGACGGACGAGCCGCAGCGGGGGCAGAAGTGGCGGCCGTGCCAGTCGCGGGTCTCGCCCTCGACCGTCACCGCGTCGGCGGGGAACATGCCGGCCGCGAAGAACAGCGCCCCGTGATGCTTGCGGCAGTCGAGGCAGTGGCAGAGGCCGACGCGATACGGCTCCCCGCGAGCGGTCAGGCGGACGTCGCCGCAAAGGCAGCCGCCGGTCAGTTGGGTCATCACGCATCTCCTCCGAGGGGCGTCGCGCCGGCCGCCGGCGGCGCGGAACGTCGCAAAGGTCGCACTCGCTACGCGCGAGCAGCACTCAACCCTTGGCGGCGCGGAAAGTCACAAAGGTCCCCCTCATCACGCGCGCGAGGGCGCAAGGCACGGCGCCGCGGGCACCAGCGAGACAGGCGCGCGGGCGCGAGCGGAGGGGTGGGCGGGGGCGGACGATGATGATGGCCAGTGCTCATGCCGCAGGATGAACCACGAACCGCCGCCTGTAGGACAGCAATTTCCGCCGCCGAGCCGAAGGGAGCGGTTGCATCGCAACCTCGAGCTTCGGCGTAGAGCCGGCGGAAACCGGCCGGCGGGGCGCGAGGCTAAACCGAGCGAACCCGTCCGACGTCACGGACTCACTCCGTGACGGCAATCGTTGCCGTCATTGAAGTTTAAGGCATTTCCGTCACATTAAGTGCCTC
>NZ_JAFAVR010000095.1 GCF_019242355.1 Sphingomonas sp. | reverse complement strand
GTTCGCCGCTCTGCCGTTCCTCACCCGCATCCCGGCGCGAATGATCGGCCTCGGCGTGCGGAGAGAGCATATCCGCTCGCCGGACGCGGGGCTCAGGCGGCAACACGCTCCTCAGCCATCGCCGCCTCGAGGTTCTTGACGATCGCTTCGAAGAATTGCTCGGTCGTCATCCACGCCTGTTCCGGCCCAACGAGGAGCGCGAGGTCCTTGGTCATCTGGCCGCTCTCAACGGTCTCGATGCACACCCGCTCCAGCGTCTCGGCGAAGCGGACGACGTCGGGCGTGTCGTCGAACTTGCCGCGATACTTGAGGCCGCCGGTCCACGCGAAGATCGATGCGATCGGGTTGGTCGAGGTCGCCTTGCCCTGCTGGTGCATCCGGTAGTGCCGGGTCACCGTCCCGTGCGCCGCTTCGGCCTCGATGGTCTTGCCGTCCGGCGTCATCAGGACGGAGGTCATCAGGCCCAGCGACCCGAAGCCCTGCGCCACCTGGTCCGACTGCACGTCGCCGTCGTAATTCTTGCAGGCCCAAACGAACTTGCCGCTCCACTTCAGCGCCGAAGCAACCATGTCGTCGATCAGGCGATGCTGATAGGTGATCCCGACAGCTTCGAACTTCGCCTTGTATTCGCTGTCGTAAATCTCCTGGAAGATGTCCTTGAAGCGGCCATCATAGGCTTTCAGGATCGTGTTCTTCGTCGAGAGATAAAGCGGCCATTTGCGGCCGAGGCTGTACTCGAAGCAGGCATGGGCGAAGTCCCGGATGCTGGCGTCGAGGTTGTACATGCCCATCGCGACCCCCGAGCCCGGGAAATCGAACACGTCATATTCGAGCTTTTGCCCGTCCTCGCCAACCCAGGTCATGGTCAGCTTGCCCTTGCCCGGCACCAGGAAGTCGGTCGCTCGATACTGATCGCCGAACGCATGTCGGCCGACGACGATTGGATCGGTCCAGCCCGGGATCAGCCGCGGCACGTTGGAAATGACGATCGGCTCGCGGAAGATGCAGCCGCCGAGGATGTTGCGGATGGTGCCGTTGGGCGACTTCCACATCTTCTTGAGGTGGAATTCCTCGACCCGCGCCTCGTCCGGCGTGATCGTCGCGCACTTCACGCCGACTCCGTGCTGCTTGATCGCGTTGGCGGCGTCGATCGTGACCTGATCCTCGGTGGCGTCGCGGTTTTCCACCGACAGATCGAAGTAGAGAAGGTCGATGTCGAGGTAAGGCTGGATCAGCCGTTCGCGAATCCACTGCCAGATAATGCGAGTCATCTCGTCGCCATCGAGCTCGACGACGGGGGTCTTTACCTTGATCTTGGCCATGGGATGTCCTGCGCTTTTCCGGGGTTGGCGGCGCCTTAAGATGGAGCAGAAACGCGCGCAACCGCAGCGTTGTGCCGACGTTCGTCGCTCTCTAAGGGTTCAGCCATGGCCGAGCTCGACACCCATGACAGCCCGCTGCCCACGACCACGGTCAAGTGGCGCTTTCCATCGATCCATCCCGAAGGCCGCAAATACACGGTCGTCGCAGTCGCGATCGCGCTGTTCTTCTATTTCGTGGTCAGCCATTTCGTCGGCTGGCTGCTGGTCCTGGTCGCGATCTGGGTCGCGACCTTCTTCCGCGATCCCATCCGGACGACGCCTCGTGGCGACAGGCTGATCGTCGCCCCGGCGGACGGCCTCATCACGATGATCGTCAAGGTGCCCCCGCCGCCCGAGCTTCGCGGTCCCGACGGCCTTGCCGATGGCGGCTATACCCGCGTGTCGATTTTCATGAGCGTGTTCGACGTCCACATCAACCGGACACCGATCACCGGGAGGGTGAAGCGGATCGTCTATGTCCCCGGAAAGTTCCTCAACGCTGACCTCGACAAGGCGAGCGAGGACAACGAGCGGCAACACTTCCTGGTCGAGGGCGCCGACGGCCTGCGCATCGGCTTTACCCAGATCGCCGGCCTGGTCGCACGCCGCATCCTGTCGTTCGTCAAGGAAGGCGACCCGGTCGAGGCCGGACAGCGGGTCGGACTAATCCGCTTCGGCAGCCGGGTCGACGTCTACCTGCCCGTGGGAACCGCGCCACGCGTCCTGCTCGGGCAGCGGTCGATCGCCGGAGAGACTGTTCTCGGCGAGGTCGGAGCCGAGGGAACCCTGACTGGCAGCAGCCAGTGAGCGACGAGCGGGAGCCGCGCGGAATCCCGTTCCGAGCTATGGCCCCCAATGCCGTCACCGCCCTCGCGCTCTGCTTCGGCCTGACCGGCGTCAGGT
>NZ_JAFAVR010000286.1 GCF_019242355.1 Sphingomonas sp. | reverse complement strand
GCCATAGCCGCCGACCGAGTCCGTGATCTTGGTCAGGGTCACGCCAAGCACGTTCGCCCCGGTCGCCTCGATGCGGTTCAGCGCCTCGATCGCCGCTCGAGTTCGTGTCTGGCCGCTCTGCACCACGAACATCACGTGGCCCGCGGCCGCCGCGAGCAGTGGCGAATCCGCAAGGCCCAGCGTCGGCGGGGCGTCGATGATGACAATGTCGAACCGCTCCGCCGCCTCCTTGAGGATGGTCCGGATGCGTCCGGTCGACAGAAGGTCGGCGGGGTTCGGCGGCACCGGCCCGCTTGCCAGCAGCCACAGGTTCTCGTGCTGGGTCTCGGTTATGTGCTGGATCAGCTTTTCGTCATTGGTCAGCAGCTTGGTCAGGCCGATCGCGTCGGAGGCCGACCGGAACGCGGGCTTGCGCAGGTCACTGTCGACGAGCAGCACCGATTTGCCGCGCCGGGCGAAATTCTGGGAAAGCGCGAGGGCGGTCGAGGACTTGCCCTCGCCCGGCTGGCTGCTGGTGACGAGCAGCGTCTTAGGCGTTCCCGTCTCGGTGCTGAAGCGAAGGGCTGTGACAATCGCCGAATAGGCCTCGGAGACCACCGACGCAGGGTTGCGAAGCGCATCGACGAACGACTCGTTGGCGCCGGTCTTCGGCACCGCTCCGAAACACGCGAGCCCAAGCTTGCTGCGGACATCCTCGCGGGTCTTCACCGTGTCATTGAGGAACTCGAGACCGATTGCCCCGCCGAGGCCCGCAAGCAACCCGGCGCCGATTCCGTAGAGAAGGTTGAGCATCAGGTTCGGCTTGAACGGGGAGCCGGGCGTATCCGCGTGATCGACGACGGACACCGGCGCGGTGCCGACCCCGCCGGCCACGCCAATCTCCTTATACCGCTGCAGCAGCGCGTCATAGAGGGTCCGGTTGGTGTCCACCTCGCGCTGGAGGATGTTGTACTGAATGCTTCGGCCGCGCAGGTTGAGGACATCCCCCTTGAGCCCAGCGACGCGCGCCTGAAGCGACCGCTCGGCCGCAAGTGCCGCCCGATAATCCTGAAGCAGGCTGTTGTTGCGTCCCGACGAAACCTGCGAGCTCTCGCTGGCGATCTGCCGGTCGAGTTCGTCCATTTGAGCCTTGAGGCTCAGCATGTCGGGATGATCCGGCTTCAGGAACGTGCGCTTCTGCTGATATTCGGCAGCGATTGATGCGCGCTGCTGGCGGAGGACCTGGCCGGCCGCTGTGACATCGCTCGTCGGGCCGGTATTGAGCGCGCCCTCATAAGCGCCCTCGGCGGCAACCCTTCGAGCAGTCGCGGTTGCGAGGGCGCTATTGAGTGCCACCAGCGTATCGCCCTGGAGCGAGCCGGCGTCGCTGCTCCCGCTGCCATTCTTGTCGCCATTCGCTGAGCCGGCGGTATTGATGATGCCCTCGCGCTGCGCATAGGCTACCAGCGATCGCTCGGACGCCTCGAGGTCGCCGCGCGTCTTGCCGATCTGTCGCTCGAGGAAATTGCGGGCGTAGGCGGACGCCTCATAGCGCCGCTGCAGCGTCGAATTGATGAAGCTGTCGGCAATCCCGTTGGCAACCATTGCCGCGAGCTGCGGCGAGGTCGAATCGAAACTGAAGCTGATCAGGTTGCCTTCCTGCGGCGGGACTACCTTGAGGCCGCCCCTCACTCTTCGAGCGGCAATCTTGAGGCGCGTCGAGGCGTCGCCCGTTTGAGGCACGAAAGCCGGGTTGTTTCCCAGGTTCAGTTCCTGAGCTGTGCGCTGCGCGACCGTCTCACTGGACAGCAATCCGACCTGGGTGACGATGAACCCGTAGGCGTCCTCGCTCGTGTCATGACTTTCGCGGGTTTGCTCGTCGGACACCTCGACCGTCGGCGGATTGGCTTCGAGTGTGACGGAGGCGCGATAGACGGGAGCGGTCAGCAACGTGATGATGATCGCGCCGGCGACGCCGATCGCTAGAGCGCCGAGGATCAGCCATCGCCAGTGCTGGACGATCCGGACCAACGCGGGAAAATCGAGACGGTAGGCGGCGGAATAGGTTCGCTGGCCCGGCCGCAGGTGAACCGTCTGCTCTGGCACATAATGACCCAGGGGCCACGGGCCCTGACTGGGCACTGCGATGCTGTTATTCACGACTGAAGCGTCTCCGAGCTGGCCCGACAGCCTAGTCTAGAACGGCCGGAATATCGACAAGAGAGGGAAGCTCTGCAGGACGCGCTTGAATCCTGCCTTGATCGAAGAACCGTCGACGACGAGGATGTCGCCCGGATAGACCTGCGGATCAGGAGCCTGACCGTGGCGGATGGCGGCAAGATCGAACGCAGCAGCCTGACGCTGTCCCTTGATCGTCCGAAAAACCGCGATGCGGCGTAGGTTCGCGTCCTCGGTGGTACCACCGGCAAGAGCGACCGCCTGCATCAGGGACGTTCTTCCGACAAGCGGGAAACTGCCCGGCTTGAAGACAGCGCCGTCGACCGTGACCGCCTGCGCCGTCGAGGACTTCACCCCGACGCTGACGTCAGGATGCTCGAAATACTTTTGGCCCAGGAGCTGCGTCAGCCTGTCATCAAGCTGGGCCGTAGTAAGGTTCGCAGCCTCGACCTCGCCGACCAGCGGCATTGAAATGTGGCCGGTCAGGTCGACCTGATAGTCGCCCGACAAATCGTCCGCCTTGAAGACCTTCACCGATACCGTGTCGAGCGGCGCGATGCGATAATCGGAGGCCAGGCTGGCGACGACCGGCGCGTCGGGCACGCCCATGGGCACATTGTAGGCAATCGGCCCGCCAGGCTTGTCGGCGCAGCCGCCCAGGCCAAAGGCCAGCCCCGCGGCAACGATGGCGAGCACTTGCATCGCGCGGGCCCGTGGAACAGCAAACACCTAGCTACCTCGCCAACTACGCGCAACGGGCGCCCAGGACCCTGCCGACACGGCCGTGATTACTGCTCAAACCGGATGGAATCAATGCGCTGGCGGGAGCGTAAGCTATTCGTTCGCAGCAGTCGTCAGGAAGCGGCGGTGCTCGCCGTCGATGACCAGCGCGGTCAGGATTCCGGTCTTGTAGGCGCCTGTGTCGATGCCGATCCTGTTCGATCGCTCCTCGACCTCGCTGGAGATGGTATGGCCGTGAACGACGACGAAGCCGTGATCGCCGCCGTCGTTGAGAAAGGGCTCGCGGATCCATCGGAGGTCCGCCTGCTTCTGCCGGTCGAGATCAATTCCTGGCCGGATTCCGGCGTGGACGAACAGATAATCGCCGAAACGACAGGTATCCGCGAAACTCTGCAGGAAAGCGACGTGCTGCGGCGGGATGGCCTTGCGCACGACCGCAAGCGAAGCGGCTTGGTCGAGACCGGCGAAAGCTTCCGGCTCGACTCCGTAGCTCATCAGCGTCTCGCCGCCGCCGAACACGCGCCAGTCAGCGATCATCTGGGCTTCACCGCCAAGAATGCGCAGAAGCACCTCCTCGTGGTTGCCGAGCAGGAACACGGCCTCTAGCGGCGGGTAGCGATAGAGCCGGAGAAGCTCGACCACTGACGCGGAATTGGGCCCACGGTCGATAAGATCGCCGAGGAACACCAGCAATGCCTTCTCTGGTCGCGACGAGCGCACGTCGAGCTCGATCTCGGCAAGCAGCTCCTCGAGTAGGTCCAGCCGGCCGTGAACGTCGCCAACGACGTATGCGCGGTGACC
>NZ_JAFAVR010000157.1 GCF_019242355.1 Sphingomonas sp. | reverse complement strand
GACCGCGATCAGCGACAGCGCCACCGCCTCGTTCTGCGGTCTACTCACGCAGATCACGAATCAGGCCACGATCGGCCTCGGCGCATCGATCATCGATGGCCTCAAAGCCAAGATCGCAGCGATGTACGCCAATCCGACCAAGAACCCGCGCCCGACTGCGATCTACGCCAACCCCATCCTGTGCGATCTCATCGACCGCGAGGCGAAGGCGGCGCACATCGACCTGCGCACGATGGAAGTCTCGGCAGGCGTGGTCGTGAACGCGATCAACACGCAGGCCGGCGTCATCCCGCTGATTCCCGAGCCGTTCATTGCGGCCGACGCGGTAGGTCTCTATGGCTTTGCCGCGCCGGGCTCGGGCAACAGCAACTACTTCGCGGTGATCGTCACCGAGAAGTTCATCGAGCGCCCGGTTGTGCATGGCGAGGACGGCAACTTGAAGCCGCGCCTCTTCCAGCTCGGCCTGGTCGGCGGCCTTCAGGGCCAGTACGTCGCGGTGCACTTCAGCTGCGTCATCGCGAAGTCGCCAGCGTCCGCGCACGCCGTGGTGGCCGTCGTCGCGCCCACTGTCGTCGCCCAGTAAGCAAGCCGCAACGGGAGGCGCGTATGCGTGTCTATCACCATAGTCGCGCCTCCCATACGCTCTACGTGACGCCGGCCGCGGATCCGCGCGCCGCGCCCGGTGGTCACGATGCCGACTGGACCGATGACGACGGCAAGCCGCGCATGCTAATCGTGCAGTTCGTCGATGGCGTCGCTGAGGTTCCGGATGCGCTCGGACGTTATCTCCTCGCCACCAAGCAGGCGAAGCGAACAACGCTGTTTATGCCCCGCTTCGCCGCCGCCTGATGCCGTCCGCCTATCTTACTGGGGGCGACCTGAACCTCTATGGCGTGCCGAACGCTACCCCACCGCAGGTTCTTCAGGCGAGCACAATGCTCGATGCCTATCTTGGTCGGCCGGAAGGCTTGGTTTGGTCGCCGGACTGGACCGGCCTGCCTGCATACATGGCAGGACTGAGCCCGACGCTGAGCTTCACGCTGCCGAGCACGATCGTTGCCGGGCAGAATATAACGATCAATTTCCCGGCAGCGGCGGCCGGTCTTGCCGATCTGATTGGCGAGGTTTTTATTCTCGATCGCACGAACGCCCAGCTTTGCGAGGCGGTGACTGTGTCCGCCGTCGATACCGTGAATGGTCGCATCACCTTCCAAAAGGTGGCGCAATCTCACGCGCAGGGCGCGACGATGGAAGCCGGTCTTGTCATCGCCGAGGAACGGCCGCTCGCGCCTCGTCGATCGTTGACCCGCGCCATGCGTGCGCCGCTCGTGCGGCTGCTTTCTGGCATAGGCCGTTACAGCTACGGGCGGCGCTCGCAGGACAATCTGGCGCCGTTCGCGGATCTCAACCTGCTCGCGACCATGCAAGTGATCGGTGGGCCGCCGGTCTGGACGCCATTCGACGTGACGCAGGCTTCGATCAGCGTCACGACCGGCGAGATCTGGATACCGGTTGGGCTGTTGCTCGCTTACTATTCCGATGTTCGGATCCGCTACGTCGCGGGTTATTCAGCGGCAGGTCTGCCGCCCGCAGTGAAGCAAGCCTGCGCGACATTGCTCGCGACGCTGGGTAGCGGAAACTACGATCCCGCGTTCAAGGTGCAGCAGGCAGGTGGCACGCGGCTTGAGCGTTGGGCAGATAGCCTGTTCGATCCTGATACCAAGGCGATGCTCGACGGACTGAAGCCGCGGGTGTTCGCCTGATGAGTTTCCTCTATCCCCGCGTCGTCGCGTTCAATCGCCCTGCCACCCAGCCAGGCGTCGGCGCGCAGGGTTATGGCGGTCACACGCAAGCGACTGAGACATTGCTCTTCGCAGGCATTCCCGCGAGCATCCAGGAGCGTCGTGAAGGCACGAACAGCACTGTCGGGCTGCCCGGCGATGCCCAGCGGCCGACTTGGTATGTGTTCATCCCAAAGACAGCGCTTGCGCTTGGCTCGATCAAGGATCGCGACATTATGATCGACGATGTTGGGTTGAGGTATATGGTAGTTGCTCCATATTTTGACAATTTTGGTTACCGCCTGACCGTCGCTACGCTCGAGGCCTAATATGGCCGACATGTCCGACGTCGCCCAGGCGCTGGTCACGCTGATCGACGCTGCAGTCTATCCGCACGGCGATGGGCAGGCTCCGGTCGAGAGCGCTGCTGTGCGGATATACCAAGGCTGGCCGGATCCCGATCAGCTCGACGCCGATATGGCCGCAGCGGTCGCTCAGCCGCCTGCGCCTGTCGTTCACGTCACAATCTATCCGCTACCAGGCGAAAAGATCACCTCGCTCGTCATGGGCGACGGCGAATGGCAGGAGGCGTCGAACAATGGCGCGACCGGCGTCGCGATTCGGGAGCTTCGCCGGCAAACGAAGCAATTCCAGATCACGACGTGGGCGCCAACACCGGCCTTGCGAGATCAGGTCGCCATCTCCACCGATGTCGCCCTTGCCGCGACCACTCGACTCACCATGCCGGACGGCAGCCAGGCGCTTGTTAGCTATGTTCATAGCCGCCAGCGTGACGAACAGCAGAAGCAGCTCATCTATCGCCGCGATATCATCTACGCCGTCGACTATGCGCTGACGCAGACAGACGCCGAATACACGATCAAACAGACGGTGTTGGACGTCATCGGCGGTCCAACCAGCACGGCAACAGGTCCCGAAGTCACCCTTCTAAATCCAGAGGCACTCGGCTCGAACCTGGACTTTTCCGATCCTGGCAACAGCGCTTTTGCGCTCTGATTTTTTCTCATCGTTCCCAAAACAAGGAAGCGCCCATGGCCCTCAGGGTTGTGCAGCCGTTCGGTGGCCACGCCATCGGCGAAGATATCACCGATGCCGCCGAGATCGCGAAGATCCTGGATTCGGATCACGCGAGCTTCGTCGTGCGCGTCGCCGACCCGGCGCCAGCGGAGCAGGCGCCTCCGGTGCAGCCCGTCACCCCCGCTGAGCCGAAGGAGTAAGGCCAATGCCTGTCGTCCAGCAGGGCCAGATCAACACGAATAGTCTTTTCGTTCCAGACGTTTACGTCCAGATTGTTCCGCCCGCGCAGCTTCTGCTCAATGGCGTCGCGACGAACATCTTGGGCATTGTTGGCGTCGGCTCGTGGGGACCGGTCAACAGTCCGGTCACGGTCGGCAATCCCACCGATGCCGTGCTGAATTTCGGATCGGTCAAGAACCGCAAGTACGATCTCGTCACCGCCTGCCTGATCGCGATCATCAACGGCGCGAACAACATCCGCGCGGTGCGCGTCACGGACGGCACGGACGCCGCCGCATCGGGCGTGCTCGGGTCGACCGGGATCACCTTCACCGGCAAATATACCGGCACGGTCGGCAATTCGATCGTCGCCTCGCTCGCGCCAGGAACGGCTGCCAATAGCTGGCGCGCCACAATCGCGCTGCCCGGCATCGTGCCCGAGGTGTTCGACAATCTCGCCGTGGGCCTTTCCGGCAATGCGGTATGGGTCGCAATCGCCGCAGCGATCAACGGGGGTTCGAGCGGCCTTCGCGGGCCGTCCAATCTGGTCGTTGCCGCGGCCGGCTCGAGCACGTCGGCACCCACTAGCTCGAGCGTCACCCTCTCAGGCGGCACCGATGGCGCTGCCACGATCACGGGTTCGGTCCTGATCGGGCAGGACTCGACGCCGCGGAAGGGCATGTACGCGCTGCGCAACACGGGCGCGTCCATCGCGATGCTCGCCGATTGCGACGACAGCACGACCTATTCTGCGCAGGCCGCGTTCGCCCTGTCCGAGGGCGTCTACATGATCGCTGTCGGCCCTGCGGGCGATACTGTAGCGAACGCCGCTTCTACCAAGGCGACGGCCGGCCTCGATTGTTATGGCGTCAAGCTCCTCCTGGGCGACTGGATCCTGTGGCTCGACACCACGAATAACGTCACTCGCCTTATCTCGCCGCAGGCATCCGAGGCCGGCTTCCTGTCGGCACTCTCACCCGAACAATCGTCCCTAAACAAACAACAGCAGGGCATCGTCGGAACGCAGAAGTCGACATCGGGATCGGGCGTCAACATCTACTCGGAAGCCGACCTCCAGACGCTGGCGCAAGCCGGTATCGACGTTATTGCCAACCCATGCCCCGGCGGCGCCTATTTCGGCTCGCGCATCGGCTGCAACACGTCGTCGAATGCGGTCATAAACGGTGACAATTACACCCGCCTGACCAACTACATCGCCTACTCGCTGAACGCGGGTATGGGCAAATATATCGGCCGGCTGCAGAGCGCCTCGGTGCGTGCGCAGGCGCTGGCGACGCTCAACGCCTTCCTGTCGAACATGTGGCAGCAGGGCATGATCGGGGATGTCAACAATCCCCAAAACCAGCCCTTCTCTGTGCAGATCAACGCGGCCAACAATCCTCCGTCGCGGGTCGCGCTCGGCTACATGCAGGCCGACGTCACGGTCGTTTACCAGAGCATCATCACCAAGCTGCTGATCAACGTGATGGGCGGCCAGTCCGTCCAGGTCACCGTCGCCAGCTCCACGCCTCAGTAAGGACACCTGATCCATGCCCATGCAAGGCTATAGCGTTGGCCGGGACGTCACGCTGGTCGTGACGCTTCCGGATGGCACCTCGTTGCATCTTGGGAAAGTGACCGGCTTCAACCCGAAGCAGGACGTCACCGACCAGAAGATCAAACGCCTCGACGGCTTCACCGACAACCTGCGCTTCTTCGACGGCTGGTCCGGTACCTTCAAGATGGAGCGCGACGGCCCGGCGCTCGATCAGTATTTCGCGGCGCTGGAGAGCAACTTCTACGCCGGTGGTGACGAGCAGCCCGCGATCCTGACACAGACGATTCTCGAGCCTAACGGATCGGTAACGCAGTGGCGCTTCGAACGCGTCCTGCTCCGCTACGACGACTCCGGTGATTGGGCCGGCGACAAAA
>NZ_JAFAVR010000135.1 GCF_019242355.1 Sphingomonas sp. | reverse complement strand
GGTCAAAATGGTGGTCGGCAACGCCTGGTTGATCGCCAACGTCCGCACGCTGAAGGCCGGCTCGGGGGGAGAGCTGCTCGCCTTCGTCGACTTCCTCGGCGAGGGAACGCGTGATTCGACCGGCCGGATGACCAACTTCCGCCGCGGCGTGACGCGCTACCCGATTCCGGGCGCTGAGGTTTCGGCGGTGACTACCGAGGACATGCGCGCCATCTTCGCCGCCAGCGACGAACCGCACATCGAGATCGGCACGGTCTATCCGACCGACGACATCCGCGGCGCGCTATACGTCGACCCGATGCTCGGGAAGCACTTCGCGGTTCTGGGATCGACCGGTACTGGTAAGTCGACCTCGGTCGCCCTGATCCTTCACCGCATCTCGCAGCTTTCGCCCGAGGGCCACATCGTGATGATCGACCCGCACGGCGAATATTCGGCGGCGTTCAAGGGCTGCGGCGAGCTGTTCAACGTTGACAATCTGCAGCTCCCCTACTGGCTGATGAACTTTGAGGAGCATTGCGAAGTGCTCCTGACGACGCACGGCGCCGAGCGTCAGCGCGACGCCGACATCCTCGCCAAGATCCTGCTGGCCGCCCGCACCAAGGGCAAGGACATGAGCCAGTACGGCAAGGTCACCGTCGACTCGCCGATCCCGTACCTGCTGACCGATCTTCACACGATCCTGGTCAATGAGATGGGCAAGCTCGACCGCGCCGGCGACACGCTTCCGTTCCAGCGCCTGAAGACCAAGCTCGAAGAGCTCCGCGCCGACCCGCGCTACACCTTCATGTTCTCGGGGATGCTGGTGTCGGACTCGATGGGCAGCTTCCTCGCCCGCCTGTTCCGCCTGCCCAGCCAGGGCCGGCCGATCTCGATCGTCGATGTCTCGGGCGTTCCGTCCGAGATTACGTCGGTCGTCGTGTCCGTGCTCGCCCGCATGGTGTTCGACTATGCGATCTGGTCGCGGACCGAAGCGCAGCGGCCGCTGCTGCTCGTCTGCGAGGAGGCGCATCGCTACGTCCCCAAGGACGAGAATGCGAATGGCCAGGCGGTCCGCAAGATCCTCGAGCGCATTGCCAAGGAAGGCCGTAAGTACGGCGTCTCGCTCGGCCTGATCACGCAGCGTCCGTCCGACCTTGCCGAGGGCGTGCTGTCGCAGTGCGGCACCATCGTCTCGATGCGCTTGAACAACGACCGCGACCAGGCCTGCGTCCGCGCCGCGATGCCGGAAGGCGCTCGCGGCTTCCTCGACGCCATTCCGGCGCTCCGCAACCGCGAATGCATCGTTTGCGGCGAAGGTGTCGCGATCCCGATCCGCGTTCGCTTCGACGACCTCGAGCCCGAGAAGCGCCCGGCCTCGTCCGACCCGAGCTTCGCCCGCCTGTGGCGCGAGACCGGCGACGAGGAAGGCATCATCCAGCGCACGATCAAGCGCTGGAGAGGGCACGGTCGCTAAGGCGCCGTCGGCCGTCGAGCCTCAGCCAGTCGAGCGCCGCCCCTTAACATAAGTAAGGAGCCTCCTGATCGCGCCCTGCTAGCGCGCTGGAATGCCCACATATTCGATCCGGCTGACCAACAGCGAATTTCAGTCGCAGGACGAGCCCAGCGACTATCCCAGCCTGGACGAAGCGATCCGCGGCGCGCTCGGCTCAGCGGTGGACGTCGCGCGTTGCATGGTCAGTGACAAAGGCGAGGCTTCGGTCACGATCGAAGCCTGCATCCTCGAAGCGGAGAAGGTCGTCGCCCGCCGCATCGTGACCATCAGCGCGATTCTGCCCGATGACGCCGGAGCACCACCGACCAGCGACTGAACAGCCGTGGGGAACCCTTGGGCCCGAACATCCTTATCCTTCCAGGCGACCAATGATCGATGCTTTTCTCCGAAAGCTCCGCGCCCGCGACGATCTCCTGCCCGGCGAGGAAGACGTGCTGCGGCGCGCGGTCGGCGAGACGCGGCGCGTGCCAGCGCACCGCACGATCATCCGCGCCTGGGAGCCCGTGCGCCAGAGCACGCTCCTGCTCTCGGGCTGGACCGCTCGGGCCAAGGACCTCGAAAGCGGTGAGCGCCAGATCACCGAGATCAACCTCGTCGGCGACTTCATCGACCTGCACAGTTTCACGCTGAAGGAGCTGGACCACGACGTCGTCGCGCTGACCGATTGCGAGCTGGCCTGCGTGCCGCACGAAGCCATTCGCGAGATCACCGAGAAATTCCCCCATTTGGCGCGGCTCATGTGGCTGGTCACCAATCTCGACGCCGCCATCCATCGAGAGTGGATGCTGTCGATGGGACGCCGGTCCGCGCTGGCCCGCGTCGCCCATCTGTTCTGCGAACTTCTCGTCCGGCTTCAGGTCGCCGGCTGCGCGGGAGAGGACGATTATGCCTTCCCCCTCACGCAGATCCAGGTCGCGGACTGCCTCGGACTGACCTCGGTGCATGTCAACCGCACTCTCCAGGAATTGCGCAAGCGCGGCCTCGTCGAGCTTCGCAACCGGCACGTGCGGCTTCCCGATCTCGGCGAATTGCAACGCCTCGCGCAATTCGATCCCGGCTACCTCTATCCGCGGAAGCAGGCGCGCTAGCCCGTCGCGGCGTCGCCACCGAACGGCCGGTTCCAGTTCTGCAACATGACAAAGCGCGCAGCATCCCCGCATGCCGGCAACAGCAATTGCGCGTGAGCGACAGCTTGGGCATGCTCGCCTCCTTTGAGTCGTCGGGGGGCCGTCGTCTTGTTCTTACGCATCGTCAGTGGAGTTCTCGCGCTCGGCCTTCTGACTGCATCAGCCAGCGGCCAGAGGCTGAAGCCGGAGGTGCGCACCGACAGCCGCATCCCGCATCCCGTGGAGCATTATTCTCCCGAACGCGCGCAGCAGATCGTTCACAACTTCGCCTCCTGCTTGGTCAAGCGGCGGCGCGCCCTTGCATCCGCCTACATTCTTGATCGAACCAGTCTCAGTTTCGACAAATATCAAAAGCTGGCGGATTCGGGTTGCGCCGAGGACGCATTTACCGATGCAAACTCGGACGCGGACGTCGTCGAGCTGGGAATGGGCGGCGACGCGATTCGATTCGCGCTCGCCGAAGCATTGCTCGCAACGGAGATCGACACGATCAACCCGGCGCATCTGTCCGGGGCGGCGCAACTTCCCGTTCCCCCGATCCTGCCGTGGAGCGCACGGCAGGGATCGGCCCAGGTCCGGGAGAAAGCCATGGCCGACGATCAGGCCATGATCCTCTGGTACAAATTTGGCGATTGCGTAGTCCGGGACAATCCCTTGGCATCGAGGACCGTTTTGCGATCTGCCCTTGGCTCGACCGATGAAGCTGCGGCGATGCAAGCGCTGATGCCGGATTTCAATTCATGCGTGGTCAAGGGAACGCAACTCTCGTTGAACCGCGTATCGCTGCACGGGGCGCTGGCGCTGGCTTACTACTCGCTGGCGCACGCACCGGCAGCCGCAACGACTAAACCCGCTTTGTCCCAACGCTGAGGAGCGCCTGCAGCCGCGCCTTGACGGCATTGATCAGGCCGGGATCGCTCGTCGGCGCCGACGCGAAGTGGACCGACAGCGGATTGACCGGCGCGCCGTTCTGGCGGACCTCGAAATGAACGTGCGGCCCGGTCGACAAGCCGCTCGACCCGACATAGCCGATCAGCTGGCCGGCGCGGACAAAGCTGCCCGGCGCGGCGACAATCTCGCTCATGTGGCCGTAGAGGCTGGTAATTCCGCCGGCATGGGCGATCTGCACTTCGCGGCCGTATCCGCCAGCCCAGCCCGCGGCAACGATCCGGCCGTCGCCCGCGGCGACGATCGGGCTTCCCCAGCTCGCGCCGATGTCGAGACCGGCATGGAAGCGCACGTAGTGCAGGATCGGGTGATAGCGATTGCCGAAATAGGAGGTGATGTGACCGCCGGCGACCGGCATCATCAGTCCGCTTT
>NZ_JAFAVR010000077.1 GCF_019242355.1 Sphingomonas sp. | reverse complement strand
GGCCTGCGCGGCTCCGCCCTCTTCGGCGCTGCCGATGGAACCCGCGCGCGAGATTGCCTTCCGGACGCAGGAAGGGACTTGGCTCTCGCCCGACCTGTCGCCGGACGGGCGCAGGATCGTGTTCGAGCTCTTGGGCGACCTCTACGTGATGGACGCACGCGGCGGCGCCGCGCATCCGATCGCAACCGGCATGCCGTTCGACTCCCAGCCGATCTTCTCGCCCGACGGCGAGCGCGTCGCATTCGTCAGCGACCGGTCGGGGACCGAGAATGTCTGGATTGCAGGCATCGACGGCCGCAATCCCCGTCCAGTGACCCAGCTGACCGGCGACGCGATCCTGACATCGCCGAGCTGGAGTGCCGACGGAAAGACGATCTACGTCTCGCGCTTCCATCCCGACTACGTCGCGTTCGAGCTATTGAGCGTGCCGCTCGCGACCGGCCAGCCGCATGTCATCGTGCCGGTCAGCGGTGACCAATCGAGCAGCACTGTCGGCGCGGAAGCGTCGAAGGACGGGCGCTGGCTCTATTATGCGTCGCAGGTCGGAACGAAGGACAGCACCCCGCCCGCGTGGGTCATCCGCCGGCGCAATCTCGCAACCGGGGCCGAGGAGACGCTGGTCGAGCCACCGCGAAGCTATCGCCCCGACCTCGTGCTCGGCACCTTCTTCCGGCCTCTGCCGTCGCCCGACGGCAAGCTGCTGGTGTACGCGACACGCTATGGGCCGCAGATGTGGCTGCGCGTGCTCGACCTGCGGACCCATGACGACCGTTGGCTGGTCAAGCTGACCGAGCATGACGAGCTCGAAAGCGCCGCCTGGCGCGACTTCGCGCCGCATTATGCCTTCACGCCCGACAGCCGCGCGCTGGTCGTCAACAATGGCGGAGCGCTCCAGCGTGTGTCGCTCACCGACGGCGCGGAGACGAACATTCCCTTCTCCGCGGACGTGCGGGTCCCGCTCGGTCCCCTGAACCGGCCCGTGATCCGTGAGGACACGGGCCCCGTGCATGCCCGCATCATCCAGTGGCCGGTCGCCTCGCCGGATGGCAAGCGCCTGGCTTTTTCGGCGCTTGGGCAGATCTACACGATGGATCTGACCGCGCGCGGGCAGCCGCGACGGCTCACTCGCGATTCCTTTGGAGAGTTCCAGCCGAGCTGGTCGCCGGACGGCCGCTCCATCATCTACGTGCGATGGACTGCGCGCGCTGGCGGTCAGATCTATCGCGTCGACGCCGAGGGAAGTCGCCCGCCGGTTCGGATCACCCGCACCTCGGCTTATTACACCAGCCCGGTCCTAACGCCGGACGGGCGCACCATCGTCGTCGAACGATCGAGCAATTACGTCCGCATGCACCGCTACATGGAATATGGCCCGCTGCGCGACGCGGAGCTCGTCCTCATGCCGGCGTCGGGCGGTGAGCAGCGCGTGATTGCCCAGGGTTCGATGGGTGGAACGCCGCACTTCGGCCCCGACGGGGCCGAAGTCCTGATGCTGTTCGACGACGGCCTCAACGCGGTGAAGCTCGACGGCAGCGGCCGGCGCTTGCTTGTGCAGGTGACAGGGCCGGGATATTATTTCCTGCCCGGCCGGGCTCCCGTCGACGACCTCCGGCTCAGTCCCGACGGCCAGTGGTTGCTCGCCCAGACTGCTCAACAGCTGTTCCTGATCGGGCGGCCAGCGAAGGACGGGACGACGATCGACCTCGCTTCGCCAGGCGTTCCCCACCGCAAGCTGACCGAAGTGGGCGCGGATTTCTTCCAGTGGGGCAGCGACGGTCGCAGCATCGGCTGGGGGTTGGGCTCCAGCTGGTTTTCCCGTCCCCTCGCCGATGTGCACTTGCTGCCGCCGAACAGCGAGTCAGCCACCGCTGATCCCGGAACGCCGGCACGCTGGAATGCCGACGTCGTGATTGCGCGCGCGGACGCCAGCGGCGCGCTGCTGTTTAGAGGAGCGACCGCGATCACGATGGGCGGCAAGGGAACCATCGCCAATGCCGACGTGCTCGTCATCGACGGCCGCATCGCCGCCGTCGGGCAGAGGGGATCGATCCCGCTTCCGGCGGGCGTGCAGGTGCGTGATCTTGCCGGCAAGTATTTGGTGCCCGGCTTCATCGATGATCACGATCACGTTGCCGACATCCGGCGCGGGCAGCTCGACCTCGAGAGCTGGGGCGTGGCGGCCAACCTTGCCTATGGCATCACCACCGCGTTCGACCCGTCGACCCTGTCGATCGACATGCTTGCATACCAGGACCTCATCGACGCTGGACTGATCACCGGATCGCGCATCCGTTCTACAGGACCCGCGCTGTTCTCGTTCAACGCGTTCAGGTCCAAGGAAGAGGTCGACCGCGTGCTCGACCGCTACCGCGACTTCTACCGACTCCGGAATCTCAAGCTGTATCGCACCGGCAACCGCGAGGTGCGGGAGTGGGTGTCGCAAAGCGCTCGCGAGCACGGGCTGCGCGTCACCACCGAGGGCGCCAATTCCGACAAGCTCGACCTCACCCAGGTTCAGGACGGCGTTTCCGGGTCGGAGCATGCGCTGCAGATGACGCCCCTCTACAAGGACGTGGTGCAGCTGATGGCGCGCAGCGGCGTCTCCTACAACACGACGCTGATGATCGAGGGCGGCGGCCAGGACTATTTCGTGGTCGACCGAAAGCCGAACGGCGATCCCAGGCTCAACCGCTTCGCGCCTCGGTTCATCGTCGACATGAAGACGCGCAAGCGCGACTGGCGCGAGCTCGCCGATGACCAATTCCCCGCCTTTGCGACGCAGGCGTTGAAGATCGAGCGCGCTGGCGGGATTGTCGGGATGGGGAGTCACGGCGAAATCCCGGGTCTCGGCTTTCATTGGGAGATGGAGGCGCATGTGATGGGCGGCTGGACGCCCGAAGAAGCGCTGCGCGCCGCGACGCTCGGCTCGGCGGAGGCGATCGGCCGCGAGGCGGACCTCGGCAGCATCGAGCCCGGCAAGATCGCCGACCTCGTCATCCTTGATCGTGATCCTCGCGCGGACATCCGCAATTCTTTGTCGATCGCGTCCGTGATGCAGGGCGGCAAGCTTTATGATGGCTCGACGCTCGATGAGCTGTGGCCCCATGCCCATTCGTTTCCGCGCGCCTGGTATCGCGATGATCGACCCCCGGGCGAGCCAGACCCCGCCGACGGCGCCGTCCTGCTGGCAGCTCAGCCTTCCTCACATGGAGACCCCCGATGAAGTCGCTCACGCTTAGCCTGCTTTGCAGCATTGCCTTGTTCGCGTCGGCACCCGCGTTGGCGCAGGAGGTGCCCGAAGCTCCGGCGACGCAGATCGAAATATACCGGATCGCCCCGGGGCAGCACGAAGCATTCCTCAAGGAAATCGCGCGTTACGACCAGGCGAACCGGATGGCCGGAGTTCCGCCGCGGCAGCTCTATGTCCACAGCGATGGCGCGGACTGGGACTTCATCCTGGTCCAGCCGGCACACTACCCACCGGACAAGCAGGCCGCGCTGGACAAGGCCTGGAAGCAGTTGGGGCTCCCGTCAGGCGCGGATTTCTTCCTGAATTTCCGGCGCTTCATAGCCGATCATACCGACACCGAGGCGATCGGCCCAACCACTGCTGCTGATTACCTGGCAACTCGTCACATGGCCAAGTGACCGACGGAGGATCGGCGAAGGGTTCTGGACCGCCCCGCGCTGATCGCGGTAACGGCGCCGCAATTCAGGGTAGCATTGGCGCTAAGCGGGCGCGCACCCACGAATGCTGGTCGCAGCTCATGGCGGCACGCGTCACTTGCAAGCCGTCGCGTCCGCTTTTTCGGCTGCGGCCCATTGCGGCAGCGAGTCTGCAAATGCCCTCGATCGCTCCGAACGCCAGCATCGGGTAGACGAGGAAGATGTAGCGCGAGACCGGCTGGAACAGTGAATAAGGCACCGCCACCGCGAAGATGTAGAGCAGCGGGATCCAGTAACGCCGGCGGTCGCTGAACAGGCCCAGCGTCAGGCCGATCAGGCCGAGCAGGTCGACGAGCGAGATCGCGACCGATCGCGGCGTGCGCAGTCCCTCCCACTCCGTGAAATACATCTGCCAGGGCTCGGGGAAGAAGAACTCATGGAAATGCCTCAGGCACAGCCGCGCGAAGCCCCACGGATGGGCGGCGACCCAGGCTTCCGTCTGGCGGGCGAGGGCGCGCGAGTAGCGCACTTCGGCGCCGCGCTGCTTGATCAGCGGCTGAAGGCCCGAATTCTGGTCGCCCGGATGAATCTTGTCGAAGCGGTCGTGATAGACATAAGCGGGCGGCCGCGGCCCGTCGGAAAGGGCGGCATCGTGGTTGGCCATCGCGAACTCGAGGCCGAAATTGCTTCGCAGCAGGACCGTCTCGCCGAGCGCCCGCTCGTTCCGGATCGCCCAGGGGACGATCAGCAGCGTCAGGGCCAGCGCCGAGGCAATGCCGAACTGGGCGGCGCGAAGGAATGACAGCCGGCGCAGCGCGACGACGGCCCAGCACAGGTCGACGGCGAGGCCCGCGGACGGGCTGATGAAGAAAGTGATCGCGGACAGGCCGGCGGCGGCCAGCAGCGCCCGCGTGTCGAGCGACCGCCGCTCGTCGAGGCGGACGATCATCAGCAGGTTGATTGCCGCAAGGCAGACGGCGCTGCCGCCTTCCCAGTAACGGAACTCGATGACTTCCTGCGGAACGAACGACGGGACCAGGAGAAGGAGCACGATCCCCCAGCGCTGGACGGCGGCGCTCGCGCCCAGCTGCCGGAAGAGTGCCCGGACCAGGAGGTAGCCGCCGACGACCTGGACCGCGGCCCAGGCGAGCAAGGCCACATTGGCCGCGACGCTTCCGGGTCCGAACGCCCACAGCACTCCGCCCGCGATCATCGGATTGACCGGGAGGAGATGCGCGCTCGGCCCCTGGCCGACGAAATAGGCGTCCCCGAGGACTCCGTGTCGCGCGACGGACAAGGCGGCGCGATAGGCCTCCCCGGCGGTCGGCATGCCGAACAGCCGGCCGTGCGATCGCGCCAGCCAGTACAGTCGAAGGGCAACGCCCGCGATGATCACCAGCGCCGTGAACCGCCACTCTTCGCGGCGCTCCGGGGCTTCGGCCTGGATGTCGGGGAACCTCGCGGACATGTCCATTAACCCTGTCTAGGCGGGAAGCCTTAACAAAGCGTCAGACGGCCCGCGCCGGGACGCGGCCTTCCGCCGCCCGCTTGAACTCCCCGCTGTTCGCGCCGATGTAGGCTGAACTGAAGACCCCCATCGAAGCACCGTTTCGATGGGAACGAACTTAAGGGATCCGCTTCACGTGATTGATCATCAGGACATCGTTTCGCAGCTCGTGCCCATCGTCATCGAGCAGTCCAACCGCGGCGAGCGCAGCTTCGACATCTATTCGCGCCTGCTGCGCGAGCGGATCATCTTCGTCACCGGCGCGGTCGAGGATCACATGGCCTCGCTGATCACCGCCCAATTGCTCTTCCTCGAGTCCGAGAATCCGAAGAAGGACATCTTCATGTACATCAACTCGCCGGGCGGCGTGGTGACGGCCGGCCTCGCGATCCACGACACCATGCAGTACATCCGCCCGAAGGTCAGCACCGTCTGCATCGGCCAGGCCGCCTCGATGGGCAGCTTCCTGCTTGCCGCCGGCGAGCCCGGCATGCGCGTTGCCCTGACCAACAGCCGGATCATGATCCACCAGCCCTCGGGCGGCGCCCAGGGCATGGCCGCCGACATCGAGATCCAGGCCCGCGAGATCCTCCGCATGCGCCAGCGCCTCAACGAGCTCTACGCCAAATACACCGGCCAGCCGCTCGAGGAGATCGAAAAAGCGATGGACCGCGACAAGTTCCTCGAAGCCGACGAGGCGAAGGCCTTCGGCCTGATCGACGAAGTGTTCGACACGCGGCCCGACCAGGGCGCGGATGCCGGCACGGGCGCCGGAGACATCACCCCCGCGTAAGACGCCGAGCGCAGCGCCGCCGACGCGGAGCGTCGCCGAAGCAGCGCGAAGAGCCGTCGCACGCCCGGCCGGCGAGGCGGCGAGCCTCAAGCGAGCCGAACTCGTCCGACGCGGTCACGGGATTTACTCCCGTGACCTGATTTCCCCAATGTTCTGAGTCGCTTAGCGGATCATTTCGTGAACAGCTTGCTAAGGGCCTGATTCTGATAGATTCTTGGGTTGCCGAACTGGAGGTTAGAGTGGCGCAGGCTTCAAGAATCGAATGGACGGACGTCACGTGGAACCCGGTAGCAGGCTGCACGATCGCGAGCGCCGGTTGCTCGAATTGCTATGCAATGAGGATGGCTGCTCGACTAGACGCGATAGGCATCCAAAAATATGTCGGACTGACACGGAAAAGTGGTGGTCGCGCGGTTTGGACTGGCAAAATTGCGCTTGATGTTAAGGCTCTTAGCGCGCCTTATAACTGGCGCAAACCGCGCAAGGTTTTCGTCAATTCTATGTCGGATCTCTTTCATCCCGGTGTGCCGGACGAGTTCATTGCACGCGTCTGGAGAGTGATGACGGAAACCCCTCAGCACACATACCAAGTGCTAACCAAGCGGCCCGATCGTATGCAGAAGCTCCTGACCGATGCTTCGTTCAGTTCGCCGCATAATATTTGGATTGGTACGAGTGTTGAGGACTCCGCTGCGCTGGAAAGAATCGAAGCACTCAGAGCCATACCGGGCTTCATCAAATTCATTTCATTTGAGCCGCTCATTGGGGCCGTGGGGGCGATCAATCTCTCCGAAATTGATTGGGCTATTGTGGGTGGCGAGTCTGGCCCTCGCGCCCGGCCGATAGAGCATGAGTGTGTTCAGCAAATCGAGGATCGTTGTCGCGCTTACGGAACGGCCTTTTTCTTCAAGCAGTGGGGTGGGACGAACAAAAAGGCTGCCGGCAGAACCTTCAACGGTCGAACGTATGACGAGATGCCTGGTTTTGCGCTTTAACGACCGCAGCGTGAAGCTTTTTGATGAGCTCTAGAGCTTTTCCCGAATCGTTGTTGGTCATGCAATAAAGTTGGAAGTAATCCGGTACGTTCCGTACTGTCAGCGGCTTGGGTGACGAAACCCAACAGAAGATCGTCTCAAATCGTTTCTTCGCATATGCGCCGATTGTTTGTAAATTTGCGGCGGTCTCGGATCGGTCAGTCTCCGTACCAAGGAAGTCAGTCTGGCCGGCAATCGGCTTGAAGAAAGCATCGCGCCAGGTCGTCTCTCCAAAGAAACGATCAAGCGCCTCAGCTTTGCCTTGGTCGACGCGATCGAGACGTGGTCCCAGCTGCTGACGAACTGCTTTGGCGGCAAAGAGAAACCACACGTCTAGTCGTTTGGTCTGTGCAATGACTCGAAGCGTGTCCCAAGCAACCTTCATACCGTAGGGATCAAGGAAGACGATTCCTCGCTGCTTCCAAGACGTTTGAGAGCCTGTCCACAACCGATTGCTAACGATTCTGCGAACGCACTCATTTCCGTCGCCGGGAAAAATCTGGATGTCCCGCCCAGCATGTTCGGCAGCCAATTGACGCAGGGCTTGTACATGTTCTGCCTTTGTGTCGGCAAAACGATAATGGCTGAAGTGGGGTTCAATTTCGAGCGCGAGTTTCGCGCTGCCAGCAAATGTATGTATTTTTTCCTCGATCGGTTGGCCGTCCAGTAGACCTCCCGAGAAGCGTTTCTCCTCTCGCTCACCCGAACCCGCAAACGGATCGATATACCAACTTTCAAAAGGCCGGAATTTGAGAGCGGTTTGAAATGCCTTCGCATATCGAGAGACAATATCTAGTTTAGCTTCTGTCCAATCCCCACCAAACAAATGCGACATAAATTATCCGCTTCAGTACGTCGAGCGATCGCCAGCATGACTATTTACTGAAGAACTTCAACTCATGGCTGCTTGGTTGCTGCCCGTCACGGGAGTAAATCCCGTGACGTCGGACGGGTTCGCTCGGCCTTCAGCCTCGCGCCCCGCCGGCCGGCACTCAATGGCTCTTCGCGCTGCCTCCCGATTGCTTCGCAATCGCTCACCTGCGCTCGGCATTTCGTGCTGTCCTACAGCCCCCATCATGCGATACCTGCCTCGCCTCTTTTCTGTGGAGGCACCATGTCCGCACACCCCAATCTCCCCGCCCGCCGGCCGCGTCACGACGGCTGGACCGTTGAGCGCCAGGCCGCGTTCCTGAAAGCGCTGTCGGAATGCGGCTGTGTGACCGACGCGGCGCGGTCGGTCGGGATGACCCGGCAATCCGCCCACAACCTCTACAATCGCCCGTCGGCCGGCGCCTTTCGCCGGGCCTATGACGCGGCGCTCGACTGCTCGCTGCGCCTGGTCGAGGACGGCATGTGGTCGCGGGCGGTGAAGGGCGTGCCGAGGCCGATCTTCTATCAGGGCGAGCAGGTCGGCGAATACCGCCACTTCGACGAGCGGCTGACTATGTTCCTCCTGCGCTATCGCCGGCCGCACCGTTATTATCAGAAGTCGACCATTGCCCCCGTCGTCCATCCGCCCGGCTGGGACGACGACGCCCCCGATCCGGATGAGGCGATCGGCGGCCTTGACTTTCATCTCGAGGATCTGGCGGACGAGGAGGACGGCCCGCCCTCATTGGACGGCGTCAATTTCGTCAACTTTGTTGGCGATAAGGAGGAGCTTGGCAACGCACTTGCCCCTCTCCCCGCGCAGCAGCGGGAGAGGGAGGGGCCCGAAGCGCCAGCTTTGGGAGGGTGAGGGGCCGTCACGGGAATAAATCCCGTGACGTCAGTCGTGTCGGGCGATGCCCGCACGCTGGCCGCCGTTCGCCATCTCTTCGCGCTGGATCACGATCGCTCCGCAATCGTTCGCCTGCGCTCGGTGGCTTAACGCACGTTCCTCTCTTGTTCCGTTAGAACAAATAGGATACGCACACCTCATCAGGGCGGGAGCTCGGCCGCCGGTGAAAGCGGGAATCCGCTTGCATTGACGAGGGAGAACAGGGACATGGCGACGCAGCTCAAGGTCATCGGAAGCGGAGTGGACTTGCAGAACTCGACTACGGATCGCCAGAAGGCGCTCGACGCAGCCCTCGCCCAGATCGATCGCGCCTTCGGCAAGGGCTCGGCAATGAAGCTCGGCAGCCGCGAGAAGATGGAGGTGGAAACCGTCTCCACCGGTTCGCTCGGGCTCGACATCGCGCTCGGCGTCGGCGGCCTGCCGCGCGGCCGGGTCATTGAAATCTACGGGCCGGAGAGCTCGGGCAAGACGACCCTCGCGCTGCATGCGATCGCCGAGGCGCAGCGGACCGGCGGGACCGCGGCCTTTGTCGACGCCGAGCATGCGCTCGATCCCGTCTATGCCCGAAAGCTCGGAGTCGACATCGACGAGCTGATCGTCTCGCAGCCTGATACCGGCGAGCAGGCGCTGGAGATCGTCGATACTCTGGTGCGCTCGAATGCGATCGATGTTCTGGTCGTGGACTCGGTTGCCGCGCTGGTGCCGCGGGCGGAGATCGAGGGCGAGATGGGCGACAGCCATGTCGGCCTCCAGGCCCGGCTGATGAGCCAGGCGCTGCGCAAGCTCACCGGTTCGATCAGCCGCTCGCGCTGCACGGTCATCTTCATTAACCAGGTGCGGATGAAGATCGGCGTCATGTACGGCAATCCGGAGACGACGACGGGCGGCAACGCGCTGAAATTCTACGCTTCCGTCCGCCTCGACATCCGCCGCACCGGCCAGATCAAGGACCGCGACGACATCGTCGGCAACACGACCCGGGTGAAGGTCGTCAAGAACAAGGTCGCGCCGCCGTTCAAGCAGGTCGAGTTCGACATCATGTACGGCGAGGGCGTGTCCAAGGTCGGCGAAATCCTCGATCTCGGCGTCAAGGCCGGGATTGTCGAGAAATCGGGCGCCTGGTTCAGCTACGACTCCGTCCGCATCGGCCAGGGCCGCGAGAACGCCAAGACCTACCTCAAGGAGAATCCCGACGTCGCCGACCGCCTCGAGCGCGCGATCCGGGGCAAGACCGAGGAGGTCGGCGAAGTTCTGATGGTCGGCCCGGACGAGGCGGACGTCGCCGCCGAATAAGGGCCGCGCCGCCGTTCGCGGGGCCTAGGCGGGCTCCTCGACGGCGGCGGGTTGCTCCTCCCTGGCGTCGATCCCGGCGAACAGCCGCTTGGGCTCCGTCAGCACGACGAGCACGAAGCCGCCGACCGCGCAGGCGGCCGTTCCGAGCACGAATGGGACGAGCGTGCCGTTGAACTGCTGGCCGATCAGGAAC
>NZ_JAFAVR010000283.1 GCF_019242355.1 Sphingomonas sp. | reverse complement strand
AGATGACGACGGACAACGACCGCAGCTACTTCAAGGAGCATCCGCAATATTACATGTACCTGCATCCGGACGAGCCGAGCTACGAAATGCTGATGGCGGCGCGCGACCGGTTCGTCGCCTTCCATCCCAGGCTGCAGTTCGTCGGCGCGCACATGGCGAGCCTCGAGTGGAGCGTCGACCGCCTGGCCGTCTGGCTCGACCGCTTCCCGAACGCGAACGTCGACATCGCCGCGCGGATGACCCAGATCCAGTATCAGTCGAACCAGGATCCGGCCAAGGTCCGCAACTTCTTCATCAAGTACCAGAACCGCCTGATGTACGGCACGGACGTTGCCGACAATCCGCCCGATCCGGCACATCCGGCCGACAATCCCGCGGTTACCAGCGCCGATTTCGAAAAGGACGTCGACCGGACCTGGCGGTCAGACTGGCGCTATCTCGCGACGCCGCTGACGCAGCATGTCGAGGACCTCAAGGCCGACGTCAAAGGCCTCGCGCTTCCGCGCGAGGTGATCGACAAGCTCTATTACCGCAACGCCGAGCGCATCTACCTGCACCACGGCTGAAAGCGCGGCGACGAGCTCGCCCGCCTGCGTCGGCTATGAAAAATCCCCCGCCCCCTTTTCGGAACGCGGGGGATTTTTTTGCGCTGATCAGAAGCCGAAGCGGACGCCGGCCGTGAAGGTTCGGCCGTAGGCGGTGTAGCCGGCGCCGACGCTGCTGCTGGTTCCGACCGCGCCGGATGCCCAGATGATGTTCGGGTCGCCGTTCAGGTAGGTGCGGACGATAGAGTTCGTCAGGTTGCGGCCCTCGACATAGAGCTTGATGCGCTTCGTGAGGTCGAAGCCGGCCGTCGCCGTCACCCAGTCGTACGCCTTCGCGATTGCAGGAACGCCGTCGATCTCCGTATAATTTGAGTAGACGAACGAGCTCGAGTGATCCCACGAGACGCTGAGCGAGATCGGACCCTTTTCATAGAAGGGATTGATCGACCAGGTCGTTGGCGAAATTCCGGCGATGCTGCCGAAGGTCTGCCCCTCAATCTTCGCCTTGCTCCAGGTGTGGGTGAACTGGGCGCGGATGCCGAGGCCGTTGTCGAGCAGATGCTGCCAGCTGAGCTCGATCCCGTAGACCTTCGAACTGTCACCGTTGATCGGCTCGATCACACTGAACAGCAATGGCGTGCAGGGGTTGCCGTTGAAGCAGCCGACCGCGCCGACATCGACATTGTTGCGCTGGATGGTGGTGATGTCACCCTTCAGCTTCTTCCCGAACAACGCGGCCGACAGCATGTCGTTGGGCTGATAATACCATTCGAGCGACGCATCGGCCTGCCACGCCTTGATGGGCTTCAGGTTCGCGTTGCCGTCGTAGTAAATGACGTAATCCTGGTTGCTCGTGTCGTCGGTCTCGGTCGGCGCGAACTGGTTGAGGTTCGGCCGCGCGACGGTTCGAGCAGCGGCGAGGCGCAGGTGCAGGTTCTTGGCAAGCTCGAAGTTCACGTTCGCAGCCGGGAGCGGCAACGTGTAGCTGCCGTTGGCGTGGACCGGCGTCGCGTTCGAATATTCGGTCACGGCGGAGGCCGTCGGATTCGCAGTGTCGGCTACGGTGACCGAGATGATCTTGTTGATCGCGGTCGCCGCGCTGGTCTGTGTATGCACCAGCCTCAGTCCGATGTTGCCCGTCCAGCTGTGACCGCTGAACGATGCCTCGACATATCCGGAGATCGTCTTCTCGCCGACAACGTAGGAATTCGTCGCATTGAACTGCGGCAGGGTGTCCGCGAAATTATACACACCCTCCCCTGACGTGTAGTTCGGCGTTCCGTCCAGCGACTTGAGCCCGGCGAGCAGTGCGTCCGCGTTGATCAGGACCTGCGTCGTCGGGAAGTTGCCGCCGGCGCCCGCGAAATAATTGGGGAAGTTGAACGTCGAGATGACATTCTGGCCCATGCTCGCGAAGGTGATCGGGCCAGGTTGGCCGGGCATGGTGTTGTAGAGGGTGCTGTACTGGTTGGATCCGTTGGTCCAGTCGTTCGAGATGTCGCTTCGTGACTTCGACCGCTTCAGATAGGCGAGGCCCGCGTCGATGTGGCTGAGGATGCCGTTGTCGACAGTATAGGTCGCGTCGGCCTTCGCGCCGGTGACCGTGTCCCTGATCGAGAAGCCCGAAAGCCCGTCGTAGTGCGTGCTCCAAAGCGCATTGTTATCGAGCGCTCCAGAAGCCAGCGCGGACGCGTAATCGGTGCCGTCCGGCAAGGTGACCCGGAGGTTCGGCATTTCGCCTGGGTTGGCCGAGAAGGTCAGCGTGTTCTGGTTATAGGGAGTTGGGGACACGAGGCCCGCGGTCAAAAAGGTATCGAGACCACCCTCAGGACGATTGGCGCGCGACCGATAGACGTCGCCGACAATCGACAGCCGCTGCGTCGGATCCCACTTCACGTTGCCGCCGATCAGATAGGTGGTCACCTTGCGGTGGATCGTCTGGTTGACGACCTCCGGATCGAAGTTGTTCGCGGTGAAACCGGTGATGAAGCCGTTCTTCACGGTCACGTTCGACCATTCTGGCAAGCCGTTCTGGTCGTAGGTGAAGTCGGGATAATAAGACTGATTGTACGCGACCTGCGGATCGTTGAGCTTCGTGTACATGCCATCGAGGGTGATGTGCAGGTTTGGTTGCGGCCGCCATTCCAGAGTGCCGGTGAGCGCCATGCGCTTCTTTCGATCGACGACCGAGCCGAACTGGATGCAGCAGAGGCCATTTACCGGCTGGGCGTCGGGCGGAGGCGGGCTGTCGGCGGTCGGACCGACGGGCCAGACCCCCGGGCTGTACGGGTCCCAGGTGGAGTAATTGAGCGCGTCAGTGCGGAACTTCTGGTCGGAATAGACGACGCCGATCAGGCCGCCCAAGGTGCCCGACCGGTTCGTGCCACTGACGAAACCGGAGATCTTGTAGCCCTTGTAGCGCGACATGTCGTTATAGTCGCCCTCGGCACGCACGGCCATGTGCACGCCGGGATGCTCGAACGGGCGCGCAGAACGCAGGTTGACGGTGCCGCCGATGCTGCCCTCGACCGCCGCAGCTTGCGGCGACTTCAACACGTCGGCGCCCAAAATGACGTCCGAGGGAAGAATGTCGAATGCGAAGTCGCGGCCGTCGTCGTCAGTTGCGAGGATGCGGTCGTTCAGGGTCGTGATATTGTACTGGGAACCAAGGCCGCGGACGCTGACATACTGGCCTTCGCCACCGGTGGTCCGGTTGATCGTGATGCCGGTCACGTGCTGAAGCGAATCGGCGACGTCGCTGTCCGGAAATCGGCCAAGCTCGGTTGCGTTAACGGAATCGAGCACGACCGGGGAATTGCGCTTGATCCGCACCGATTTGTCGAGGCTGCCGCGAATGCCGACGACGACGATATCGTGGCTGGCCTTGTTCGCGACGTTCGTGTCGGAGGTGCTCGATTGGGGAGCATTCGCATCCGGCGGCACCGGAATGTTCTGAGTCGCCGGATCGCTTTGAGCAAGCGCGGCGGTGGACACGGAGGCCAGGGCCAGCGCGATGAAGCGCGTGGTCATGTGAACGGATCGAGAAGCCATGATGTCCCCCTCAGAACATATGCGAAGTTTCAGTATGCTTCATTGTGCTTCCCGGCCGACCGCAAAGCAACCCCTTAATGCAACTCTAGCCTTACATGTTGGCCGTGTCAGCGCGACCTGAAGGCAGTCGAACATGGGTGCGCGGACTAGCCGCAACGAAAAGCAATCAGTGAACTTCGTTTTCGTTTGTATAAGCTCGCGCGCTTGTGCAAGCTGCCCTGGCGACCGCCCCTGATCATTGGGACGCGTCCGAGGGGCCGAGGGACAGAGATGCGCCATCCGACACTTACGCGCCGAGCAACGCTCACCGCCTTGATGAGCGGCGTCGCAAGCCTTTCCGCCGCCGTTGCCGTCCCGCGACGCGCCTGGGCTTTCGCGCAGCCGGTCACGTCTGCAGGCGACGGCGTTCTGCAGATCGATTTCGACAATGCCCTTTACTCCCGAGTGTCGCGGAATGGTCAGGCGGTCACCCCGCTCGAGGCGAGCGAGGGAGTGCGGCTGGCAGGTGGCAAGGTCATCGACCGTTTCGTCCTGCTCGATCGGCAGCAGACGGTGCTGCCGAACGGCAAGCGGTACAGCTTCCGCGGGCTCGCAGACGGATGGTTGGAAAAGCAGGTCGAGATCGAATTTCGTGAAGCTTATCCCGGGGCCGCGCTGATGACGGTGCGCTATCGCAACGTCGGCCGGCAGCCGATGACGATCGCACGCTGGTGGACGGCATCGCACACGCTCCTCGCCCACCCCAAAGGCGCCTGGACCTTTTCCGGGTCGTCACACCCCGACCGGCGCGACTGGGTGCAGCCGGTCACGCATGACTTCCAGCAGCGAAACTTCATGGGAATGAATGGCTCGGACTACGGTGGCGGCACGCCGATGTCGGTCGTTTGGCGGCCGGACTTTGGACTGGCCGTCGCT
>NZ_JAFAVR010000028.1 GCF_019242355.1 Sphingomonas sp. | reverse complement strand
AGCTGCGCCTGTCCGGCGCCGCCGCAATGAGCGGGCCTGTCCAGTTCGGGTCGGGCACCGACAGCGTGCAGCTGTCCGGAACGTCGGTCTTGACCGGCGCCGTGGATTTCGGCGGAGGCGCGGACTCGCTCGCTCTGTCGGGAACATCGGCGTTTCACGGAACGCTTGCCAACAGCTCCGGGACCGCCGTCAACGTCGGTGCCGGGTCGATGTTCGACGTGACGGCCACCGGCGCGACCAACCTTGCGTCGTTGACCACCGGAGCAGGCTCGACGCTCGGCGTTTCGATTGGCGGCGGTGCAGCCACCATGTTCAATGTATCCGGCGCTGCAGACTTCGGCGCCGGCACCAACGTCAAGCTCAACCTGCTGACGCTCGGCGGAGTCTCCGGCACCTACCAGATCGTCCAGGCGGGAACGGTGACCGGCGCCGACAACCTGGCGGTCTCATCCTTGCCGTTCCTCTATTCCGCGAACGTGCTGAGCAGCACGCCCGGACAAGTGTCCCTCGACGTGCAGCTCAAGAGCGGCGACCAGCTTGGGCTCAACAGGTCCGAGGCGAGCGCTCTCAACGCCGTCGTCGCGGCTGCGGACTCGGATGCGCCGATCGCCCAGGTGTTCCTCGGCGCGCCGGACAGCGCGACCCTCCGCGCGTCGCTTCAGCAGATGCTTCCGGACTACGCCGGCGGCGCTTTCGAAAATGCGACCAAGGGGCCGCGCCTGACGAGCGAAATCCTCGCCGACCCGTACGCGCCGGTGCTCGAGCAGCCCGGCATGGGCCTGTGGCTGCAGCAGGTCGGGTGGGGAACCAGCAAGTCGATTGGCGATACCTCGTCGTACAAGCTGTCGGCCTGGGGTGCCGCGGCCGGCCTCGAGCGCAATCTCGGCATCGGCAGCATCGGCCTGATGGGCGCCTATTACGCCAGCAACAACAACTCGCGGCATCACGACACGCTGACGGGAACGGAGTTCCAGGGCGGCCTCTACTGGCGCGCCAACTTCGGCCATCTTCACACGTTCGCGCTCGGTTCGATCGGTCACGTCAAATATGACGGCAAGCGGTATTTCGAGGGCACCGTGAACGGCACCGCCATCACCCGCGAAGCAGACGGCAATTGGAGCGGCACGCTGACCTCGGCGACGGGCGGAGTTTCCTACGAGGCGCGGATGGGCCGGCTCAGCGTCCGGCCCAACGCGCTGATCGAATATTACCGGCTCAAGGAAAACGGCTATGACGAAACCGGCGGCGGCTCGGCTTTCGACCTCAGCGTCGGCGGCCGGACCAGCAACGAGACCGCCGCGTCGGCCAACCTGTCGCTCGGCTACGATTTCCTCGCGACCAACACGCATGATCCGTGGTTGCGGCTCGAGCTCGAAGGCGGCCGCCGGCAGATCCTGAGCGGAACGCTCGGTTCGACGGTGGCTCATTTCGCCGGCGGCAGCGACTTCACCTTGACGCCGGACGCGCGCACCAACGGATGGCGCGGCGCAATCCGCCTTGCCGGCGGCGGAACGGGCATCGGCGTGTCAGGTGAAGTCAATGCCGAGGAGCAGCAGGGCCACGCATCGATCGGCGCGCGGGCAGGAATCCAGCTCTCGTTCTAACGAGCGAGAGCGGCGCTCGCCGTTCCGTCACTCTCCCGGCGCGCTTGCCCGGATCGAGAGCGCGTGGACGCGCTCGCGCATCAGGTCGTCGAGAGCGGCATAGACCAGACGCTGCCGCTCGACCCGGCTCTTCCCCGTGAATGCCGCGCTTTCGATGCGAAGGGAGAAGTGGCTCTCGCCGGCCGGATTGTAGCCCCCGTGGCCGCGATGCTTCTCGCTGTCGTCGGTGAGCTCGATGCGCGTCGGGGTCAGCGCTGAACCGAGCCGTTGAAGCATCTCGGCCGCGACCGGTCCGGTTCCTTGAGCGTTCATCGCGCCTATATAGGCGAATTCCATGGCGACGAAGCAATCCAGGATGCACGGGCGGGTCGAAGGGGCGAGAGCCTGCTGCGCCGTGCCCGGATGCGACGAGCCTGGCGAGTTCAAGGCGCCGCTGTCGCCCTCCGGCTTCGACGGGCCGGGGGACTGGAGATTCCTCTGCCTCGAGCATGTCCGCGAGCACAACGCCCGCTACAATTATTTCGAGGGCATGAGTCCCGAGGAGATTACCGAGGCCCAGCGCCCGCTCGCGGGCTGGGACCGTCCGAGCCGCCGCTTCGCGGCAAACGGGTCCGACCCGCCGCCGGCGTGGAGCGACTTCGCGGACCCGCTGGATGCGATTGCCGCCCGCTTCGGTCGTCGCGGCGCCGGGGCCAAGCCCTCACGGTTCACCCCTGACGAGCGCAAGGCGCTGTCGGTGCTCGGCCTCGGCGACGACGCCGACCGGCATGCGCTGCGCCGGCGTTACTCCAGTCTGGTCCGCCGCTTCCATCCGGACCGCAACGGTGGCGACCGCTCGCAGGAGGAACGACTGGGTCGGGTGATCGAGGCCTATCAGCTGCTCCGGAAGGCCGCCGCCTTCGCTTAGTCGCGATCAGGCGCGCCGAGCGGGAAATAGGCGCGATAGGGCCGCGCTTCGTCGACGACCCGCGCCACCGACGGCCGGGACAGGACCCGGGCCCGATAGTCCTTGAGGTTCGCAAGCGCGTCGGGGATCGGCTGCACCCAGTCGGCATAGGATAGCGACGGCGC
>NZ_JAFAVR010000058.1 GCF_019242355.1 Sphingomonas sp. | reverse complement strand
CAGCGCGCGCTGGCGCTGTCGTTGACCTTCGTGCTCCTCGCCGGCCGATCGCTTGTCGAAGTCCAGAAATACGGGGTCGAGCGTGTTCGCCCGGGACTGGAGCCGCATCTGGTGCCGGTAAAGACCTTTTCCTTCGTCAGCGGTCATGCCGGCAATTCGATGGTCGTGTTCCTCGCGCTCGCCCTGGCGCTCGCGCCGGAGGGCCGCTGGCGCGTGGCCTCTGTCGCCGCCGCCCTCGCCGGTTCGCTCGTCATCGGCCTCAGCCGGGTCATGCTCGGCGTGCACTGGCCGAGCGACGTGATCGGCGGCTGGGCTTTCGGCGCTCTCTGGGTTTTGCTGGCTCTCAAACCCGTGGAGCGGCTGCTCGCGCTTCGCTTCAAACGTTGAAGCGGAACAGCATCACGTCGCCGTCCTGGACGGCATAGTCCTTGCCTTCGGACCGCAGCTTGCCCGCATCGCGAGCACCGGCCTCGCCTCCGCACCGCACGAAATCCTCATAGGCGATCGTCTCGGCGCGGATGAAACCGCGCTCGAAATCGCTGTGGATGGCTCCCGCTGCCTCGGGCGCCCTGGCGCCCTTGCTGACCGTCCAGGCGCGGCTTTCCTTGGGGCCGGCCGTGAAGAAGGTGATGAGGCCGAGCAACTCGTAACCCGCCTTGATCACGCGCGTGAGCCCGGTCTCATGCAGCCCGAGGTCCGACAGGAAGGCTTCGCGCTCCTCGCCTGGCAGAGTCGCGATCTCCGCCTCGATGGCGGCCGAGACGACCACCGCGCGGGCGCCCTCGACGGCGGCCTTGTCGAAGACGCGCTGCGACAAGGCGTTGCCTTCCGCCGCGTCGCCCTCGTCGACGTTGCACACGTAGAGCACGGGCTTGCCGGTGAGCAGCTGGGCGCGGCTCAGCGCCTTCGCTTCCTCGACGTCCTTCGGCTGAGTCAGCCTGGCCGGCTTCGACGCTCGCAGGAGCTCGAGCGCCTGGCCAAGCACGCTCGCCTCGATCTTCGCATCCTTGTCGCCCTGCTGTGCCTTCTTGACGAGGTTGGGCACGCGCCGTTCCAGGCTGTCGAGATCGGCGAGCATCAGTTCCGTCTCGACCGTCTCGGCGTCGGCGACCGGATCGACCCGGCCCTCGACATGGGTGACGTCGCCACCCTCGAAGCAACGCAACACATGGACGATGGCATCGACCTCGCGGATATTCGCGAGGAACTGGTTGCCGAGCCCTTCGCCCTGCGACGCGCCGCGGACCAGCCCGGCGATGTCGACGAACTCGATCTGCGTCTCGATCTCCTGCGCCGACTTCGCGATCGCGGCGATCTTGTCGAGGCGCTCGTCGGGCACTGCGACCCGACCGACGTTGGGCTCGATCGTGCAAAATGGATAGTTCGCCGCCTGCGCCGCGGCGGTTTCGGTCAAAGCGTTGAAAAGCGTCGATTTGCCGACGTTCGGCAGGCCGACAATGCCGCAGCGGAAGCCCATGATTATCCTGAAGATGAGGGGAGTTGGAGCCCTTTAGGCCAAGTTGAACGAGATGCTCAACCGTTCGGACTTGCCGGTGCCGGGCAGCACCTCGTGCCGTAGCCAACTTTCCCACAACAGGAGCAGGCCGTCCCTTGGTTCCAAAGTGACGAACGTGTCCGGGCGGGCAGGGGCTGCCATCATCAGTGGCAGGCGAGGATCCTCGAATCGAATGGCGCCCGAGCCAGGCGGAACGTCGATGTAGAGCGTGCCGGAGATGATGCTGTGCGGATGGATGTGAGCGCTGTGATGGCCCGAGCCGCGCAGCAGGTTGACCCACAGGCTGTCGAGCCTGGGCTTCGAATCCCAGCCGAGCTCGGTCGCGAAGGTCCGGGCATGGCGCTTAAGGAGCTTCGCGACATCGGCGAAGGCCGGGTCGCGCCTCGGCAGGTCGTTCAGCGAGGCATAGCTGGTGTAGCCCGGATAGCGATGCTCCTTCGACCAACGGCGCCCGGCCTCATCTTCCTGGGCAAGTGAGCGGATCGAGATCGCCAGTTGATCGAGCAGGTCCCCAGTGCCGACTTCCGCCTCGTAGAGACGCGTGACGAAGAGGGAGCGGCTCATGCCGCGGCTCTAGCGCACGGGGCTAGCGGCGCAACCACAGCTCCACGCCGTCCGCCCGGCGGCTGGGGTGATAAGCCGCCATCGCCGAACGGATTTCGGGCTCGGCCATCAGCTGCGGTTTTTCGGCCAGGTTGACGAGGATGAGTTCGGGCCGATGCCGTGCCACGTCGAGTGCGAAGGCGTGGACGTCGTCGCGATAGAGCGCTGCGGCCTGCGGATGCTTCAGCCCGACGAAGCGCGCTCCGGCGGCCGTGAACAGGGAGGCGCGCGATCCGACCCATTGACCGCCGACGTTTCGGGTCACCGGGTGACCGGTGTCGAGCTCGGTGCTCAGCGCCATGATTGTCGGCGCGGGAGGCACCGCCTGCTCGATCGCGGAAGCGAGGGCCGGGTCGGGGCGGATCGCGGTGGCGTGCAGCTCCATCGCGACAAGAAGGATGAGCCCCGCGCCGACCAGGCGGCGACGGTCCTTTTCGGTCTCGCTGACCGACAGCGCCGCCGCAACGGCAAGAGCGGCGAGCGCCGCTCCCGGCAGCCAGTGGTTGGGATAGTTCTTGGCCTGCACCAGCGCCGCCGCCGTGAAGCCCAGCGCACCGAGGCTCCAGGCGACGGCGAGCGGTGGAATGCGCGGCGGCCGAAGTACTGCGACCAGGCCGGCGCTGATGGCGGGAAACAGCAGCACGCCGATTATGAGCTTCCACCAGACTTCGTGCATGCGCAGATAGGTCTGCTCAAGCACCGGCAGCAGGTCGAAATACGCGGGCGCAAGCGCCGCGACCGCGAGGGCGTACATGGCGCACACCATGCAGGCAGCGGCGAACGCCGGGAGCAGCGGACGCACGGATCGCTGCTTCACTGCGGCCCAGACTGCCGGCGCAAGTATCGCCAGGGCGAACGGCGGCTTGAGAACGATGACAAGACCGGCGCCGATTCCCGACAAGACAGTCGAGCCGCGGGGCGTGGCCTTGCCCTCGGCAATCGTGGCAAGAGCCGCGAGGATCGGAAGGGCGAGGAGCAGCGCTGCGTGCTCGCGCTCGGCAAACAGGCCCATCGGCAGCACCAGGGTGGCGAAGGCGAGGGCGGGCGCGAGCCAGCCAGGCGTCTCGTCATCGCCGAGGCTCGCGGCGAGACGCACCGTCGCCGTCGTCGACGCCAGCGCTCCGACGACGAATGCACCGACGATCACCGCCTCAGGCCTCAGGCCAAGCCGCGCCGCGGTCCACACCAACGGCATGTAGAGCCAGACGGATGCGGGCGGGTTGACCTCGATGATATTCTCATAGAGCCGGTCGCCGCCGAGGACGCGCTCGCAAACTGTGATCAGCCAGGAGACATCGGCGTCGACGGGCATCCACAGCGACTGGATGACGATCGCGAGAAGCGCGAGAGCCGCGGCTGCGAGCGCCGGCAAGGACATCTTCGGCAGCAGCCCTGCCGTGCCTTGTGAAGGCGTGGGGAGTGCGGAAACGCTCATCGCCCCGATCATAGGGTGTCAACCGTCAACGCGGCGTAAACCACGCCGGTACGGCTGCTCAGTTGTCCTGCAGCCTCATCGCGACCTCGCTCATGAAGCGGGCGTCCTCGCCGTCGGCGAGCCACTCGGCTTCCGCGGCGATTGCGG
>NZ_JAFAVR010000198.1 GCF_019242355.1 Sphingomonas sp. | reverse complement strand
GCAGGTCCATCAGGCCCTCGCGGCCGAGCTGCGGGAAGTCGGCGACCATCGCCGCGCGCAGCTGGTCGAAGCTGTCGAAGGCCAGCGGCGTGCCGGTCAGGCCGGAAACGGCGCGAAGGATCGACCAGTCCTCGCGGGCGTCGCCGGGCGCGAACGCCGCCTTCTCGCCGCGTTGAACGCGCCCCTCCGTGTTGACGTAGGTGCCGTGCTTCTCGGCATAGGCAGCGCCGGGCAGCACCAGGTCGGCCTGGCGAGCGCCGGCGTCTCCGTGATGGCCGATATAGACCTTGTAAGCACCGGCGAAGCGACCGGCCGGGACCTCGTCGGCTCCGAGCAGCAGCAAGAGTTTCGGAGCAGCCGCCTCGATATCGGCGATGCCGCCCGCCTGCGCATAACCCAGCACCAGCGATGCCATGCGCGATGCGGACGTGTGCAGGACGTTGAAGCCGTTCCAGCCATCCTTGATCAGTCCGAGCGACTGGACCAGCGCAAGCGCCGCACCCAGGGCCCCCGCCCCGAGCGCGCCCGGGCCGACGATCATCGCGGGACGCTCGGCCACTGCGAAGACGTCGGTCACCGCCTCGGGCAGCTTGCCGAGCAGCTTGAGGTCCTCGCCGAGCCAATCCACCTTCATTCCGAGATCGACCTCGGGGCCGATCGCGAAGACCCTGCCGCCCTTGCGCGCGACCTTGCGGATGCGAGTGGCGATCAGCGGCGCTTCCCAGCGCACGTTCGAACCGACAAGCAGCACCGCGTCCGCGCTTTCGATGCCGGCGATGGTCGAATTGAACGCGACTGCCCCAAGACTGCTGGTGTCGTAGGTGAGACCGGTCTGGCGCCCTTCGAGCAGGGTCGAGCCCTTGCCTTCCAGCAACTTCTTGGCCGCGTACATCGTCTCGGCGTCGAGCAGGTCACCGGCAATCGCCGCGACCTTCGAACCCGCCGCCTTCAGCTTACCGGCAAAAACCTCCAGCGCTTCGGTCCAGCTGGCCTCGCGCAGCTTGCCGTCAATGCGCACCCAGGGCCGGTCCAGCCGATTGCGGACCAGCGCGTCGACATGGTGGCGCGTCTTGTCGCTGATCCACTCCTCGTTCACGTCCTCGTTGATGCGCGGCAGAATGCGCATCACCTGGCGCTGGCGAACGTCGAGGCGAATGTTCGACCCGACCGCGTCCATGACGTCGATGCCCGGCACCTGACGCAGTTCCCAGGGGCGCTGCTCGAACAATTGCGGCTTCTGCAGAAGCGCGCCGACCGGGCAGACGTCAGCAAGGTTGCCGGCGAGCTCCGTCGTCACCGTTTGCTCGAGGTAGGATGTAATCTGGCTGTCCTCGCCACGGTACAGCATGCCGATCTCAGGTGTTCCAGCGACCTCGTCCGCAAAGCGCATGCAGCGCGTGCACTGGATGCAACGGGTCATGGCCGTCTTGATGATCGGGCCCATGTACTTGTCGTCGACCGCCCGCTTGTTCTCCTCGAACCGCGAACCTGAACGGCCATAGGCCATCGCCTGGTCCTGCAGGTCGCACTCGCCGCCCTGGTCGCAGATCGGGCAGTCGAGCGGGTGGTTGATGAGCAGGAACTCCATCACCCCCTCGCGCGCCTTCTTGACCATCGCGGTGTCGGTCCGGATCGTCTGGCCGTCGGCGGCCGGAAGCGCGCAGCTCGCCTGCGGCTTGGGCGGCCCCGGCGCGACCTCGACCAGGCACATGCGGCAATTGCCGGCGATCGAGAGGCGCTCGTGGTAGCAGAAGCGCGGGATTTCCTTGCCGGCAAGCTCGCACGCCTGCAGCACGGTCGCGCCCTGCGGGACCTCGAGCTCAACGCCGTCGACGGTGACTTTAGGCATTAACGGCGATCTCCCGCCACCGCCTGCGGCCGGTGGACCCGTTGATAGAGCGCGTCGGCAAGCGCCGCCCGGAGGGCTTCGGGCGTGGCGTCGAGACGAACTCCCGCCCTCAGGCAGCGCGAAAGGTGGGTCGGCAAGCTCCCCATCCATGCTTTCTCGTCCCAGCTGCCGGCGCCGGTCCGGAGCAGACCGACGATATCCTGCGGGTCGGTGTCGGCCATGCAGGCGGCCATCTCGTCGACGGCGGGCCCGCGACCGGTGCCGGCGAACCAGGGCCGGTCGTAGGATTGCGACAGCGGGAGCGGCACCGGCGCGGCGAAGCCCCGGTCGCGCATGATGGTCTGCTCGGCGAACATTCCGCGAAGCTCCCCGATCGAAAGACCGGCCTCGGTATCCTGGTAGTCACTGGTTCCGATGGTCCGGGAAAAGCAATAATCGTTATTCGCCGCCACCTTGTAGGCTCGCCCAGCTTCCTCTGCATCATCGGCGCGGAGCAGCCGGTCCGCCGCCGCGGGCCGAACCCGGGCGACACAAGCTGCATAATCGCGCGTCCGGGATGCCGCGGCCGCGGGGGACGCCAGCGCCGCCGCAGCGCCGAGACCGATCACAACATGCAATCCCCTCATCGCTCTTCCCCCTCAGTGTCCCGACGCGTCCTGCGCTCGACCGTCGTCACCCGCGGCCCCCCGCCACGCGACGCCAGCACGGCGAGCAGCGCCGCCGCGACGACCACGATGACGATGATGATGGTCGTGCTCACTCCGCCGCCTCCAGCATCGTTCGCCCTGCCCGCTCGGCGATGCGGCGCTCGAGCTCGGGGCGGAAGTGACGGACGAGGCCCTGGATCGGCCAGGCGGCGGCGTCGCCAAGCGCGCAGATCGTGTGGCCCTCGACCTGCTTGGTGACGTCGATCAGCTTGTCGATTTCGGCGACCTCGGCGTCGCCTTCGCGCAGCCGCTCCATCATTCGCCACATCCAGCCGGTGCCTTCGCGGCACGGCGTGCACTGGCCGCAGCTCTCGTGCTTGTAGAAATAGCTCAGGCGGGCGATTGCGCGGACGATGTCCGTCGACTTGTCCATGACGATCACGGCCGCGGTGCCGAGGCCGGAGCCAAGCGCCTTCAGACCGTCGAAGTCCATGGGCGCATCCATAATCTCGGCGGCAGGCACCAGCGGCACCGATGATCCGCCCGGGATCACGGCCAGGAGATTGTCCCAGCCGCCGCGGATGCCGCCGCCGTGGCGCTCGATCAGCTCGCGGAAGCTGATGCCCATCGATTCCTCGACGACGCAGGGCGTGTTGATGTGGCCCGACAGCTGGAAGAGCTTCGTGCCCTCGTTCTTCGAATTTCCGATGCTTGCGAACCACGCCGCGCCGCGGCGCAGGATCGTCGGGACGACGGCGATGCTCTCGACATTGTTGACCGTGGTCGGGCAGCCGTAGAGGCCTGCCCCGGCCGGGAACGGCGGCTTCAGGCGCGGCTTGCCCTGCTTGCCCTCGAGGCTTTCCAGCATCGCGGTCTCTTCGCCGCAGATGTAGGCGCCGGCGCCCCGGTGGACGAAGAGGTCGAAGTCGTAGCCGGAACCGGCGGCGTTCTTGCCCAGCAGCCCGGCGTCATATGCCTCGGCAACCGCTTTCCGAAGCACCTCGGTCTCGCGGATGAATTCGCCGCGGATGTAGATGTAGGCGGCGCGCGCCCGCATTGCAAAACCGGCGATCAGCGCGCCCTCGATCAGCTTGTGCGGATCGTGGCGGATGATCTCCCGGTCCTTGCACGATCCGGGCTCGGATTCGTCGGCGTTGATGACCAGGAAGTTCGGTTTGCCGGGCTTCGGCTCCTTGGGCATGAAGCCCCACTTCATGCCGGTCGGGAAGCCGGCGCCGCCACGGCCGCGAAGCCCCGACGCCTTCACCTGGTCGATGATCGCGTCCTGGCCGACCGCCATCAGGCCCTCGGTATTGTCCCAGTCGCCGCGCTGCTGCGCCGCCTTGAGGAACGGCGACTGGAAGCCATAGACGTTGGTGAAGATGCGGTCCTTGTCCGCGAGCGGTCCCGTATAACCCATCAGAACGCTCCGCTCATGTAGGCGATGAATACGGCGAACAGGATGATGACGGCGAGGAAGGCGAACTTGATCATCCCGCGGATGAAGCGGAACGCCAGGAACGCCAGCAGGACGGCGACGATGATTGCGACGATGGTCATGGCTGCGGGGTCTCGCCCCCAGCCGGCTCGGCGGTCGCCGTCCATTGCGGTCGGTAATCGTAGTTGCGCTCAGCCATCTTCTTGAGGCTGGTCGGGCCGCTTGTCGGACAGCTGGTCTGGCGGTCGACCTGCGGGCCGGGCTTCGGCGCCTGCCCCGAGGCGAGGGCGTCGAGGATCGCGGTCATGCTCTCCTCGGTCAAATCCTCGTAATTGTCGTCGTTGATCTGGACCATCGGCGCGTTGGCGCAGGCGCCGAGGCACTCGACCTCGGTCAGCGTGAACAGCCCGTCGTCGGTCGTGTGGCCCTTCTTGAGCCCGCGCTTGTAGCAAGCCTCCAGCACGTCGTCGGAGCCGCGCAGCATGCACGGCGTGGTCCCGCACACCTGGACGTGGAAGCGGCCGACCGGCGCCAAGTTGAACATGGTGTAGAAGGTCGCGACCTCGAGCACGCGGACGTAGGGCAGGTCGATCTCCCGTCCGACGAACTCCATCACCGGGATCGGCAGCCAGCCCTGCGTATTCGTCTCCGCCCCGACCTGGCGCTGGGCAAGGTCGAGCAGCGGGATCGACGCCGACATCTGCCGCCCCGCCGGATAGCGGGCGATGATCTCGGCCGCGAGCACGGCGTTCGCGTCCGTCCACTGGAAGTTCCCCCAGCGGGCGCGCTGCTCGGCGCTATCGAGGATTCCTGCCTGGCCAGCCATTAGCGGGAGTCCTTCGGAGTACCGACAGTGTAAACAACTGCTGGTCCGGTCTCGGCACGAATGACCTTTCCATTTTGAAAGACAAGTGTCGTCATCGGTGACTGGTCGCCCCCTGGACATCGCCAGTAGATGGAAAGTTCATCAGTCGTTTCGAATATGCGCGTACCGATACGGTTGCCCGGCGGGCATCGGGTCGACTGATCACGAATCGTTGCAGGGGTGAACGGCACTGCCGCCATCCCGGGAGAGGAAATCATAGCCTCGTGATCAACATATCTCCGAAATTCGGAGTCATTTCCTGTGCGCGCGGCATCAATAATGGCGAGTACGGCGGGATATTCCGTTCGATAGCTGAGCATCAAGCGATCATAGAATTCAGGAGATTTGAAAGCCGGCCCTGAGCTTTGAGCCAAGGCGAGGAGTGCGAGCAACATCACCGGTCCACCTCCCCGAACACGATGTCGATGGCGGAGAGGATCGCGGTGGTGTCCGCGAGCATGTGGCCCTTCATCATGAAGTCCATCGCCTGCAGGTGCGAGAAGCCGGTCGGGCGGATCTTGCAGCGGTAGGGTTTGTTGGTGCCGTCGGCGACGAGATAGACGCCGAACTCGCCCTTGGGGCTTTCGGTGGCGACATACACTTCGCCGGCGGGGACGTGATAGCCTTCGGTGTACAGCTTGAAGTGGTGGATGAGCGCCTCCATCGAGGTCTTCATCTCGGCGCGGCTCGGCGGGAACACCTTGTTGGTCGCGCCGACCGGGCCGGCAGGCATCTCGTTCAGGCACTGGCGGACGATGCGCCAGCTCTGCCGCACTTCCTCGACCCGGACCATGAAGCGGTCGTAGCAGTCGCCGTTGGTCCCGACCGGGATGTCGAAGTCCATGCGGTTATAGACTTCGTAGGGCTGCGAACGGCGGATGTCCCAAGGGATGCCGGCGGCGCGGATCATTGGCCCGGAAAAACCCCAGGCGATCGCATCGTCCTTGTGGACCACTCCAATGTCGACGTTGCGCTGCTTGAAGATGCGGTTGTCGGCGACCAAACTGATCGCGTCCTCGAACAATTTCATGCGGTTGTCGAGGAAGTCTCCGATCTTGTCGAGTACGGCGGGCGGGATATCCTCGCGCACGCCGCCGGGCCGGAAATAGTTGGCGTGCATGCGTGCGCCCGACACATGCTCGTAGAGCTGCATCAGGTCCTCGCGCAGCTCGAACAACCACAGGTTGGGCGTCATCGCCCCCACGTCCATGATGTGGCTGCCAAGGTTCAGCATGTGGTTCTTGATGCGGGTCAGCTCCGCCATCATCGTGCGGATGTACTGGGCGCGGATCGGGATCTCGAGGCCGAGCAGCTTCTCGATCGCAAGCACGAAGCTGTGCTCCATGCACATCGGCGAGCAGTAATCGAGCCGGTCGAAATAAGGGATGGCTTGCGCGTAGGTCTTGTATTCGATCAGCTTCTCGGTCCCGCGGTGGAGCAGCCCGACGTGCGGGTCGACGCGCTCTACGATCTCGCCGTCGAGCTCGAGGATCAGGCGCAGGACTCCGTGCGCCGCCGG
>NZ_JAFAVR010000155.1 GCF_019242355.1 Sphingomonas sp. | reverse complement strand
GGGCGCCATGCCCGGAGCGCAGTCGGAGTCGCGGTGCTGCCGCTTGGAGTGGCGGTCGAAGTGGACGCGCTCGTCGCGGTCCGCTCCTGATCCCCTCGACCCCGGCCCGGCCGGTTTTGCGCATCGCGGCGCTCACAGCGCCGGAGTTCCCGAGAACAGTCTTGCAGCCTTCCGCGGCGCGCTTGCGATCGGCGCTGGAATCGAGTGCGACCTCCGCCTGACCGCCGACGATCGCGTGATCGTCTTCCACGACGCGGACGCTGTGCGGCTATGTGGCAACCCGCTCGTCATTGCCCGATCGACCCAAACGGAAATTGCACGGCTTGAGTTGGCGGGCGAGCCCATCCCGACCCTCGGCCATTTGCTGGAGCTCGCATCCTGCAACGTCCCCTTGCTTCTGGAAATCAAGACTGCCGATGATGTCGACCGTTGGGGACCGGCGCTTGCGACCGCGCTCAGTCGCTATGCCGGCGCATTCGGGATCATGAGCTTCGATCCGATGCTGTGCCGGGAATTGAAATTGCGCCTGCCGGACGTACGGCGCGGATTGGTCGTCGCCGCCGGCCTGTCCGCCTTTCGCCGCAAGCTCGCCCTCTCGCTCGCCTCGCCGCATTTTCTTGCCGTCGACCGCGCTGCGCTCGGCCAGCCGTGGGTCGCCTCGCTGCGGCGTCGGATGCCCGTCTACAGCTGGACGATCCGCACGCCCGATCAGCGCGCGCAAGCGGAGGTTCATGCCGATGCGCTCATCTGGGAGGCCGATGGCGGACCGCGAATCTGAAATCGTCGCCAGGATCGCCGCAGGCGTCTCGGACCTCAATGTCCGCGCCTGGGACCGGCTCGGCGGTGACCGCCATCCGTTCATCAGCCATGCCTTCCTCTCGGCGCTCGAAGATTCGGGCAGTGTTGGCAAGGATACCGGCTGGATCTCCGCGCCGATCCTGGTCGAGGACGAGGCGGGGCATCTTGCCGCCGCCGCGCCGGCCTATTTGAAGACCCACAGCCAGGGCGAATATGTGTTCGATCACGGCTGGGCGGACGCCTGGGAGCGCGCGGGGGGCCAATATTATCCCAAGCTGCAGGTTGCGGTACCGTTCACGCCGGTCCCTGGCCCGCGCCTGCTCGGATCGCGTCCGCAACAGCTCCTCGCCGCGATCGAGGCCGTGACCACGCAGAACGACATGTCGTCCGCGCACATCACCTTTCTCGGCGAAGCGGCCGCCAGCGAATGCGAGCGGCGCGGCTGGCTGATCCGCCACGGCGTCCAGTACCATTGGTTCAACCGCGGCTATGCGAGCTTCGACGACTTCCTCGCAGCCCTCTCGAGCCGTAAGCGCAAGGCGATCCGCAAGGAGCGCGCGGCCGCTCGCGAGGGGCTCCAGTTCCGCGCGCTTCGCGGGTCGGAGATTGAGCCCGCCGATTGGGACGCCATGTGGACCTTTTACCAGGACACCGGCAGCCGCAAATGGGGTCGACCCTATCTCGCCCGCCGCTTCTTCAACCTGATCGGCGAGCGCATGGGCGATCAGGTCCTGCTTCTTCTCGCCCTCCGCGACGGTCGGCCGATCGCGGGCGCGCTCAACCTCGTCGGGCCGGACACCCTCTACGGTCGCTACTGGGGTTGCACCGAGGACGTGCCCTTCCTCCATTTCGAGCTTTGCTATTATCAGGCGATCGACTGGGCCTGCGCGCACGGGCTCGCCTGCGTTCAGGCCGGCGCCCAAGGGGAGCACAAGGTTGCGCGGGGCTATGAGCCGGTCGTCACCCGATCCGCCCACTTCATCCCGAACCGCAGCTTCCGCATGGCCGTCGCCGGCTTCCTCGACGCCGAGCGCCAAGGAGTCGGAAGCGAAGTCGAGTGGCTGCGCGAGAGCCTGCCCTACCGTTCGTCCTCTTCCGAATAGATTGCCACCGTCCGGCCGCTCGCATCGGCCATGCCGCGATACATTGCCGCGGTGGTGAAGCCCCACGCGGCCTCGCCGTCCGGACCGACCGCGATGAGGCCGCCCGTCCCGCCGAGCGCCTTGATGTCCGCGAGCACGTGATCCAGCGCCGCCTGCAACGGCTCGCCGGCCAGCCGCACCCGCTCGGCGAGCTGGTGGGCGGCGACAGCGCGGATG
>NZ_JAFAVR010000151.1 GCF_019242355.1 Sphingomonas sp. | reverse complement strand
ACGCGATGGCGCATGATGCTTGTCCTTTCGTTCGTCTGGGCTCCGTATCAGGTAAGCCCGGCCAGGCGGTTCTTCGGGGACCGCCCTCACCCCTAAATGCGAGCGGCGAGCACGAAGGCCCGCCGACGGCGCTCCTCAAGCGGAGATAGCCCGCAAAGTCAAGGTTCGTCGGCGACCCAGTCCGAGCGCAGCCTTGGCCCGGCAACGAGCGCGAGAAGGCCCGCGACAAGGTAGAAGCCAAGGCAGCCGACCGCCGCGTTGCGCAGGGCGTCGGCGCCATAGCTCTGCTTGAGCGCGTCGGACAGACGGCCGATCAGTAATGGACCGGCGCCGAGACCGATGAGGTTGTTGATCAGGAGGAAGCTCGCGGCCGCCGTCGATCGCATGTGCCGGGGCGCGAGGTGCTGGACCGCGGCGCTGACCGGGCTCAGCCACAGGATATTGAGGGCGTTGGCGGCGAGCAGCAGCGACCAGGTGATCCACAGGTTGGAGGTCAGCAGCCCGACCGCATAGAGCGGAATGGTGGCTAGCCACGCGATCGCGGGAAGCCTCGCGTACCAGCTGCGATCCATGGCGCCGAGGCGATCGGCCAGCCAGCCGCCGGCGAACACGCCGATCGATCCGCCGACCAGTAGCAGCGAGGCGAGGAACTTGCCGGTCGTCGGCAGGTCGAGGTGAAAGCTGCGCATCATCACGGACGGCACCCAGAGCGCGAGGCCGTAACCGATCAGCGAACTTGCCGACGAGGCGGAGGCGAGCAGCCAGAAGCTCGGCTTGCGGGCCAGCAACGGAAAGACCTGCCGAAGCGGCGCCTGGGCGAGCGCCGTCGGGCGCGGCAGGTCGCGGACGGCGAAGCGGAGGATGGGCGCGAGGATGAGCCCGGCCAGCCCGAGGATCACGAAACTGCTCCGCCATCCGATCAGCGAGGCGAGGTAGGCGCCGATCAGCGTTCCGCTCGACAGGCCGATGGGCACGCCGAGCGAATATATGGCGAGCGCCCGCGCGCGGCGTTCCGGTGGGAAATAGTCGGCGATCAGCGCGTAGGATGGCGCGACTCCGCCGGCCTCACCGACTCCGACGCCGAGACGGCAGAGGAACAGCTGCCAATAGCCGGTCGCCGCTCCGCACAGGGCAGTGAACGCGCTCCAGACCGCGAGCGAGGCCGCGATGACGCCGCTGCGGCTGCTTCGGTCCGCCACAATGGCGAGCGGAACGCCGAGCGCCGAGTAGAGCAACGCAAAGGCCAGCCCGCCGATCGCCCCGAACTCGGTGTCGGTCAGGCGCAAGTCCGCCTTGATCGGCGCGGCGAGGATCCCGAGCACCTGCCGGTCCACGAAGTTGAAAATGTAGGCGAGCAGCAGCAGCGCAAGGACGCCCCGTCGCGCCGTCCTCCGCCGCGCTATCCGGCCATCGTTCAGATGATCATCCCCCATGAGCAAGCGCGCTCTTGTTCCGCGCGGCCTTGCCACGCAAGCCATTCGTGCGCACCAACCGGCGATGACAGACGACCGCGATGCCTATCTCACCGTTCCCGACGGCCTGCGCCTTCATTATCGCGACCATGCGGGCGATCCGTCGAGGCCGCCGCTGCTCTGTCTTCCGGGCCTCACTCGTAACGTTCGCGACTTCGCCGACCTGGCAGAGCGTTACTCGCCGCGCTTCCGCGTGATCGCGTTCGAGTTCCGGGGACGGGGTCGCAGCGATTACGATCACCAGCCGCAGCGCTACGTCCCCCCGACCTATATCGCCGACACCGCGGCCCTGCTCGACCACCTCGACGTTCCAGAGGCGATCTTCGTCGGCACCTCCCTCGGGGGGCTTGTCACCATGGGCATGGCAGCCGTCGCGCCGCATCGCATCGCCGCAGCGATCCTCAACGATGTCGGCCCGGAGCTCGGAAGCGCGGGGCTTGAGAGGATCCGCTCCTATGTCGGGCGGCCAGTGCGCTTTCCCGACTGGGACGCCGCAGCGCGCCAGCTTGCAGCGAACAACGCCAGCTTCTCGGCGCGCTACACGCATGAGGACTGGGTGCGGATGGCGAGGCGCACCTGCCGCGAGGACGGGGCCGAGGTCTGCATGGACTATGACATGGCGATCGCGGCTCCCCTTGCAGGTGCCGGGCCGGCGCCGGTGATCGACATGTGGCCGCTGTTCCGGGCGCTCAGTACCAAGCCGTTGCTGCTGATCCGGGGCGAGCGCAGCGACCTGCTGAGCGCCGAAACGGCGGACCGGATGCAGGAGGAGGCGCCAGGCATGCGCGTCGCGCTGGTCGAGGGAGTCGGCCATGCGCCCGACCTCGACGAGCCGGAAGCCGTCGCCGCGATCGACGCATTCCTGGAGGGTTTTTAATCGAGGGCCCCGAGAACTCCCATCAGCGCCACGAACGCAATGAGGACGAACAAGGCGATTACGACAAGCGCCGTCGTTCGCCACAGCGCCCCCCAGCGCCCGAGTGAATAGGCGCCGCGCAATTGCCGATACATGTGGACTGGCGCGATGATGACCGTCGCCACGATCACGCCGGGAATCCCGATCGCCGAAACCAGGCCGCCCGCCGCAATGAGCAACGTCATGAATGCCAGCGAATAGGTCACGAAGACGACGTGGTCGTAAAGGCGGAAGCGGCGGCTGAATGGGAACAGCAGCCACAGGAAGGGCACGGAGAGCGGGATCAGCGCCCAGCTCCATTTGTAGCTGTTGCTCTTGAGCTTGTAGAGGAGAAGGTCCGGGTTCTCCTTGGCCTTCAGGAACACCTCCTTGAGGAATGGGACATCCGTGTCGATCGTCGAATTCTTGTTTAGAACGGCGGTCGTCACACCATGCTGCTGCAAGTCGCGGAGCATCTGCAGCTCTTCCTGGCGGTCGCGGATGTCGGCGTCGATGTCCATCGTCGGAAGCTTTTGGGTGACACGCGAAGCCCGCTCCTGCTGCAGCTTGGCGATTTTCTGCTCATCAACCCGCTGCTGCGACACGATGTCGGGGTTGGCGCCAAGAGTTGGGTTCAGATTGCCGGTCCAGCTCAAAACCGCGAACATCAGGAAGACGGAGAACAGGAACAGCGCCACCGGCGAAACGAAACTCGCCCTTTGTCCGTCGATGTAGCGGCGGGTGAGCTCGCCCGGCTTCCACGCAAGCAGAGGCAGGGTGCGCCAGATCTTGCCTTCGAAATGAAGCACGCCGTGCGCGAAGTCGTGGAAGAAGGCGGCGAGCGTTCGGTGAACATGAGCCTGCTGGCCGCACTGGTTGCAGAAAGGGCCGGTGAGCGGCGCCTTGCAATTGAGGCAATTGTGCTCGAGCGTGTGGCCGTCGGCGCTCTCGCCGGCCTTGGGCTCGACCGCGCGCGCGACGACGCCGCCGGTCAATGCGTCGCCAATCGCCTCGACATCGCTCATGCCGCCCCCTTGCGCACCACAGTGTAGGCGGGGCGGAGCGCCCATGCTAGCGCCGCTCTCCATGGCGCGCATCGGTCTCCTCGGCGGCTCGTTCAACCCGGCGCACCGCGGACACCGGCGGATCGCCATCGCGGCGATGCGGGAGCTTGCGCTAGACGAGGTGTGGCTGCTGGTCTCGCCCGGCAACCCGCTGAAGGCCGGCGCAAGCGACATGGCGCCGTTCGAGGCCCGCTTCGCATCGGCGCAACGGGTCAGCCGGCGGGCGCGGTTGCGCGCGAGCGACTTCGAACGCCAGGAGGGCACGCGCTATTCCATCGACACGGTGAAGCGCCTGAAGCGCCGCTTCCCTCGCCACCGCTTCATCTGGCTGATGGGGTCCGACACGCTGCCAGATATTCACAAATGGCGCGATTGGAGGGGCTTAGCGCGGCAGGTGCCGATTGCGGTCATTTCGCGTCCGGGTTATGATCGGGCTGCCCACGCGGCGCGCGCGATGGGCTGGCTGAGGCGGTTCGTCCATCCGCAGAGCCAGGCGAGACGGTGGACGGAGTGGAGTGCACCGGCGATCTTGTTCCTTCGCCTGCCGCCCGATTCCACCTCCGCGACCGCCATTCGCGCGCTTGACCCCAACTGGCATCGCCGTTCAGACCTCAGCCAGCCGGCAAGGTCCATGGCTGCCATTTTCCGCCAGGAGAACCCTTGACCGAACGTCCCGCCGAGCCCGCCGCCGCCAATGCCGGCCGCACTCCAATCGACGTCGAAGACCTCCACCGCCTCGTCCTGAAATCGCTCGACGACGACCAGGCGGTCGACGTTGTTTCCATCCCCCTGGCCGGCAAGTCGAACATCGCCGACCACATGGTGATCGCCTCCGGACGGTCGTCGCGGCAGGTCGCTTCGATGGCGGCAAAGGTTGCTGATCGCATAAAAGACTCGGTTGGTCGCACTCCGCGCATCGAAGGACTCCCCGCGGCCGACTGGGTCTTGATCGATGCCGATGATGTCATCATCCATCTGTTCCGCCCAGAGGTAAGAACTTTTTACAATCTGGAGCGAATGTGGGCGTTCGGCGATTCGGATCGCACGGCTGCTGCGGGTGGGTAAATCGATGAGACGACTGGTTTTTCTGCTGTCCCTTGCGGCGCTGCTCGCGCAGCCGACGACGTCTGTTGCTGCGACGTCGCCGTCGCTGAGCGGCCTCGAGATGCAGCTGCAGGATCTGGTCGCCAACAAGTCCGCCGATGTCGGCATCGCCGCTCTCGACCTGTCCACGGGCGAGACCTTGAGCGTCAAGGGCGACGTGCCGTTCCCGATGGCAAGCACCGTCAAGGTCGCGATCGCGGCGCTTTACCTCAGTCAGGTCGATCACGGCATGCGGTCGCTCGACGACACGATCAATGGCGAGCCGGTGCGTTCGCTGATGGCGAAGATGCTGATCCACAGCGACAACCGCGCTGCCGACGTCCTGCTGAGGGCCGACGGCGGACCCAATGCGGTCCATAACTGGCTTCGCGACAATGGCGTAAAGGGCGTTCGCGTCGATCGCACCATCGCCCAGCTGCTTGCGGCTCACCGCGACCTGTTCGACCGCCGGGATTCAAGCACGCCGATCGCGATGGTCGACCTCTTGAAGCGGATCTACCAGGGCGACCTGATCAAGCCCCAGAGCCGCAATTACTTGCTCGGCCTGATGGCGCAGTGCGCGACCGGCAAGAACCGCATGAAATGGATGCTTCCGGCGGGGACGCCGGTCGAGCACAAGACCGGCACTCTGGACGGCCTTGCCGATGATGTCGGCTTCATCACCATGCCCAACGGCCACCATATCGCGATCGCGATCTTCACACGCGGCGGGTCCGACCGTCCGCGCACCATCGCCGAGGCGGCGCGCACCATTTACGACGGCTTCACGCGGGTGCTGACCTGGCCGTTCAGCGACGCGTCGCTCGCCACCAATCCCTGACCGTCGGCGGCGTGCTCCTGCACATCGTCGCTCGAGGAAAGATCGGCCGCGGACCCGAAGCCGACCTTGTCGACCGCTATCTGAAACGCATCGACTGGGCAACGAAGGTCAGCGAGCTTCCCGACCGCGGCAAGGACAGCCCACCACCCCCGACCAATGGCGTGACGGTCGTGCTTGACGAGCGCGGCAAGGCCCTTGCCTCGAGCGAGCTTGCAACACTGATCGAGCGCTGGCGCGACGGCGGCAAGCGCGAGGCGCGGTTCCTGATCGGCGGGGCGGACGGCCATGCCGAGGAACAGCGCCAGAGCGCAGACCTGCTCTTGTCCTTCGGCCCCGCGACCTGGCCGCACCTGCTGGTGCGCGCGATGCTTGCCGAGCAACTCTTCCGCGCGACTTCGATCCTCGCCAACCATCCTTATCACCGCGCGGGCTAGGTGGCGGCACGCTCCGCCTTCCCGTTACTTCTGGCGCCGCTGCTGCTGGCGGCGAGCGGACCGGTGCAGCCCGTCGCGCAGCAACTCGATCAAACGCTAAGGGAGGCCCAGGCGGAGCAGGCTGAGGCCGAGGCACAGTCGGCGCGGCTGCTTCATGTCGCCGATGAGGCCCGGGGGCAGGCGGCGAAGCTGCAGGCGCAGCAACTGGCGGCCGTCCAGGCACTGGAAGCATCAGAAGCGCAGATCACGGGCGCAGATGCGCAGGTGCGGCTCATCTCCGCCCGGCTCGCGGCCCAGCGCGCCCGGCTGCGGCAGGAGCAGCAGCCGGTGTCATCCTTGCTCGCCGGCCTTGCGCTGATGGCGCAGCGGCCCCCTCTCCTCGCGATTGCCGACCAGCACAGCACCGACGATCTGGTTCGGATCCGCATCCTGCTCGGCGCAACGCTGCCGGCGATCCGCCGCCGAGCCGCCGCCCTGTCAGCGCAGCTCGGTGAGAGCACGCGGCTGGAGCGGCAGGCGAGCGCGGCGCGAGAGGATCTCGAACGCAGCCGGATCTTGCTCACGGACCGGCGCCGTCGGCTGGCGGCGCTGGAGCAGCGCTCGCTTCAGCTTGCAGGCTCCGCAAGCAGCCAATCGCTGACGGCCGGCGATGCGGCGCTCGCCTCGGGTGAGCAGGCCGCGACCTTGCAACGGGCGGAAGCCGGCTCGCGCTCGGCGTGGGCGCTTGCATCCGCCGTCGCCGCGGCCGATCCGGCGCCGCCGCGGCCGGGGGCGGCCGCGAGCCCATCGCCGCGCGCTCCCTTTGCCTATCAGTTGCCCGCCGTCGCGCCGGTCGTCGAAGGGCTTGGCGCGGTCAACGGAGCGGGCGTGCGCTCGCGCGGCCTGACGCTGCACACCGGGCGCGGCGCGGCCGTCATCGTTCCGGCGGGCGGGGTAGTCCGTTTCTCCGGCCCATATCGGAGTCACGACGGAGTGGTCATCATCGATCACGGCGGCGGCTGGGCCAGCCTGCTCGTCGGCGTTGCGGCCAACCTGCAGCCCGGAACGCGGGTCGCCGCCGGCGAGCCGCTCGGCCGAGCACTCGGGCCGATCGAGGTCGAACTGTCGCACAGCGGGACGCGCGTCTCGCCCGCTCTCATCGCAGGTTCATCTGAGCCGCTGTCAAATGGCGCCGAAGGCGGCTAGATCGTCCGGTGCCGCCAACAGGACGTCCGTCATGATTTCGTACCGCAACCTGCTCCCCTCCGTCGCCCTCGTCAGCGCGCTTGCGCTGGTGCCGGTGACCGCGAGCTCCTTCGCTGCCGCCGACACGACCAATTACGCCGAGCTCGAGAAGTTCATGAGCGTCTACAAGGAGGTGAAGCAGCATTATGTCGTGCCGGTCGACGACCATACGCTGATCAAGGGCGCGATCGACGGCATGCTGTCGGCGCTCGACCCGCATTCCTCCTATGCGGAGGGCGCGGATTACGACCAGCTGAAAACGCTGATCGACGGCAGCTACGGGGGGCTCGGGCTGTCGGTCGGAATGGAAGACGGGACGCTGAAGGTTATCGCTCCGACCGAGGATACGCCGGCGTGGCGCGCGGGCATCAAGCCGGGCGACTATATCACCCACATCAACGGCGAGCTCATCTACGACTACACGCTGGACGAGGCGGTCGAGAAGATGCGCGGCAAGCCGGGCACGCCGATCAAGCTGACGATCGTGCGCAAGGGTCGTGACAAGCCGTTCGACGTCACCATGGTGCGCGAGGACATCAAGGTCCGGCCGGTGAAATGGGAGGTCAAGGACGGCGTCGGCTACATCAACATCAACCAGTTCGCGGCCGGCACCGGCGACGCGACGGAAGCGGCGCTGACCGGCATCGACAAGGCCACGGGCGGGCACCCGCTAGGCTACGTCGTCGACCTCCGCTCCAACCCCGGCGGCTCGCTCGACGAGGCGATCGAGGTCAGCGACGCCTTCCTCAACAGCGGCGAGATCGTCTCCCAGCGCGGTCGCGAGAAGGACGACATCGAGCGATATTATGCAAAGCCCGGCGACATGGCGCACGGCCTGCCCGTCGTCGTTCTCACCGACGTCGGCAGCGCCTCGGCCTCGGAGATCGTCGCCGGCGCCCTTCAGGACCACCGCCGCGCGCTGATCATGGGCGAGCGAACCTTCGGCAAGGGCTCGGTCCAGTCGATTGAGATGCTTGGCGACCGCACGGCACTGAGGCTGACGACCGCGCGCTACTATACCCCGTCCGGCCGCTCGGTGCAGGAGGGCGGGATCGACCCCGACATCGCGGTGCCGCAGCTGTCCGACCCCGACTACAAGGATCGGCCGGTCACTCGCGAGGCGGATCTTCGACGTCACCTGCTCAATCAGGCCAAGGTCGACGACAAGTTGCTGGAAAGCGATCCCACGCCGGATCCGCGTTTCACCGCAACGCCCGACGAGCTCAAGAAAAAGGGCATCGACGACTTCCAGCTCTATTATGCGCTGAACACGGTGCGTCGCGTCGCTGGCCAGGGCCCGATCCCGGCGGCGACGGCCATCGCCAAGAAGGGCAGCTAGGCAAGCCGTGGCAGAGGCCGTCGCAGCTCCGCTGGGCGAGACTTCGCGCCTCGATGCGCCGGCTCTCGCCCGCCTGCTCGCGCTGCTGGTCCCGGCCGCGCTGGTCCTCGGCGCCTTCGGATCACAATATCTTGGCGGTCTCTACCCGTGCGAGATGTGCTGGTGGCAGCGCTATGCCCACATGGCCGGCATTGCCGCGGCGCTGATCGCGTTCACCGCGCCGGCAAGCTCCGGACGGTCGCGAACCTTCGTCCTGCTCGCGGCCCTGGCGATTGCAGTCTCGGGCGCGATCGCGGTCTATCATGCGGGGGTCGAGCTCCACATCTTCGAGGGCGTGACAACCTGCACCGCGACGGCCCATGGCAAGACGACCGCGGAGCTGTTCCAGCAGATCATGAAGGCGCCGCTCATCCGTTGCGACGAAGTGCAATGGACGTTCCTCGGCATCTCGCTCGCCGGCTGGAACGCGATCATCTCGCTGCCGGCGGCAGCGCTGATCGCGGTGCTGGCGCTTCGGGAGCGCCGGGCTTGAGCCGCTGGCGTCCTGGCGATGCCCGGGCGGACCGCGCGGCGATGGTCCGCGTCGACCAGGCCGGAGAATATGGCGCGACACGCATCTATGCCGGCCAGCTCGCGGTGCTTCGACGCAACTGCCCGGAAGCCAAGCTCGTTGCACGGATGGCGGCGCAGGAGCAGCGGCACCTCGACCGGTTCAACGCGCTGATGGCCGAGCGGCGGGTGCGCCCGACCGCGCTTCAGCCGCTGTGGAGCATCGCCGGCTTCGCGCTCGGCGCCGCGACCGCGCTGATGTCGGAAGAGGCGGCGCTTGCCTGCACCGACGCCGTCGAGACGGAGATCGACAAGCATTACGCGCGCCAGCTCACCGAGATCGGTGAGGATGACCCGGAGCTTTCCGCGGACGTGCGGGAGTTCCAGGCCGAGGAGCTTGAGCATCGCGAGACGGCGCGTGCCGCGGGAGCGGCAAATGCCGTCGGCTATCCGGTGCTGACCGCCGCCATCCGTGCGGGATGCAAGGCGGCCATCGCGCTTTCGAAGCGGATTTGAGGAACTTGCGGCGAGGCTCGCCGCTTAGGACAGTTGGAAGGATCGACAGATGAAGGTCATCATTGCCCTTGGCGCCGGCGCCGCCATCGCCCTTGACGCGCTAGCCATGATGCCGACGCCGGCCCTGGCCCAGCAGTCGCAGGCTGAAGTCATCGTGTTCGGAAACGATCCCTGCCCGCGCGACAGCAATGGCGCGATCGTCGTCTGCCGGCACCGGCCCGAGACCGAGCGTTACCGCCTGCCACGCAACCAGCGCACGGACGGTCCGCGGCAGGTCACCCAGTCATGGTCGAACAAGGCGCAGGACCTGATGGCGACCGGGAACACCGGCACCATGAGCTGCTCGCCGGTCGGACCCGGCGGCTATACCGGCTGCCTGGTCAAGGAGATCAACCAGGCCAAGCGCGAAGCCCGGGAAGCCAGTCAGCAGCAGACCCCGCCCGAGCAATAAGCAGGGGCGGGCCCCACTAGGGGGACGACCGGCAGGAACACCGCGCTCGGCGTCGCGCCGCCGGTATAGATGCGCTGCTGCGCCACCCTGTAATCGCCCGGCTTGGCGAAGAAGATGTTCGGCACGAACGTCTGCGGGTTGCGGTCGTAGAGCGGAAACAGGCTCGACTGGACCTGCACCATGATGCGGTGGCCCGGAAGGAAGACGTGATCGACGTTGGGCGTCGTGAAGCGATATTCCTCGACCTTTCCCGGACGCAGCGCCGCGGGGCGCGCGAGGTCATGGACGTACCTGCCACGGAAGATGTCGATGCCGATCGGCAGCTCGTAGCCGGCCGTGCTCGGTTTCGCTCCCTGGACGGGGTCCTCGGGCGCGTCGTTCGGGTAGACGTCGATCAGCTTCACGACCCAGTCGCTGTCGGTGCCGCTCGTCGAGGCGAACAGGTCGACCTCGGGCTGACCCATGATGTGCACCGGGGCGGTCAGCGGCGCGCCCGTGAAGCTCAGCACATCGGGACGGCCGTCGACGAAGCGCTGGTCGTGGACCAGCCAGACATGCCACTGGTTCTCGTCGCCCATGTTCACCGGCCGCGGCAGGAACGGCACCGGGTTCGCCGGGTCCGAGATGTAGCCGGCGCTGCCGGCGCTCGCCGGACGAGTGAAGCTCGTCCCCTGGCCGGGCGTCAGGTACAGCGGCGTCGGCGTCCCCATCGGCCAGCGCGGGCTTGCCTCCCACCGGTCGATGCCGGTCGCATAGGTCAGCACGCTTGGCGTGTGCGGGTCCGGCGTGCCCTTGAGATAATGGTCGAGGAACGGCTTCATGTAGCGCGTCCGCCACTCGCGCGCGGTGTCGCCGGTGAAGGTCAGGTCGCCGAGCTCGTAGCCATAATGGTTGGCGCCCGAATGCCGCCACGGCCCGATCACCAGGTGGAGGAGGTCCGTGCCCTCGTACTTCGCCTTGAGCGCGCGATAGACGGCCGGAGCGCCATAGCTGTCTTCCTGGTCCCACTGCCCGACTTCGAGCATCGTCGGCACCGTCAGCGGGCGCGCGGCGAACCATTTGTCGACGGCCTGCAGCGACCAGAAGTCGGTGTAGGCGGGATTGTCCTCGACCTTGCGGACGAAGGGAACGTTCTCGATGCCCCACTTGCGCGAGACATCGCCCGCAGAGCCGCTTTCGAGATATGCGCTGTAGTCATCGCCCTGCCCGCGCGCGATTGCGGCGCCCGCGTCCGCCTTGCCGGTGCTCATGACCAGGAAATAGTCGTAGGACGGCACTCGGAAGGCGCCGTTGTGGAAATCGTCGTCGCCCTTCCAGGTGTCGACCATCGGGCTTTCGGGCACGGCGGCCTTCAGTGCGGGATGCGGATTGATCTCGCTCATCAGGGTCGTGAAGCCGAGATAGGAGGAGCCGATCGTGCCGACGCGGCCGTTCGATTCCGGCGTGTTCTTCACCAGCCAGTCGATCGTGTCATAGGCGTCGGTGCTCTCGTCGATGCCCGAGTTGTTGAGCGGCCCGACGATCGGCCGGGTGAGGATGAACGTGCCTTCCGACCGGTGGAGCCCGCGGATGTCCTGGATGGCGATGATGTAGCCGTCGTCGACGAACTCCTTGTACATCGCCGGCAGGATGTCGTCGGCGCGTTGGCTGTTGGTCCGGAACGCGTCGCCATGCGCGTCGTAGGGCGAGCGCGTCAGCAGGATTGGGCCGCCGCGTGTCCCCTTTTTCATGACAATGACCGTGTAGAGCTTGGTCCCGTCGCGCATCGGGATCATCACCTCGCGGCGGACGAAGTCGGCCCAGGGCTTCACCTGATCGTATGACGCGACGACGTCGGGGGTCATCGGAGTCACGGCTGGCGGTGTGGCCGCGACGGCGAGGAGCGGGAGGACCGCAGCGGCGGTGCGGAGCAGGATCTTGGCGTTCATGACGTCGTAAGACGCCTCGTCGTTTCCTGACACAAGTCCCAACGGCCGTTTGGGGACAAAATTGTTGCGGGCCCGGCATGCTCTGCTAGCCCGGCGCGGGAGCTGCGAGGGGAGACGTGCAGTCATGAGCATCGCCGAAGCCACGCCGGACCTGGAGCAGGCCGACCGTTCCGACCACGCCTTCCTCGGCCATCCGAAAGGCCTCGGCTATCTCGGCTTCACGGAGGCGTGCGAGCGCTTCTCTTATTATTCCATGCAGACGCTGCTGGTGCTCTACATGGTCAACTACCTGCTGGTGCCGGCAAGGATGCACAGCGTCGTAGGGCTCGATTGGCTGCAGGCGCACGTCTACCATGGCCTGACCGGACAGCCGCTCGCATCGGCGATCTTCGGCACTTATGCGTCGCTCGTCTACCTGACCCCGATTGCCGGCGGCTTCATTGCCGACAAGTGGCTGGGACGGGATGCCACCTTGCTCATCGGCGGCGTGCTGATGGTCATCGGCCATTTCCTGATGGCGATCGAGTGGGCGTTCGTGTTCGCGCTTCTCGCGCTCGTCCTCGGCGTCGGTGCGTTCAAGGGCAATATCGCAAGCCAGGTCGGCTCGCTTTACGCGCCCAACGACCTGAGGCGCGCCACCGCGTTCCAGTTGTTCTACATCTTCATCAACGCCGGCGTGATCCTAGCCTCGCCGATCGCCGGCACCCTTGGACAGAAGGTGGGATGGCACTGGGGCTTCGGCTGCGCCGGAGTGGTCATGGTGCTAGGCATGGCGATCTACCTCGCCGGCCGGCCGCATCTGCCGCGGCATGAGCTCGCCACGCCGAAGGCCGACCCGGCGCTGCGCGAGCCCCTCAACCGCACCGACTGGGTGCGGATCGCCTATGTTGTCGTGCTGATCCCGGTGCTTGCGATCGCGCTTCTCACCAACATGCAGATCTTCAACGTGTACCTCACCTGGGGCGACCAGCATTTCTCTCTCAGCCTGTTCGGAACGACCTTCCCAAGCAGCTGGCTGATCACAATCGATTCCGTTGTCAGCGTCACCTTCCTGGTGGTCGTCGCGGCCTTCTGGAAACTCTGGAGTCTCAAGCACCGCGAGCCCGACGAGATCAGCAAGATGATGATCGGCAGCCTATTCTCCATTGGCGCCGGCCTTTGCCTGTTCATGGGTGCGCTGACCGAGCCCGCAGGCGGCAAGATCAGCATGTTCTGGCCGTTGATGTTCGAGGTCCTGAACAGCATCGGCTTCGCACACATCCTGCCGATCAGCCTCGCGCTGTTCTCGAAGCTGGCGCCGAGGCAGATCAACGCGACGGTGATCGGGCTTTATTACCTCGCCTTCTTCCTTGCCAACGCGATGGTTGGCTGGGTTGGCGGCTTCTATTCGACGCTTCCCACGACGACGTTCTGGCTGATCCACGTTGCCTGCGCGGCGTTCGGCCTGGTCGCCTTCTTCGTGCTGAAGCTCGCGATCGGCAAGCGTATGGACAGCAGGCCAAAGGACCAGGCCGCGGCGCTCGCCTAAAGGCTGATCTCAGCCACCTTTTCCTTCATTCCCGCCTCGGGCTTGCGGCCGAGAAGCTTGTTGAGCGCGGGTTTGAGGAAGCCCTCGACGTCGCTCTTCCAGATTTTCACGTCCTCGACGTCGAAGCGGACGAGCGCAAGCTTGGGGTC
>NZ_JAFAVR010000103.1 GCF_019242355.1 Sphingomonas sp. | reverse complement strand
CGTTGAGCAAGGCCTACGGGTCGATCGGCGGGTTTGTCGCGGCGCAGGCGCTGATCACCGAGATTTTGCGCATGACCTGCCCGGCCTATGGCTTCACGGCGACGCTGCCGCCGGACCAGGCGATGGTGATATCGACCGCGATCGATGTCGCCCGCGACGAGCCGGAGCGGCGAGAGCGGCTGTGGGATAACCAGCGCTATTTCGTGAGCCGCATGGCGAGCCTCGGCTACCGCCTGGTGTCGACGCAGACCCCCATCGTTCCCATCTGGCTCGGCGACGAGACGCGGGCGCAGGAGCTCGCCGGCGCCATCCGCGAGGAGGGGATCCATGTCGACGCGATTCGCTTCCCCGCAGTGCCGCTCAAGTCCGCGCGGCTTCGTATCCAGCTCAATGCTGGGCATCGCCGCGAGGATATCGATCGTCTGCTCGACATCCTGAAGCGACACGAGAGCCTGGCCGCGCCGCGCGAGCCCGTCGCCGTCACCGGCACCTGGGCTGCCGCGACGTAGCGAATGGGCCATCGCCCTTCAATCAATCTCCTGTCGTCCATATTGGCGCTGGCAGCGGCGGTGCTGGCGACGCCGATTGACGCGCTGGCGGTCACCATCCGGTTCGACTACCGATTTGACGAAGGGCATATCTCGCAGCATCCCGAACGCAGAAAAACTCTGGAGCTCGCCGCTGAAATCTGGGGGGCGCTTCTGCCCGATCGATTCGAGCGCATCCGGCCCGGAACGATGATGCGCTTCAATCATCCCAATACCGGAAAACCATTAAGCGTGCCCATGCCTGAGCACGGCGCAGACGTGCTGGTGTTCATCTTCCCGCGACCGGACGGGAAGGCTTCGGCAGCGCCTCTGCTCGGTGGCATCGACGGTTACAGCGATGGCAGGTCCGCATTTACCAAAGCGAAGCAACCCCGCGGCAAGCCGGTCCACAGCCTTTACCAGCGTGCCAACGGCATTCCATACCAGCCTTGGGCCGGCTGGATGAGAATCAATTTCGCGGGCGCTCGCCCCTGGTTCTATGCGCAATCGCTGGATCGGGTCGATGATATTCCGAGCGCGACGCACTGGGACCTTCTGTCGACGGCATTGCATGAGCTGGGGCACATTCTCGGCTTCTATCGGGATCCCTCGCCGTTCGGCTTCACCGACCTGGTGGCGAACGACCAGTTCGCCGGTCCACGCGCCGTATCTTTGGACGGCCGACCGATTCCACTCGATGAAGACTCCGGACATATCGGAGATTACAACAGCGCGACCTGGAAAGGCCGCCTGATCCTCGCCCGTCCCCACCTTCAGCAATATCTGATGGCGGGCGCCCCGCATCCGGTTCAGGGACTGCGGCTCTACCCGACCGAGCTTGACCTGGTGATGCTGGAGGATATCGGCTACACGGTGGACTGGGCGCAATTCCGGCGCTCGCCCTACGTCAGCGAGTTTCCGCGCCCGCAGGCTCACAAGCCGCATAGCCTCGTCGGGCTGTGGGAATTCAGGAAGGCTTCGGACCTCAACCGCGCGGACGTCGGCTACCCGCTCCTTTATATGCCGGCCAGCAGCGGCATCATCGAAGGAACCTTCAGGGACGATCACGTTCATGTCCCGTATCGCGCCTTTCTGTATTGCGATCACGGGATGGCAGCCAACGGCGGCGGCAGGAACGTCAACCAGTACACGGTCGCGTTTGACATTCGCCTGCCGAAGCTCGGCGTCGAATATGCGCTGTTGAATACCAGCCCGCACGGCAATGGGCCGGGCGACGTCTGGATCAGCCCGACCGGAAAGGTCGGGCAAGGCAGTTATTCCAAGCAAACGCTCAATGCCAATGTCTGGTACCGGATCGTCTTCAGCGCCGACCTGACGAAGGGCGAACGAAAATATTACGTCGACGGCCGGCTGGTTCACCGGCAGACAGGCGAAAAGATTGACGGTCGATTTTCCCTGAAAGTGCCGGACAAACCATTCTTCACGCTTTTTGCGGACAGCAAGGGCGAGGCCTCGCCCATCGATGTTCAGCAAGTCGCGTTGTGGAACTACGCGATGCCTGACAGCGCGATATCGGCGCTTGGTGGCCCGACTTTGAGGATATCGGCGGCACCTGGGGGAGGCGGCAAGGACTGAGCTACCGCGAGTCCAGTTCGATTTGACCCAGATCTCGCCCACCCACGGCCGTCACCCGCGGGCTTGACCCGCGGGTCCAT
>NZ_JAFAVR010000021.1 GCF_019242355.1 Sphingomonas sp. | reverse complement strand
CGGCCCCTGGACCTGGCAGGAGGTCAACGGCACCGACAAGCTCCAGGCGATCGTCGATGGCGACGGCCACGTCCGGATGTTCTCGATCACGCCTTTCGCGCCCATCATCGAGTTCCTGCCGGCGCCCGGATCGCTGAATTCCGGGTGGATCCTTCCCGCGGGGTCGATCGCCCTCATCGTGCTACTCATCGCGGCGCTCGGCTGGCCGATCGTCGCGCTGACCCGTCGCCGATACAAATATCAGTCCGACGTCGCCGGCCGGAACCTGCAGCTCCATCGCGCGAGCAGGATCACGGCGTGGCTGTACCTCATTGTCGTGGTCGGATGGCTCCTGGTCCTGACGGCGATCAACAAGGACCTGACCGCGCTGAACGGCGGCATGGACATCTGGATGCGGCTGCTGCAGCTCGTCCTGATCGCGGCGATCATCGGGTCGGCCCTGTCGATCTGGAACGCGGTTGCGGTCGCGACTTCGCTCGGGCGCCATCGTCTTGCAACGGCCTGGGCGATCGTGATCGCCATCGCGGCAGCACTGATGGCCTACCTGTGCCTCGACGCGGGCCTGCTGACGGCTGCACTCAATTACTAAGGGACGAATGCGACTTGTGACCGGGACCGGCGCCATCCCCGAACGGGCGAAGCCGGTCCCGACCTTGTTCGGGCACCCGGCGGGCCTGACCGTCCTGTTCACCACGCAGATGTGGGCCGAATTCTCCTTCTTCGGCCTGCAGGCGCTGCTGGTCTATTACATGACCAAGCATCTGGGGTTCAGCCAGGCCAAGTCCTCGCTGATCTACGGCGCATACGGCGGCGCGGCCTTCTTCAGCCCCTTCTTCGGCGGCCTGATCGCCGATCGTTGGCTTGGCCGAACGATGAGCGTGATCATCGGCGCGGCGATGATGATGGCCGGCCATTTCGCGATGGCGTTCGAAAGCCTGCTGTTCCCGGCGCTGGCGCTGGTGGCGCTCGGCAACGGCCTCTTCATTCCGCCGCTCGCGATCCAGGTCGGCAGCCTCTACGCCGACGACGACCCGCGCAAGGCCTACGCCTACTCGACCTATTACATGGGCATCAATCTGGGCGGGCTAATCGCCCCGCTGGTGTGCGGGACACTGGGGGAGCTCTACGGCTGGCACTGGGGCTTTACCGCAGCCGGCATCGGCATGGCGATCGGTCTTGCGATCTACCTCAGCTTCCTGCGCCTGCTCCCGGCCGAGCCCAGCCGGGGCGCGATCGCGCGCGAGGAAAGCGATGCCGCCGCTCCGATCGTCCGCGAGCATGTCGCGATCCTGCTGATCATGGTCGCAATGGTCGTCCTATTCCGCATCGGTTACGAGCAGAGCGGCAATGTTATTGCGCTGTGGGTGTCCGACTTCACTGATCGGTCGCTTGGTCCGATTGAAATCCCGGCGACCTGGTTTCAGTCAATCAACCCGCTGCTGATCATCGTCGGAACGCCGATCCTGATCCGCATCTGGCGCCGTGGCGACCGCAAGGACAGCGTCCCGCACCTGCTCCGCCGGATGGCGATCGGCTGCGTGATCGCGACCGCGGCGATGCTGCTTATGGTGGCTGCGGCCGCCGTCAGCGGGCCGGCGGGAGCAAGGGTCAGCTCGCTCTGGGTGTTCGCTTATTTCGTCCTTCTGACGCTTGGCGAGCTGTTCGTCATTCCGGTCGGCCTGACCCTAGTCGAATCGCTCGCCCCGGTACGCTTCGCGTCGATGGCGATGGGCGGCTGGTACATTGCGAAATTCCTCGGCAGCCTGCTCGCCGGCGTGATGGGCGCCTACTGGCTGAAAATCCCGGCCAGCGCCTTCTTTGGCTTGGGTTGCGCATCGACGGCCCTTGCAGCGATCTGCCTGTTCGCCATGGCGCGGGTGACGGCGCGACGCGAGCCCGCCTGATTGCGACGAGTTGCCGTAAACCTATGCGGTGCTATACCCGGACGTGAGGGAATGGGGTCTCCCCGGAGCAGATGCTCGCAACCGCCGACCGGCTGATGGCTCCTACGGGCGCATTGCTGCTGCAGTAGGAGGGTTATGCCCTATCTGATCGTGTTCATCGGCGCCGGGGTCGGCGGCGCTCTTCGCCATGGCATCAACATCGGCGCGGCCCGGCTACTCGGCGTCGGCTTCCCGTACGGAACCTTGATCGTCAATGTCGCGGGATCGTTCGTCATGGGACTGCTGACCGGCCTGTTCGCTTGGCGCGCCGGCATTCCGCAGAGTGTCCGGCTGTTCCTTACAACCGGAGTCCTCGGCGGATTCACGACCTTCTCTACTTTTTCCCTGGATGCCGCGCTGCTGATCGAGCGCCATGATTACGCTCTCGCCGCCGGATATGTGGCCGGATCGGTGATTGCAGGACTTGCCGGATTGTTCTTCGGCGTCGGCCTGTTTAGAGGCGGCGCTCACCTATCATGAACATCGACCTTATCCCCATCGGCGACGATCCGCCGAACAGCATCAACGTCATCATCGAAGTGCCGGTCGGCGGCGAGCCCGTGAAATACGAGTTCGACAAGACCTCCGGTGCCCTCTTTGTAGACCGCATCCTCCACACGCCGATGCGCTATCCGGCGAATTACGGGTTCATTCCCCACACGCTTTCGCCCGACGGCGACCCGCTCGACGCGCTGGTGGTCGCCCGCTCGCCGTTCATTCCGGGAAGCGTCGTCAAGGCGCGGCCAATCGCGGTCCTGTTCCTCGAAGACGAACATGGCGGCGACGAGAAGCTGCTCGCCGTGCCGCATGATTCGGTTTTCCCTTATTATGCGGATGTTGCGGCGCACGAGGATCTTCCGGAGATCGTTCGCCAGCAGGTCGAGCACTTCTTCACCCACTATAAGGATCTCGAGCCCGAGAAGTGGGTGCGCGTCGGACATTGGGGCGATGCGTCGGAAGCGGCGAGGGTGCTCCAGGAAGCGATCGACCTCGCCAAGGCGAAGGCTGCCTAAGTCTCCCTAGGGTCATTGAGCTCCCGGAAGACCTGCTCGATCGGCCCTTGTCGCGCCTGTCTGCGCGCCTTTTTGAGGAGCGGGTAGCCGCTGTCTTCCTCCTGGCGTAGTTGTTCGGCGAAGCGGCCGGCGCGGACCTCGGCGAGCACCTCGGCCATGCGCCTGCGGACGCCATCGTCGACAATCCGCCGTCCGCCGAGCGTTGCCCCGAGCTCGGCCGTGTTGGAGATCGCCTCGCGCATCCCCGCGATCCCGCGCGCCTCGATCAGCTCGGCGATCAGCTTCAGCTCACCGACGCATTCCAGGTACGCGACCTCGGGCGACACGCCTCCCGCGACCAGCGTCTCGAATCCGGCCACCAGAATCTCGGGCACCGCGCCCCAGACCACCGCCTGTTCGTTGAACAGGTCGGCCTCGGTCTCCTCGGCAAAGCTCGATTCGAGCAAGCCGGCACGGCCACATCCGATCGCGCGGCCGTAGGCGAGGGCAATGTCGCGCGCGGCCCCGGTCGCGTCGTGAGCCACTGCCCACAGGGCGATCATTCCCTTTCCCTCCTGGTAGAGCGAGCGAAGCGCCGTGCCCGGGCCCTTGGGCGCCAACAGGAAAACATCTAGGTCCGCGCGCGGGCGGATGAAGCCAAAGCGGATCGACAGCCCGTGGCTGAACCCGAGTGCAGCGCCCTCCCGCAATCTCGGCTCGATTTCGTCATAGAGCGCGCCGTGAGTCTCGTCGGGGGCAAGCAGCACGACGACGTCAGAGGAGGCTACCGCGTCTTCTAGCAACGCTGTCCGAATGCCCTCCGCTTCGGCCGCAATCCTGCTTTCCGAGCTGCCACGAAGCCCGACAACCACGTCAACTCCGCTGTCGCGAAGGTTCAGCGCCTGCGCGCGCCCCTGGTTGCCGAAACCGACGATCGCGACGCTTTTGCTCGCCAGCGGCGAGGGATCGATATCTGCGTCGCGGAGCCACGTCATGGCCGCCGCCTAGGCTTTCGCGCCGAGCAGTTCCAGCGCCTGGGCCACTGTGCTGCCATCCAGCGCCTCGCCCAGGCGCGGCCAGTCCGGCGGCGGCTGGTGAGCGAACCAGGTATATTGGCGCTTGGCGTAGCGTCGGGTGGCCTGCTGGCCGGCGGCGATTGCGGTCTCCAGCCTGACCTCGCCCCGAATGTAGGACGACAGCTCCGGCACTCCGATCGCGCGCATCACCGGCAGGCTGGGATTCAGCCTGCGCGCGAGCAGCGCCTCGACTTCCTTGACCCCTCCATCCGGGACCATCCCCGCGAATCGACTGTCGCACCGGCGATAAAGCCAGTCGCGAGGCGGGAGGAGCAGGAGCGGGAGGAGGGCGATGCGCTCGCCGATTCCGCCCGCCTTCGCGCTTTGCCAACCGGCGAGGGTGCGCCCGGTCGACAGGATCACTTCGAGAGCTCGCGCTGTCCGCGTCCGGTCACTCGGGTGCAGCCGCGCGGCGGCTTCAGGGTCCAGCTGCTCCAGCCGACGCCGGTTCTCATCCACCGGCGCTGCGCGTACGTCCTCGCGAACCGAGGTGTCGATCGCGGGTATCGGGGCGATGCCGTCCAGCAAGGTGCGCAGATAAAGTCCCGTTCCGCCGACTAAGATCGGAAGCAGCCCCTGGGCGTGCAATTCTGCGATCTCTGTCCGCGCCAGCTCGGCCCAGTCGGCTGCAGAGCAGGGATCCGCCGCATCTCGGAACCCGTAAAGCCGGTGCTCCACCCGCTTTCGTTCAAGGTCAGAAGGGGCCGCGCTCAGCACGCGCAAGTCCCGATAAACCTGCGCGCTGTCGGCGTTGACGATCACTCCGCCGGTGCGTTCGGCGAAAGCAAGCGCGAGAGCCGACTTGCCGCTGGCCGTCGGCCCGGCAATGAGGGCCACCGGAGGTTTGTCGGAACTCATGGCCATTGCGACGCTGATAGCAGCGGGACGCCTCGATGACAGGCTGATCGACCGCGCGCTCGGGCTGCTGCGCGAGGTGGACCCAAATGCCGCCTTTGCCGAATGGATCGATGAAGGCGACGCCGCCGATCTTGCATTTACCGGCGACATCAAGGCCGCCCGCTGGGCGCTGACATCGCTGGAGCAGGTCGATGTCCTGGTTCAGTCGGGTGAGCCACGCTGGCGCAGGCTGTTCGTCGCCGACATGGATTCAACCATCATTGGCCAGGAATGCATCGACGAGCTGGCCGACTATGCCGGGTTCAAGGACAAGGTCGCGGCCATCACCGAGCTCGCAATGCGGGGCGAGCTCGATTTCCGTGGCGCGTTGAAGGAGCGGGTACGGCTGCTTGCCGGCCTCGACGAAGGCACTCTTGGGCGGTGCCTCGACGAACGCGTGACCCTGACCGGCGGCGCCAGAACCCTGGTCCAGACGATGCGGGCAGGGGGATCGAGCTGCATGCTGGTGTCTGGCGGGTTTCTGTCCTTTGCCGAGCCCGTTGCGAAAACCGTCGGATTCGATCGTGTGCGGGCCAACCGACTGGTGTTTGCGGGCGGTAAGCTCAGCGGCGAGGTCGGCGACCCGATCGTCGATGCGATCGCCAAGCGCGAGGCGCTCATCGAGGTCCGGGATGAGCTCCGCCTCGGCGCGGCCGACGTGCTTGCGGTCGGCGACGGCGCCAACGACATGATGATGATCGAGGAGGCGGGGTTGGGAGTCGCTTTCCGCGCCAAGCCCGCGCTTGCAAAGGTCGCCGACGCCGAACTCCGACATCACGGGCTCGACGCCCTACTATGGGCGCAGGGCGTGCGCCGCCGGGACTGGTTCCGCGGCTAGGTTATTTCGCAGGCACCGGGAAGCAGGGCTGCCCGTGCCCGGAGAGGGTCCGGCAGGCGGCATCGGCCGCCGCCTTGCTCTCGAACGGCCCGACTTGCAGTCGAGTGACGGCTCCCGCCGCACTGTAGGATGCGGATCGTCCGGATACTGGCGCGCTCGCAGACAACTTCTTGAACAAGGTTTCGGCCGCAGTGCGTCGCGAGAAGGCGCCAAGCTGGATGCGCCATGACCCCGAGGCCTTGGCGGGCGACGTTTCGGCGACCGTGATGGTTTTCCCAGCACGAGCTGTCGGTTTTGCAGCCCGCGGTTTGTCCTGAGCGGCCTTCGGGGTCGCCGCCGTATCGACGACGGTCTGTTCAGGCTTCGCTGTCTCCGCGGCCTTCTTCGAAGACGCAAGTTTGTCGCCCGTCGACTTTGCAGGTGCCAGCTTATCAGCTGCGGCTTCCTTGGCAGCCGCCGACTTGTCCGCCGTCATCTCTTTCGCAGGGGCCGACTTTTCGATCATGGCTCCCTTCGCGGGCGCAGGCTTCTCGGCAGCCGCGTCTTTCGAGCTCGGCCTGACGGACTTAGCATCCGCTGCCTTGGGGGCTTCCGTCTTCGTCGCAGCCTTCTGCTCCGCGATCAGGGCGGCCGCCTTCTTTCGGTCGGCCGCAGACATCACTTGCTCCATCTGCGCAAGGGTCGCCTTCGCGGGCGCCAGTCCCTTCGCGGCCGCGCGGCTGACATAGGCGTAGCCGAGCACTGCATTCTGCGTGACCGTATCGCCGTTGAACAGGGCGGTGCCGTAGACCAGCATCGCCCGCGGGTCGTCCTTGTCCGCCGCCGACTTCAGCCATTTCATCGCCCCGGTACGATCGCCGTTCTGGAACAGAAGCAACCCCAGCGTCGTCTGGGCGTCGAGATGGCCCTGCACGGCCGCTCGCTCCAGCCAGATCTGCGCGGCGGCCAGGTTGGTGGGGACGCCGCGCCCGAGGCGGTACGCCTGCGCGAGGTTGAACTGCGCGTCGGGATCGCCCTGCTCGGCGAGCGGCCGCCAGATCTTTACCGCCTTGTCGTAGTCCGAATGCTGCCAGGCTTCGATGCCGTCCGTGACCGCCTGCGCCCCAACCGGCGCGGCGATGCCCAGGAGCAGCGCTGCCATGATCAAAGTTCTCTGCTTCAACTGCCGATCCACCCTGGCGGAAGCTTAGCCGACGGCCGCCACCAAGCAACAGGGTCGTGACGATGTTAACCAGATTTTAGAGGCTTGGGTGTCACTTCGGCCCGTGAATAGACGTCATAGGGCGAGGGGATAAGCATGCGCGTTCTGGCAATGGCATCGCAGAAGGGCGGGTCCGGAAAGACGACCCTGTCCGGCCATCTCGCGGTGCAAGCGCAGCTGGCGGGTGCTGGCCCGGTCTGCCTGATCGACATCGATCCGCAGGGCAGCCTTGCCGACTGGTGGAACGAGCGCGAAGCCGACATGCCGGCCTTCGCCCAAACGACCGTCGCCCGTCTTGCTTCCGACCTCGAGGTTCTCCGCCAGCAGGGTTTCCGCCTTGCCGTCATCGATACGCCGCCGGCGATCACCATGGCGATCCAGAGCGTCATCGCGGTTGCCGAGCTGATCGTCATCCCGACCCGTCCGAGCCCGCACGATCTTCGCGCCGTCGGCGCCACCGTCGATCTTTGCGATCGCGCCGGCAAGCCGCTCATCTTCGTCGTCAATGCGGCGACGCCCAAGGCCAAGATCACCTACGAGGCCGCCGTCGCATTGTCGCAGCACGGCACTGTCGCCCCAGTCACGATTCATCACCGCACCGATTTCGCCGCCTCGATGATCGACGGCCGCACGGTCATGGAAATCGACCCCAACGGGCGCTCTGCCAAGGAAGTCGTCGAGCTTTGGGACTATATCTCCGACAGGCTCGAGAAGAATTTCCGCCGCACGGTCTTTGCGGCTCCGGGTGCTTCGCCCGGGATCGCCCAGGCGGCGCCGCGTCCCGTCGGTGGCTTCGGCCGCCGCGTGGTTGGCCAGTGAAGGGGGCGCTGAAGGTGGCTGGCGAACCGAAAGCTTTCGCATCCCTCTCGTCCGGACTGCTCGCCCGCAAGGGCGCTGCGCGGCCGGCGATGCGTCCTCAGGGCTTCGGCCAGGGCGGCGCGGGCCTCGAGGATCTCGGCTGGAATGACATGGGCTTCGAGCCGCCGAGGCCGGCGGAGGTCGCTCGCGACCGCGAGCATGACGCGTTCGGGGAGGACGTCGTCGAGCATCCGCGCGCGTTGCATCCGACCGGCCTCACGCCGGTGCAGTCTCCAGTCCACACGCAACATGCCGAGATCGCCGACCGCTTCTCTGTCGACGAGGCCGATGAGGGCGAGGACAGCGGTGAGGACGCCGCGGCCGAGCAGGATGTTGCGCCTGTCGCTGTAAGCAGGCCAGCTCCGGCTCGCGTCCAAGCGCCGGTATCGCGCCGCACGCCGCGCGTCCGCGCCGCTCCGGGCGGCAAGGCCAAGGCCGCGTTCACGCTCAGGCTCGATCCCGACCGTCACTTGAAGCTCAGGCTCGCCTGCGCGGTGGATGGCCGCTCGGCCCAGCAGCTGGTAACCGATGCGCTCGACCGCCTGCTCGATTGCATGCCCGAACTCGAAGCCATGGCCGAGAAGGCCAAACGCAAGGGATAATCCTGATGTCCAAGCCTGTTCGCTTCGGCTCCGTCGTTTCGCTGGTTGCGCTCTCCTCGATGATCGCCGCCTGCGCCGCTCCCCAGAGCGGCGTCCAGACCGCCGGTTCGGCCAAGGTGAATGGCGACGTCGGCCTTGCGGTTCGGGCCGCGGCCGCGCTCGACGCTAACGATTATGCGACCGCAGTGTCGCTCGCCGAGCGCGCGGCAAGCAAGACTCCTGAGGACGCCACCGTCCGCACGCTGCTCGGCAATGCCTATTTCGCGTCCGGCCGGTTCGCGTCGGCGGAAGCGGCCTATAAGGATGCGTTGTATGTCCAGTCGAACCAGCCGGGCGTGATCCTGAAGCTGGTCCTCGTCGAGATTGCGCAGGGCAAGACCGCCGAGGCTCAGAATTTCCTCGCGGCGGGCAGGGACGTGCTCGATCCGGCGGATTACGGCCTCGCGCTTGCACTTGCCGGTCACCCGGAGGCGGGCATTGCGGCCCTTGAACCGGCCGCTCGAGCTGCGGGCGCCGACGCCCGGGTCAGAGAAAACCTGGCGCTGGCTTACGCGCTCTCCGGCGACTGGGCCAACGCCCGGGTTATCGCGGCGCAGGACGTGCCCGCCGACCAGCTCGACAATCGCATTCACCAGTGGATGCAGCTTGCAAGCCCGCACCGCCCGTCCGACCAGGTCGCTGCGCTTGTCGGCGTGCAGCCGGCGGCAAGCGATCCAGGCCAGCCGGTCCAGCTCGCGCTCGTCAAGTCCGACACGCGCCTTGCCATGGCTGCTCCTGTCGCAGCGCCGGCGGCGGCGTCCAGCGTAACGGTCAGCCTGCCGGCGCCCCGGCCTGTTCAGGCGGCGGTTGCGCAAGCCGCGCCCGCGGCGCTGGCTGCGCCTCTAGCGGCCGCAGCCCCTCTTCCCACACCGGTTCCTGTTTTCCATGCTTCGATCCACGAGGTCGCGCTTCCGATCGCTCCACCGCCGGCTCCGGCAACGTTACCTGAAACGGCGCCGGCCTTCGCCGCTGTCATGCCGAAGGCTCCGGTCCGTGCTGTCGTCCGCAAGGTCGCCGCGATGCATGTCGCAGCCGCAGCGCCGAGCTTCGCCGCAGTTCGTAGCGGCCGCTCCGGTGCGATCGTTCAGCTTGGCGCCTTCGGCAATCAGCAGCGGGTTGCCGCCGCCTGGAATGCGGCTGCACATCGCTTTGGCGGGCTTCGCCACTACACGCCGCTCAGCGCCCGCTTCGACAGCGCGCATGGCCCCGTCTATCGGCTCGCGGTTCGCGGGTTTGGCAGCTTCGCTGAGGCCAATGCCCTGTGCGCCTCACTGCGCCGGTCGGGTGGCACCTGCTTCGTTCGCAACTTCGCCGGCGATGCGCCGGTGCAGTTTGCGATGCGCTAGGCCGGGACGCTTTCGACCAACATCTCCAGGCAAGCCATGCGCACGGCCACGCCTATTTCGACCTGAAGGGCGATCAGCGACCGCTTCGGATCGTCGGCAATCGTCCCGTCGATCTCCACTCCGCGGTTCATCGGTCCTGGGTGCATGACCACTGAGTCCGGCGCAGCGCTTGCTAGCCGCTCCTGGGTCAGCCCGTAGCGCGTGAGATATTCTCCGGGCGCATCGCCAAGGTCGGTTTCCAGCCGTTCGCGCTGGACGCGCAGCATCATCACCACGTCGGCGCCAGTGATCGCTTCGTCGATCGTCATCGCCGCGGCGTGGTCCGGCAATAGTTCGGGTGGTCCGGCGAGCCTGACGTCGGCACCAAGCCTCGGCAACAGCTTCGCGTTCGAGCGGGCGACCCGGCTGTGGCGGATGTCGCCGCAGATCGCGACCTTGAGGCCCTCGATGCGGCCAAGGCTCTGCTGGATCGTCGCGGCATCGAGCAGCGCCTGAGTCGGGTGCTCGTTGGTGCCGTCACCGGCGTTGATCACCGGCGCCTCGACGATCCCGGCGACCATGGCCGGCGCGCCATTGTCCCGGTGACGGATGACGAGGGCATCGGGCCGCATCGCGTTCAGCGTCCGCGCCGTGTCCTCGAGCGTCTCGCCCTTCTTCACCGACGAGTGCTCGACCGACAGCGAGATTGCCGCCGCCCCAAGTCGGTGCGTCGCGGTCGCGAACGACATCGCGGTCCGGGTCGAGTTCTCGTAAAAGAGGTTGAAGACGAGCTTGCCGCGGAGCTGCTCACTCGGGCGGTGAGCGCGGTTCTCGCCGAACCAATGCGCCGCGCGGTCGAGGATCGTTTCGATCTGCTCGTCGGTCAAAGTATCGATGGAGATCAGGTCCACGAGCGCCGCGCCTATTCGACTGGCCCGAGATTGGCCAGTGCGTCGATTGCGCCCTGCAGAATATGGGCCGCGGCGAGGGCATCGACCTTTTCGGCGCGCCTCGCTCGGCTGACGTCGGCTGCGATCATCGCCCGCTCGACCGCCTGCGTCGACCATCGCTCGTCCCAGAGCAGCCTGGGCAGGCCGAGCGGGGCGAGATTGCGGGCAAAGGCGCGGACCGATTGTGTGCGTGGCGAATCGCTGCCGTCCATGTTGAGCGGGAGCCCGACGACGATGCCGGCAACTGATTCCTTGCCAACGAATCGCTGCAGGGTCTCCAAGTCTTGCGTGAACTTGATTCTGCGCATGGTCTCGACCGGGCCTGCGAAGTGCCAGCCGGCATCGCAGATCGCGAGGCCGATCGTTTTCGTGCCCACATCGAGGCCGATAAGCTTGCCGCCATTGGGCAGCGCAAGCGCGAACTCGGCCGTTTCGGCGGTGATCAGCGGTGCCATGCGGCGAGCCGGCGCTCCGCATCCGCGCGGATGGCGCCCCAGAACAGCGCATAGTCGTAGACATGGTAATTATTGCCCGGCAGCACGAATGGTCCGAGCGGCGGCAAGTCGCCGCCGACGATGAGAAGGCCCTTGTCGCAGCGACCACCGACGAGACCGGACTGCAGGGTCGCCGACTTGAGGTCCTGCGTCGGCACCAGTGTCCCTGGGTTGGCCTGGGGCGGCGCGGCCGCGTCGGGCGTTCCGGTCAGCGGATTGACGCACAGCAGGTCCTCGCGCCTCCGCTTGCCGCCGGCGAGCCCCGCCGAACCCTGGTAGCTGTTGAGGACGAGGTCGGGATTGGCCGGCTCGCCAAAGGTCAGCCACGACAGGATGCACCCACTCTGGTTCGCCGAGGCACAGGCAGGCAGCCCGAGCGCCGGCAGGTCGGCGGTGCGGCTGATCGGCCAGCCGACGACATAAGCGGCGACCACGCGCCTTGCGATCGGCCTGCCGGCGACCCGTTCGCGCAGCAGGCGCATCAGCTGAAGCGCGCCCTGGCTGTGGCCGGCGAGGATGATGGGCCGGTTGCCGGCCTCGCGCACGAACTCATCGAAGGCGGCAAGCACGTCGCCATAGGCAAGATCGAGCGCCCGTTGAGCGTCGGCGCTGCTCAGCAGGAAGGCACCGAACGCCGCCTGGCGATAGCGCGGCGCCCAGATCGCGCCGCTACCGTTGAATGCGCTCGCCTGGCTTTGGGCGAACAGGCGGGTGCGGAACTCGGTGTCTCCGCCGGGCTGGAGCGGCGCGTTCCAGCGGTCGGTGTAAAGATAGGTCGTGGGGTGGACGTAGAAGATCGCGGCACTGCCGACGCCGCCTCGCTGGGTCCCGTCCGGGCGCCATGCGGACGGATCGTCGGCCAATCCGGGCCGAGCGATCCAATTCGCCGCCAAGCGATAGTCCGGGCCGGCGCCCGCTGCGGCCGCTGCGAAGTGGCCCTTCGGGACAGCACGGTCGATCAGCACCCGGTTGCCGAACTGGAAGATCGCGAACGCTCCCGCCACGACGAGCAACGTAAACACGAAGATCAGCATGAGGAAGCGACGGGCGCACATGCCGCGCGCCCTATTGGCGGGGCGAGCAGCGGGCAAGGGCGGTCAGCGCTTGCTGCTCCGGCACCCCGTCGCTATCGCGCCGCACAATGTCCGTTTCCCCTGAACAGGTGCGCCATATCGCCAAGCTGGCGCGCATCGCGATGAGCGACGATGAGCTCGACCGGCTGGTGCCGGAGCTCAACAACATCCTCGGCTGGGTCGAGCAGCTCGGCGAGGTCGATACCGACGGCGTCGAGCCGCTGACGGCGGTGATCGACCAGAAACTCCGTCTGCGGGACGATGTCGTGGACGACGGCAACATCCGCGACGAGGTGCTGGCGAACGCGCCCGAGGCCCAGCACGGCTTCTTCGCCGTGCCGAAGGTGATCGAATGAGCGAGATCACTGGCAAGACGATCGCCGAACTGCGCGACGGCATCCGCGGCGGCCATTTCAGCGCTCGAGAAGTCGCTGAGGCGTACAATGCTGCGGTCGCGGCCGCGCGGCTGCTCAACGCCTATACGGTCGAGACGCCTGAGGATGCGCTCGCCGCTGCCGACGCCGCGGACAAAGCGCGCGGGTCGGGTGAGCTCGCGAGCCTTGCAGGCATTCCGCTCGGCATCAAGGATTTGTTCGCGACGAAGGGCGTGAATACGACCGCTGGCAGCAAGATCCTCAAGGATTTCAAGCCGCCGTATGAGAGCACAGTCACCGCCAACCTCCGCAAGGCCGGCGCGGGTATGCTCGGCAAGCTTAACATGGACGAGTTTGCGATGGGCTCGTCGAACGAGACCAGCACTTACGGCCCGGTGATCAGCCCGTGGCGGCGGCAGGGAAGCAATGTCGGGCTGACCCCCGGCGGCTCGTCGGGCGGCTCGGCGGCGGCGGTCGCGGCAAGCATCGCGCCCGGCGTCACGGGCACCGACACCGGCGGCTCGATCCGCCAGCCCGCATCGTTCGTCGGCATCAGCGGCATCAAGCCGACTTACGGCCGCTGCTCGCGCTGGGGGATTGTCTCCTTCGCAAGCTCGCTCGACCAGGCCGGGCCGATGGCCAAGTCCGTCCGCGACTGCGCGATCCTGCTGGAAGCGATGGCCGGGTTCGATCCGAAGGACCCGACGTCGCTCGCCGCCCCCGTGCCCAAGTGGGAAGCCGGATTGTCGAGTGATCTGCGGGGCAAGCGCGTCGGGATTCCCAAGGAATATCGGATCGACGGCGTGCCGGGCGAGATCGACGCTCATTGGGAGCAGGGCATCGAATGGCTGAAGGATGCCGGCGCGACGCCGGTCGAAATCAGTCTGCCGCACACCAAGTACGCGCTTCCGACCTATTACATCATTGCGCCCGCCGAGGCCTCGTCCAACCTCGCCCGCTATGACGGGGTCCGCTACGGCCTGCGCGAGGTCCCGGAAGGCGGCAACCTCGACGCCATGTACGCCGCGACGCGGGCCGAGGGCTTCGGCGCCGAGGTCAAGCGCCGCATCATGATCGGCACCTACGTGCTCAGCGCAGGCTTCTACGATGCCTATTTCACGAAGGCGCAGAAGGTCCGCGCGCTCATCAAGCAGGACTTCCGCAAGGCCTTCGAGCGGTGCGACATCATCCTGACCCCCACCGCGCCCAGCGCCGCCTTCGGCATCGGCGAGACGACGGACCCGTTGGCGATGTATTTGAACGACGTGTTCGCCGTTCCAGCCAGCCTCGCCGGTCTTCCCGCAATGAGCGTCCCGGGCGGCCTAGACGGGCAGGGGCTGCCGCTCGGACTGCACCTGATCGGCAACGAGCTCGACGAGCAGGGCGTGCTGAACGCCGGTCTCGCAATTGAGGAGCGCGCCGGCTTCACTGCCCGGCCGGAGAGGTGGTGGTAATGGCTGACGCAGGCGCACCTTTCCGCATCAAGGGCGACACGGGCGATTGGGAGGTCGTGGTCGGCCTCGAGGTCCACGCGCAGATCACGGCCACCGCATCGAAGCTGTTCTCCGGCGCCGCCACCGCGTTCGGGGCGGAGCCCAATACGCAGGTGAGCCTGGTCGACGCGGCGATGCCGGGGATGCTGCCGGTGCCGAACCGGGAGTGCATCCGGCAGGCGGTGCGCACGGGCATGGCACTGGATGCAAAGATCAATGCCTGGAGCCGCTTCGACCGCAAGAATTACTTCTACGCCGACCTGCCGCAGGGCTATCAGATCAGCCAGCTGTACCACCCGCTCGTCGGCGAGGGCGAGGTCGAGGTGCTGCTCGACGACAAGGACGAGAGCACCGCAAAGCGCATCGGCATCGAGCGCATCCATGTCGAGCAGGACGCGGGCAAGCTGATGCACGATCAGCACCCGACGATGAGCTATGTCGACTTGAACCGCTGCGGCGTCGCGCTGATGGAGATCGTCTCGCGCCCGGACATGCGTTCGCCAGCGGAAGCAGGCGCTTATCTCCGCAAGTTGCGGGCGATCCTGCGGTACGTCGGCTCTTGCGACGGCAATATGGAAGAGGGCTCCATGAGGGCCGACGTCAACGTGAGCGTGCGCAAGCCCGGCGCCGAATTCGGCACTCGCACCGAGACCAAGAACGTCAATTCCGTCCGCTTCGTCATGGCCGTGATCGAGCATGAGGCCCGCCGGCAGGTCGAGCTGATCGAAGAGGGCGGCACGGTCGTCCAGGAAACGCGCCTCTACGACCCCGACCGCGACGAGACGCGCTCGCTGCGGTCCAAGGAAGATGCGCACGACTATCGCTACTTCCCCGACCCGGACCTGCTGCCGCTGGAGCTGGACCAGGCGTTCCTCGACGAATGCCGCTCCAGCCTGCCCGAGCTGCCCGACGCCAAGCGCAAGCGCTATGAAGCGCTGGGCATAACCCCTTACAACGCCAGCGTTCTCACCGCCGAGGTCGAGACTGCGCAGTATTTCGATAATCTTCTCGACGGTCTGCAGCGGCGGGACCTGGCGTCGGAAGCTGCGAACTGGGTAGTCTCTGAGCTGTTTGGAATGCTCAACCGGAGTGGCCGCAAGATTGAAGAAAGCCCAATCTCCGTTCGGCAGGCGGTAAGCCTTCTGGGACTTGTCGCGAATGGCACGATTTCCAAGACGCTGGCCAAACAGGTTTCAGAAATCATGCTCGACGAGCAGAGCGGTCACTTCGGCGAGGATCCCGAAGCCATTGTCGATGCGAAGGGCCTCAAGCAGACCAGCGACACCGGCGCCATCGATGCCGAGATCGACAGGATCCTCGCCGCCAACGCCGACAAGGTCGCCGACTATAAGGGCGGCAAGCAGCAACTCTTCGGCTTCTTTGTCGGTCAGACGATGAAGGCGATGGCCGGAAAGGCCAACCCTCAGGTCGTCAACGAACGGCTTCGGGCGAAGCTCGGCTAAGGCCGCGCACTAGCCGACGGGCGATATCGGGGTGGTCGGCGGCTGAGTTCCTGGCGTCGA
>NZ_JAFAVR010000110.1 GCF_019242355.1 Sphingomonas sp. | reverse complement strand
CGCCCAGGCTCGCCGCCAAGGCGGAAGGGCCGGTCGGCTACGCCATCAAGGACTTCTTCCTGACCAATGCCATCTGCCGGGCCAGCCCGACCATGAACCGCTGCTCGGAAGAGCTCGTCCAGGGCGCCGCCTTCGAGGAGGCGGCCGAGTGACCGACTTCTTCGTCCATCACGGCATGATCTACGGCTGGGCCTGGTTCCTGGCGACGATCATCGGCATCCTGGTCATTGCGCTGCCGCTGATGCTGGCGGTGGCGATGGTCATCTATGCCGAGCGGAAGATCTGGGCGGCGATGGCGCTCCGCCGCGGCCCGAACGTGGTTGGCCCCTGGGGCCTGCTGCAAAGCTTCGCCGACGGGCTGAAGGTCTTCCTCAAGGAGACCATCATCCCGACCAGCGCCAACAAGGGACTGTTCCTGATCGCGCCGATCGTGACCTTCACGGTCGCACTGATCGTCTGGGCGGTGGTGCCGTTCGCGCCGGGCGTGGTGCTGGCCAACGTCAATGTCGGGCTTCTCTACGTCCTCGCGGCAAGCTCGCTCGGTGTGTACGGCGTGATCGTCGCCGGCTGGGCGTCCAACTCCAAATATCCATTCTTCTCGGCGCTGCGCGCCGCCGCGCAGATGGTCAGCTACGAGGTATCGATCGGCTTCGTCCTCATTACCGTCGTTCTCTACGCCGGCACCTTCAACCTCAGCGGCATCGTCACCCAGCAAGTCGGCTTCGGGCTTGGCATCTTCAACGGGTTCGGCTTCAACCTGCTGCTGTTCCCGATGTGGGTGGTGTTCTTCATCAGCTCGATGGCCGAGACTTTCCGAACGCCGTTCGATCTGGTTGAGGCGGAGAGCGAGCTCGTTGCCGGGCACCAGACCGAATATTCGTCGATGAGCTTCGCGCTCTTCTGGCTCGGTGAATACGCCAACACGATCCTGATGTGCGCGCTCAATGCGATTCTGTTCTGGGGAGGCTGGCTGCCGCCGGTGAACTGGGCGCCTCTCTATGTGGTACCCGGCATCATCTGGCTGCTCGCCAAAATGTGCCTCTTCTTCTTCATGTTCGGCTGGGTGAAGGCCACGGTCCCGCGATATCGCTACGACCAGGTGATGCGCCTCGGCTGGAAGATCTTCCTGCCGCTGAGCCTGGTGTTCGTGTTTCTGGTATCCGGCTGGCTGATGCTGACCCGCTACGGCTGCGATAATCTTACTTATTCGCACCAGGCATCGGCCGTTGCGGGGCCGGTCTGTGCAGGAAATCCGCGATGAAGACCTGGCTCAAATCCTTCACGCTATGGGAATTCCTCGGCGCCCATGCGCTGACCTTGAAGTATTTCTTCAAGCCCAAGGCGACGATCAATTATCCGTACGAAAAGGCGCCGCAGAGCCCGCGCTTCCGCGGTGAGCATGCGCTTCGCCGCTATCCGAACGGGGAGGAGCGCTGCATCGCGTGCAAGCTGTGCGAGGCGATCTGTCCGGCGCTGGCCATCACCATCGAGGCCGAGCCACGCGAGGACGGAAGCCGCCGCACCACGCGTTACGACATCGACATGGTGAAGTGCATATATTGCGGCCTGTGCCAGGAGGCCTGCCCGGTGGACGCCATCGTTGAGGGACCGAACCTCGAATTCGCGACAGAAACGCGCGAGGAGCTATTGTACGACAAGGCGAAATTGCTCGCCAACGGCGACAGGTGGGAAGCGGCGATCGCCGCGAACCTTGCCGCCGATGCGCCGTATCGTTAGGCGGCCCGCATGCTGATTCAGAGCCGGAAAATCCTCCCCGGAACGGGGAGGGGGACCACCGAGCAAAGCTCGGTGGTGGAGGGGGCCCCCTCCGTCAGCACTGCGTGCTGCCACCTCCCCGTGCCGGGGAGGATTTGTTGATCGCAGCCATCGCCTTTTACCTATTCGCGACGCTCACCATCGCTCCGGCGATTGCGGTGATCTTCGCGCGCAATCCCGTTCACAGCGTGCTGTGGCTGATCCTCGCCTTCTTCAACGCTGCGGGACTGATGCTGCTGCTAGGCGCCGAATTCATCGCGATGCTTTTGGTCATCGTCTATGTCGGTGCGGTCGCGGTCCTGTTCCTGTTCGTCGTCATGATGCTGGACATCGATTTCGCGCAGTTGCGGTCCGGCTTCACCCGCAACCTGCCGTTCGGGATCATCATTGCGCTCGTTCTGCTTGCCGAGATCGTGATTGCGGTCAGCGCCTGGTCGGCTGGACCGACGCTGAGCGGGGCGCACATTGCGGCAACGGCGCAGCCCAACATCGTCGCGCTCGGTGCGCTGCTCTACAGCCGCTACCTGTTCGCGTTCGAGATCGCGGGCCTGATCCTGCTGGTGGCGATGATCGGCGCGATCGTCCTCACTCATCGCCAGCGCCGGGACACTCGCGGGCAGCGAATCTCCAGACAGGTCGCGCGCCGGCCCGAGGACGCGGTCAAGGTCATCAACCCGGGCGTCGGCGAGGGCATGCAGATATGATCGGTCTTGCGCACTATCTGACCGTCGCCGCGATCCTGTTCACGATCGGCGTGCTCGGCATCTTCCTCAACCGCCGCAATGTGATCCTTATGTTGATGGCGATCGAGCTCATCCTGCTCGCGGTGAACATCAACCTGGTGGCGTTTTCGGCTTACCTCGGTGATCTCACCGGCCAGGTGCTGGCGATGTTCGTCCTGACCGTCGCCGCCGCCGAGGCCGCGATCGGCCTCGCGATCCTCGTCATCTTCTTCCGGCGCGCCGGTTCCATCGCCGTCGATGCGGCGACGAGGATGCGCGGCTGATGCATCCGATTCTTCTCATTGTCTTCCTGCCGCTCATCGCCGCGATCGTCGCCGGGCTTGGCGGCCGTTGGATCGGAAAGGCTGCGGCCAAGGTCGTGACGACCGGCGCTCTGTTCGTCGGCGCGATCCTCAGCTGGCCGATCTTCCTCTCCTACATCGCCGGCAACGCTCAACCCGTGGTCGTGCCGGTGCTTGACTGGATTCGCTCGGGCGACCTGCAGGTCGACTGGGCGTTGCGCGTCGACAGCCTGACCGCGGTCATGCTGGTCGTGGTCACTAGCGTCTCCAGCCTCGTCCACCTTTACAGCTGGGGCTATATGGAGGAGGATCCGAGCCAGCCGCGCTTCTTCGCCTATCTGTCGCTATTCAGCTTCGCGATGCTCATGCTGGTGACGGCCGACAGCCTGGTGCAGATGTTCTTTGGCTGGGAAGGGGTGGGCCTCGCCTCCTACCTGCTGATCGGCTTCTGGTACTACAAGCCGTCCGCCAACGCCGCCGCGCTCAAGGCCTTCGTGGTCAACCGCGTCGGCGATTTCGGCTTTTCGCTCGGCATCTTCGGCACCTTCCTGGTGTTCGGCACCGTCTCCATCCCGGCGATCCTCGCCGCCGCGCCGCACATGGCCGGGTCGACCATCGGCTTTGCGGGCATGCGGGTCGACACCATGACCTTGCTCTGCCTGCTGCTGTTCGTCGGAGCGATGGGCAAGTCGGCGCAGATCGGCCTCCACACCTGGCTTCCGGACGCGATGGAGGGCCCGACCCCCGTCAGCGCCCTAATCCACGCCGCGACCATGGTCACTGCGGGCGTGTTCATGGTCTGCCGCCTCTCGCCGATGTTCAACACCAGTGCGACGGCGATGCACGTCGTTACCTGGGTCGGAGCCATCACCTGCTTCTTCGCAGCGACGATCGGCACGTCGCAGAACGACATCAAGCGCGTGATCGCTTATTCGACCTGCTCACAGCTCGGCTACATGTTCTTCGCCGCCGGCGTTGGCGCATACGGCGCGGCGATGTTCCACCTGTTCACCCATGCCTTCTTCAAGGCGCTGCTGTTCCTCGGCGCCGGCAGCGTCATCCACGCCATGCACCACGAACAGGACATGCGTTACTATGGCGCGCTCAGGAAGCAGATCCCGTTCACCTTCTGGGTGATGATCGCGGGTACGCTGGCGATCACCGGCGTCGGGCTCGACGTCGGGGGCGGTATCGGTTTCGCCGGCTTCTGGTCCAAGGACGCGATCCTCGAGAGTGCCTGGGCGTCAGGCTCCGTTTCCGGCACGATCGCCTTCTGGCTGGGCGCCATCGCCGCGCTTTTAACCAGCTTCTACAGCTGGCGGCTGATCTTCCTGACCTTCTTCGGCAAGCCGCGCTGGGAGGCGTCGGAGCATATCCAGCACGCCGTCCACGGCGATCATCACGATCATCCGGACGCGGAACATGCCGACAGCTCGCACGACACGGGCATGCCCCCCGAAGGCACTGCCGGTTATCATCCGCACGAAAGCCCGCTCACCATGTTGATCCCGATCGGCCTGCTCGCGGTTGGGGCCGTGCTTGCGGGCCAGCTGTTCCACGGAGTCTTCATCAACACCGAGCGCGCGCCTGATTTCTGGCGCGGCGCGATCGCCTTCAGCAAGCAGCTTGCAACTGCGGCCGAGGACAGCCCGATCTGGATCAAGCTGACCCCGACGATCGCCATGCTGCTCGGCCTGTGGATCGCCTGGAACAACTACGTCCGCGACCCGAAGGCGGCGGGTGCGTTCGTCCGGACCTTCCCGGCGGTGCACCGCTTCGTGCTTAACAAGTGGTATTTCGACGAGATCTACGACCGGATCTTCGTCCGCCCGGCGCTGTGGCTCGGCCGCCTGTTCTGGCACCGGGGTGACGAACGGACGATCGACCGCTTCGGCCCGCATGGCGCCGCAGTCGCTGTGGCGGCCGGCAACAAGGTGGTTGCCCGGGTGCAGTCGGGCTATCTTTATTCCTATGCGCTGGTGATGTTGCTCGGCCTGATCGGCGCCGCGAGCTGGGCGATCTGGTGGGCCCGATGAGCGGACTGCCTGTGCTGACCGTCCTCATTGCCGTGCCGCTGATCGCGGGCATGATCGCTCTGTTGCTCAATGCGAACGGCGCGCGCTGGACGGCGCTGATCGCGACCCTGATCGACCTCGTGCTCGGCATCTACCTCTGGGCCGCATATGACCCCAACGGCGCTCAATGGCAGTTCGTCGAGCGCGTGCCGCTGGGCGGCGGGGTCGGCTGGTCCCTCGGCATCGATGGCATCGCCATGGTGCTGATCATGCTCAGCGTGTTCCTGATGCCGATCTGCATCGGCGCGAGCTGGCGCGCGATCACCCGCCGGGTGCCGGAATACATGGCCTCCTTCCTGCTCATGGAAGCGCTGATGCTCGGAGTCTTCGCCGCCCAGGACCTGTTCCTGTTCTACATCTTCTTCGAGGGCGGCCTCATCCCGATGTACCTGATCATCGGCATCTGGGGCGGCGCCGAGCGGATCAAGGCCAGCTACAAATTCTTCCTCTACACCCTGTTCGGCTCGGTGCTGATGCTGATCGCCATGCTCTACATGGCGTTGACCGCGCACACGACGTCCATCCCAGCGCTGATGGCATACAATTTCCCCGTCGGCGCGCAGCAATGGTTGTTCCTGGCCTTCTTCGCCAGCTTCGCGGTCAAGATGCCGATGTGGCCGGTCCACACCTGGCTGCCCGATGCGCACGTGCAGGCGCCGACCGCGGGCT
>NZ_JAFAVR010000093.1 GCF_019242355.1 Sphingomonas sp. | reverse complement strand
CGACATCGTCGTTTCAAGTTGTCGCATTTTTTGCGTCATCCGTCGATGCCGGGCGCCGATAACGCAGGGCAAGGCCTGTGAACGAAACTTAAATCTCGACAGCAATTCGTTCGAACGCAATGTTTCCCTCATTCGAAGCGGGCGAAGACAAGGCAAACATTACTTGAAGTCCGGGAAGTCCATCCCGGGGGGATTCAATCCGTGACCTGAAGTCCGTCAGATGACGTCTGTCATTCTGGCCGCGAACTTCTGCGCACTACGAGGAAGTACATGGCGAACACAATGTATGTGAGCCCCACCGGGGCTGGCAATAAATCCGGCTCGTCCGCGGCAAACGCGGCTCCGGTCTCTGCGCTCGACGCCATGGTCCAGAAGGCCGGCGCCGGCGGCACCGTGAACATGCTCGCGGACAAGGGGTCCTACGACATCAGCGGGAGCATCATGATCAGCCACGGCGGAGCCACTGGCTCGCCGGTCCTGATCCAGGGCGTGACCAGCAGCGGCGCGGCGGCGGACATCACCATCAACGGCACTCGCGCCGCCAGCTGGAGCGCCGGGAAAGCCGACGGCAACACCATATTCAAGCTCTACAACGGGGCCAACAACCTCGATTTCGAGCACATGCACTTCAACAATGTCGGCATGGCCGTGAACCTGGGAGGCGACCTCAAGAACGTCACGCTGGCGCACATGTCGGCGAATAATGTTCGCTATTTCACCGGAAATTATCCGGGAGGCGGCGCGACCACCGCGAATGTCACGGGCTTCGCAATGCACGACATCACCGTCAACGGCTTCTCGAAGTCGGTGGTGCTCCTGAACGGCAACGCGTCAGGGATCACGCTCGACAATGTCCATGGCGATGGACAGTACCAGGACGGCGACAATTTCGAGATGGGGATCGCCCTTCAGGACACTGTCCACAACGTCCTCGTCGAGAACAGCTCGATGAAGAACACGATCGGCGTTGGGGTGACGGGCGCCTATGTCAATGGCGACGGCTTCGTTGCCGAAAGCAGCACCTACGACATCCATTTCACCAACTGCACGTCGACTGGCAACGGCGACTCCGGCTTCGACATCAAGTCGTCCAACGCCACCCTGACCGGCTGCTACGCTGAAGATAACAAGCGCAACTTCCGAATCTGGGGCACCAACATCACGCTGACGAACTGCGACGGTGTCGATCCGCACAAGAGGATCAGCAACTCGATGGGGTCGCAGTGCAATCTCTGGGTCTCGGCGGATGCCTCGAACGTCACCGTCAAGGGCGGCGCTTTCGTCGATTCAGGGTCGGATACCCACGCAGTTTCCAACGAGGGCGGCTCGCTGCATCTCAGCGGAGTGACGATCGTCCATGCAGCGAACGGCGACCTGGAAGACGGTGCGCCTCACACGACCGGGCTCGACATGTCGCTGGTCAAGGCCGTGGCTGCCACTGGAAGCTATTCGACGACCGGCGAGCAATATCTCGGGAAGGCGATCTCCAGCGCCACCGCCAGCCTGGGCAAGATCTGGAATGGAACCTCGGCGAGCGACACTTACCATGCCTCCGACACTTCGAGCTGGACGCTGAACGGCAACGCCGGCAACGACACGCTGGTTGGCGGTTCGGGCGCCGATCACCTGAACGGAGCCGACGGCGCGGATCACCTCAGCGGCGCAGCGGGCAACGACGTGATCACTGGCGGGGCGGCCGCGGACTTCCTGGCCGGAAACGGCGGATCGGACAGTTTCGTCTACACCGCGGTCTCGGACTCGACGCCGTCCGCCCACGACACGATCACCGATTTCACGCCCGGCACCGACAAGATCGACCTCCATGCAATCGATGCCGATGTGAAGGTCAGCGGCAATCAGGCTTTCACCTTCATCGATGAGGCGGCCTTCTCGAAGCACGCGGGAGAGCTTCACGTGACTCATCCCGATGCCACGCACACGGTCTTGAGCGCGGACGTGAACGGGGACGGGCACGCGGACTTCTCGATCACGTTGGACGGCGACCTGCACCTGTCGAGCGGCGACTTCATCCTCTGAAGTGTCGCTTTCCGGGACGTCCAGGACCGCCGCTTTCCGCGAATTAATGAAGCGATTTAACGCAAAGCGTATAGGAACTGCCGGCATTCATCGCCGGCAGGAGCGAGCCATGTTCAGCTATTCACGTGCATTGAGCGCAATCGGCCTGCTCGCGGCCGCGAATCTCACGGCCGGCTCCGCCGCCGGTTCATCGATCGCAGTCGCCCAGTGGAACATGGACGAGACCTTCGGAACGACGATGAACGACAGCTCGGGCAACGGCAACAATGGCACGATGACCAATGTCGTGACCTCGGGCGGGGGCTTCGTCTTCGACGGAGCGACGTCCAACGTGGTCGTGCCGGACTCACCGACGCTGAACCCCGGCACCAGCAACTTCTCCTACACCGTGCAGGTCCAGACCGATGTCGTCCCGGCGGTCGGCAAGGATTACGACGTCATGCGCAAGGGGCTGAGCAACACGACGGGCGGCGAATTCAAGGTCGAGGTCGAATACAGCAGCGGCATCGGCAAGGCGCTCTGCGTGGTCAAGGACAATACGGGCAAGTCGGGAAGCATCACAGGCACGACCAACGTCGCCGACGGTAATTTGCACACGATTACCTGCTCCAAAGGCCCGGGCAGCATCTTGCTGACCGTGGACTCGCTGAAGGCGCGCAAGAAATATGTGAGTCTGGGCAATGTCTCCAACACGGCCCAGTTGCTGATTGGATCACGGACCTCGACAGTCCTCGATTCCACGAACGACTGGTACAACGGCACCATCCGCAGCGCGAGCGTGTCGGTCGGCTGACGCAAGGCGGGGCGGGCGCCCGTCCTCTTCGCAGTTCCGACAGCCGCAGTTCAATGGGCGTTCATTGACAGCGCTTAGGAGCGTTCCGAATGAGCGCGACCGTTTCGACGAGCCGGGCCGGCAGGGTCATCCGCTTCATGCCCGTCGCATTCGCGATCGGCGGTGCGCTATCCCGTTTCGCTTTCCCTTGGGTCGAGACGCGGTTCCATATCAGCTGGTTCTGGGTGGCCGCCTTCTGGGCCCAGTTCTTCGCGCAGAGCGCATCCCGAGCGCGGGTCGGCATTCCCCTGTTGCTGCTGAATGGAACGGCGGCGACCTTCGCGATCCTGCTCACCAAGTTCGCGCTGGAGGGCTTTCCCCTCTACGCGAGCAAGGCGCTCATGGGGCTGTTCTAACCCGGCGACATCGCCGCCGATATCAGAACAGGAAATCGCCGCCGTGCGGGGCCAAACCTGCAAAATGCAGGTGATCGGCATGGTCGAACAGGGTCAGCGGAGCGGCCGGCATGTGGTCGAGCCCCGCGTGCGCGAAGCCCCCGCTGTGCAGGTCGCTGGCAAAGGCCCCGGCATGAGCCAGGCTGCTGCCGAGTCCCGGCGCATCGAAGACATGGAGGGTCGTGCCGGTGCTTTCGGCCTGTCCCTTCGCAGGGGTGGTAGCGATCGTGTCGGTCGCCCCAGACGAGTGAAGGCCCGGATTGGTGACCACCGAGGTGCCGATTCCGCCGGAATAGCTGACGGCCTTGTGGCCCTTGCCCGCGCCATTGCCGCCACCGTTGCCCGGCTTTGTCGCGACGACATCGGTCAGGTTGACGGTGAACGGCGCCGTGGAGGTCAGGCCGTGCGAGTCCGTGACAACCGCCTTGATCGCCCACTGCGATTGGGTCGCATAATTGAATACCGCGCCGGACGCGACGGTCACGGCACCCGTGTGGCCATCGATCACGAAGCGCCCGCCGGCATTGTCCGACAGCGAGTAGGTCAAGGTGTCGCCGGCGTCGGGGTCCGTGCCGTGGACGGTGCCGACGGGCGCGCCGGCAGCGGAGTTTGCCGGGATCGTGCCGCCGCTGAAGGTCGCGCCCGTCGGGGCTTCGTTGACGTCCTTGACCGCGATCGTGAAGCTTTCCCGGTAGGAGCCGGCGCTGTCCGCCGCCTGGACAGTTACGGCGAGGCTTGAGCTGCTCTCGAAATTCAGAAGGCTTCCGTTGGCGACGGTGATCTCGCCCGTTTGGGCATTGATCGCGAAGGCGCCGCCGGCATTGCCGGTCAGGCTGTAGGTGACGCCGGTTGCCGCGCCGTCGGTGGAAGCGAAGCCAACCGACGTCCCATTGGCGGAATTTTCCGCAACCGTGCTGGCCGACAGCGAGAGATCGGTCGGCGCAACGACCGTCGGCGTTGAAGGCGGTGGCGGTGGCGGTGGCGGTGGCGGTGGCGGCGGGGTGGGCGTGGTCGATTGCGGCAGCAAGGACGCGCCGTCGATCGAGAAGACGCCGGTCGCGTCGACGCTCAGGACGTGGGTGGGATCGATGACGAACGAGCCGCTGCCGCCGTTTAGCGTCCCGGAGGTCGCATGGACGATCTCGGTCCCAATGAAGGTGATGGAGCCCCCGGCGTCGAACAGCACGACCTTCGAACCAGAGCCGGAATCGGAGAAGGCGCCCCCGTTCACGGTGACAACGGAGCCGCGAAGCACCTGGATCTGCTCCTGGCCGCCGGTCGTGCCGCCCTGCTTGTGGGGATCGAACCCGGTGCAATTGGTGAGTGTGACGTCCGACCACAGGCGGAAGTTGCGCCCGTTGCCGTCGGCGGTGCAATCGGTGAGGGTCGTCGCCGTCGACTTGAGGTCGAAGCCGCCGTCGGCGTTGCCGCGTGACACGTCGCCGGTGAAGGTGATGTTGTAGTTGCCGTTCTCGGTCGTGAAGCCGTCGCCGTTCCAGTAGGTGCTAGAGCTCGCGACCGCATTTTCCATCGTCGATCCGGTGATGCTGATGTTGTGGGCGGTGCCGTCGAGGTGGATTCCCATGGCGATGCCGTCGCCGTCCTCATGCTGGCTGTCGCCATAGACGTTCGTGATCGCGACGTCGTGGCTGTCGTACTGCAGCCGGATCACGCCCTTCGAGAAGCCGTGGACGTCCACATTGGCAATTGCGAGGTTGCTGACCGTCGCGGTCGTTCCGCTGACCGACGCATAGTCGCTGAAGAAATACTGGACGTTGTTCGCGGTCATGTTGCTGATCGAGATGTCGTGGACATCGGCAGCGGCGAGGAAGGCCGACCCCACATTGTTGAACGTGATGTGCTGGAAATTGAGGTCGTTAGCACCAGCAATCATTCGGAAGACCGGGCTCCCCGACGCCATGCCGGCAGTGTAGGTTTCGGGACGATTGCCGTTGATGACCACGTTCGAGGCATGGCCGGCGCTGTCCTCGCCGACGATCGTCACCGACGCGCCGGCAACACCGCCGTGGGAAAGATTGATGGAACTGGTGACGCTATAGGCGCCATGATCGGACAGCAGAACGACGGTGCCGCCGGGGCCAGCGAGTTGAACCGCCTTGTCGAGGCTGTTGATTGAAAGCGCGTTCGTCGCGCTTGAGCCGGAGGCGTTTCCGCTCGAGCTGGGGCCCACATAGATCGTGCTCATAACGTCCTTCCCGACAATTCATCTGCGGGCCGGACTTTGGTGGTTAATTCCCACTAACCTCCTTTCAGCTATGGTGAATCCCCCGTTTACTTGGGGGAATAGGGTGGAAATGCGCTAAGGACGCGTCCGAATCTGCGGAGTTGGGACCGGCATGGCTTCGGAACGCGAACGGGCAATCGCTGAATTCAAGCGCATCCTCGCCTGGATCGTCGCGGTCGCAGTGCTGATGGTCGCGGGCGCGCTGGCCTATCTATACAAATTCAGCACCCTGGACACGAGCACGGTCATTGCCGTGACCGCAGGCGTGTTCCTTTCGGTATTGCTCGGCTGCGGCTTGTTTGCGGTTGCCTTCTTCAGCGACAAGAGCGGCCACGACCGAAGCGTCAACGAATCGACGCGGTCGGAGCGGGACAGGCATTAGGAGAGAGACTGCTCCGGGGGAGCTCTGGTCCTATTTCTTTCGCGTGAAGTCGACGCTGACGACGTTCGAACCGTCGTCGGCCTGGCCTGGGGACGTCTCGGATGACGGAGCGTCATTCTCGGCGACCTCATGCTCCTCTGCGACCTCGTCCGCGGCATTGGCCTGGAAGGTCAGCCGGAACTCGACCGCCGGGTCGTCGAACTGGGTCACCGCGGCAAACGGCACGCGAAGGGTTGAGCCGACGCCGCCGAAGGACAAGCCGACGCTGAACGCGTCCTTTTCCACCTTGAGGTCCCAGAAGCGGTGCTGGATGACGATCGTCATCTGGTCCGGGAAGCGCTCGGCGAGATGCTTCGGGATCGAGACCCCAGGCGCGCGAGTGCTGAAGGTAATGTAGAAGTGATGCTCGCCCGGGAGGCCGCCCGAGCGCTCGACCTCGCCAAGCACCCGGCCGACGACCGCGCGCAGGGCATCCTGCACGATCTCGTCATAGGGGATCAGGCTTTCCGGGGTCTCTTCGGCCATGGCTTTGTGGTAGCGGGCGGGGCCGACCGGTCAAGCGGAGTGTGCCCGAATGCCAATCGATGTCACCCAACCGTATGACGACGGCAACGTTTTCGCGAAGATCCTGCGCGGCGAGATCCCGGCCAAGCGAGTGTACGAGGACGACCACGTGCTCGCCTTCAACGACATCAACCCGCTGAGCCCCACGCACATCCTCGTGATCCCAAAGGGAGCCTACGTCTCCTGGGATGATTTCTCCGAGCGCGGCTCCGAGGCCGAAATCTCGGCGTTCGTCCGGGCGACGGGGAAGATCGCGCGCGAGGCGGGGCTGGTCGAGCCCGGGTACCGGCTCCTCGCCAATGTCGGCGGCGATTCAGGCCAGGAGGTGCCGCACCTCCACGTCCATATCTTCGCCGGGCGACCGCTCGGCCCGATGCTCGCCCGCTAAGGGGGATTGCCCTCCCGCTTGGAGCCGTTACGGTCACGCACGAACGGACATAGGGGAGTAGAATGGCCACAGTAGCACAGCGCGAGGGCGGCCGGGGGCGCATCAAGTCGCTCGACGCGATCCTTGCAACCGCTGAGAAGAAGTCGCTCAAGCGCTCCCTCGGCGCGTTCCAGCTGACGCTGCTCGGCATCGGCGCCGTCATTGGCACCGGCATCTTCGTGCTGACCGCCACTGCTGCCCAGAAGGCGGGGCCGGGCATGATGGTGAGCTTCATCATCGCCTGAATCGTCTGCGCCCTTGCCGCGCTCTGCTATTCCGAGCTTGCCTCGATGGTTCCGGTCGCGGGCTCCGCCTATACTTATTCCTATGCGGTCATGGGCGAGATCATGGCGTGGCTGGTCGGCTGGGCGCTGATCCTCGAATATGCGCTGGGCGCCAGTGCCGTTGCAGTCGGCTGGTCCGGGCACGTCGTTCCGGTGCTCGACACCATAGGCATCCACCTGCCGCACGCATTGACGGTCGGACCCAAGATCGAATGGGGATTCCTGCAAGGCGGCGAGGTCGGCGGCGTGGTCAACCTTCCCGCAGTCCTGATCACTGCGCTTGTCACGACTCTTCTCGTGATCGGCACCAAGGAAAGCGCGACGTTCAACGCCGTTCTCGTCTGCATCAAGGTCGCTGCGCTCACGTTGTTCGTCCTCGTCACCGTGCCGATGATCAGCGGCCACACGCAGAACTTCCATCCCTTCACGCCGCGCGGCTGGGGAAGCCCATTCAGCTCCGCAGGCGTCGGAGTTCTTGGCGCCGCGGCCTCGATCTTCTTTGCCTATGTCGGCTTTGATGCGGTCTCGACGGCCGCCGAGGAGACCAAGAACCCGCAGCGCAACGTTCCCATCGGCCTGATCGGGTCGCTGGCGATCTGCACCATCTTCTACCTGCTCGTCGCCGGTGGCGCGATCGGCGCCTATGGCGCGCAGCCTCTCTTCGACGCCAGCGGCAATGCCCTCAAGGAAGGCTCGCCGGAGCTATATGCAAGTGCCGCCTGCAGCGCCGCGCATGCTCCGCTCGTCTGCTCGAAGGAAGCCCTCGCCTATGTCATGCGCGAGGTGTCGAGCCCGATCTTCGGCACGCTCGTCGGCCTTGCCGCGACCATCGCGCTGCCGTCGGTCGTCCTGCTGATGATGTACGGCCAGACCCGCATCTTCTTCGTCATGGCCCGCGACGGCCTCCTTCCGGAAAAGCTATCGACCGTCCACCCGAAGTTCCGGACGCCCTATGTCGTCACCATCCTCACCGGCGTCGTGGTCGCAATCGCGGCCGCTTTCCTGCCGGTGGGAACGCTTGCCGATTATTCGAACGCGGGGACATTGTTCGCCTTCGCGGCGGTATCGCTTGGAGTGATGATTCTGCGCCGCACGGACCCGGGTCGCGCTCGTCCGTTCCGGACGCCGGCGCTGTTCGTCGTCGCGCCGCTGTCGATCCTCGGCTGCGTCGTGCTATTCATGAGCCTGAACATCGAATC
>NZ_JAFAVR010000204.1 GCF_019242355.1 Sphingomonas sp. | reverse complement strand
CGGGTCCGACGTCCGCATCCTGTTCGGTCTCGACCACCCCGCGGCCAGCGAGAATATGCAGATCCTGGACGTCGAGGAGGGCACGTATCAGGACGGTCGCTGGATGATGGAGCGTCGGTGGAACGGCGACCAGACCGATTATGGCTTGAACTTCACCCGGCCCGTGCTCCTGAAGGTGCGGCTGGGCACCTACCGATAGGAGTTCCGGTGAAGATCGCGCACCTGTCCATCGCCGCGCTCCTGCTTGGGACGGCGAGCGCCGCATTTGCGCAACCCGCCCCGCTCGCTCCCGACCACGTCGTCGTAAGCAAGGGCGTCGGCGAAGTCTCGGTGACACCCCTGCGCGGCCCCGCCGTCCGGCTCCAGATCTATGGCGACCGCATCATTCGGGTGACCCGCAGCTTGTCGCCCGGGTTCGACTTGCCGTCGAGCCTTGCGGTGACCGCTCGGCCTACCAACGTGCCCGCCACGATCACCGAGACACCCGGGCATGTTACGCTAGCGACCCCGTTCGTCCGGGCGACGATCGATTTCTCCGACGGCAAGGTAACTTTCGTGGATGCGGGTGGTCAGACCGACCTCGCCGAGAGCGCGCCAGGCAGCTTCGCTCCCGTCACCATCGACGGTGTCCCGCTCTACAGCGTTCGACAGCAGTTCAACCGGGGCACCGACGAGGGGCTGTTCGGCCTAGGCCAGCACCAGAACGGACAGATGAACTACAATGGCGAGGACGTCGAGCTCGCCCAGCACAACATGGACGTCGCGATCCCCTTTGTCGTCTCGACGCGCAACTACGGCCTGGTGTGGGACAATGCGTCGATCACACGGTTCGGCAACCCGCATTCCTACGCTCTCGTCGGCGGACCGGGCGACAGTCTGCGGGTAACCGGGTCGAACGGCGCTCCGGGATGGACCGCCACCTACAGCGTCGACGGCAAGCCAGTGGCGACACGCCAGGAAGCAACGATCGACTACCAGTATCTCGAGAGCCGCGGTAACTGGCCGGCCGGCACGCGCAAGCCCGACATGTCCGGCACCGTCGACAGTCTCAAGGTCGTGTGGACCGGCCGTATCGTTCCCGGCGTAAGTGGCCTGCACAAGTTCCGCCTGTTCTCGTCAGGCTACGCCCGCGTCTACATCAATGGGCACAAGGTGCTCGACCGCTGGCGGCAGAACTGGAACGCTTTCTACCACAATTTCGACGCCGAGCTTCCCGCCGGACGGCCCGCCGACATACGCATCGAATGGGAGCCGGACAGCGGCTACATCGCACTCGACCACAACGATCCCCTGCCCGACGCTGATCGTCACTCGATCTCCTTCGCATCCGACGCGGCCAGGGCGATCGATTATTACTACATCGGCGGCGACAGCATCGACAATGTCATCGCCGGCTTTCATCAGCTCACCGGCAAGGCCGTCCTCGCTCCCAAATGGGCCTATGGCTTCTGGCAGAGCCGCCAGCGCTACGAGACGCAGGATCAGCTGCTCGGCGTCCTTCATGAGTATCGCAAGCGCGGGCTTCCGCTCGACAATATCGTCCAGGATTGGCTCTATTGGCCGCAGGATGCCTGGGGATGCCAGTGCTTCGATCCGGCGCGCTTCCCCGATCCCAAGGGCATGGTCGACGACATCCACGCCAACCACGCGCAGGTGATGATCTCGGTCTGGGCCAAGTACTATAAGGGGCTCCCGAACTATGACGAACTCGCCGCGGTCCACGGCATCTACGAGACTGCGTCCAACCCGCTTCCGAGCGAGCCGAAAGATCATGATTATGTCCGGGACATGTACCTCGACTGGGTCGGCCCCGGCTATTTCAACGCCTTTTACGACCCATACGATCGCACGGCTCGCGACATCTATTGGCGCCAAGTGCGGGACGGCATCGCGGCCAAGGGCTTCGACGCCTACTGGCTGGATTCAGACGAACCCGACTTCCATTCCAACCTGTCGATCGCGGAGCGCGCCCGCCGCATGGGTCCGACGGCAGCCGGCCCTGCCCTGTCGGTCTTCAACTCCTACCCGCTCGAGCATGTCGAGGGCGTCTACCGGGGCCTGATCGCCTTTCGTCCCGACGTCCGCCCGTTCATCCTGACCCGATCCGCCTTCACCGGCATCCAGCGCGACGGCGCGGCGGTCTGGTCGGGCGACGTCGCCTCGCGCTGGGACAATTTCCGCGAGCAGATCGCAGCCGGCGTCAATTTCTCGATGTCCGGAGACCCGAACTGGACGACCGATATCGGCGGCTACACTATGGAGCCCCGCTTCCTGAAGCCGACGACGACCGATCTCGACGAATGGCGCGAGCTCAACTTGCGCTGGTTCCAGTTCGCCGCCTTCTCGCCTCTGTTCCGAAGCCACGGCGAGAATATCCATCGCGAGATCTTCGAAATTGCGTCCGCCGGTTCGCCGATGGAGCGGTCTATGATCTGGTATGACCGGCTGCGCTACCGGCTGATGCCCTACATCTACACCGCCGCCGCCGACAGTTACTGGCGCGATAGCGAGATCATGCGCGGCCTGGTCATGGACTTCCCTGCCGACCGTCGCGGGTGGAATATCAAGGACGAATACATGTTCGGGCCGGCGTTCCTGGTGGCTCCGGTCACCGCCTACAAGGCGCGGTCCCGGCAAGTCTATCTGCCCGCGGGCGCCGACTGGTACGACTTCTATTCCGGAGCGAAGGCCAAGGGCGGTCAGACGATCACCGCCGCAGCGCCGTTCGAGCACATGCCTCTGTTCGTGCGCTCGGGATCGATCATACCGACTGGCCCGGCCATCCAGTACGCGCTCCAGGATGCAAATCCGGTCATCACGCTCGTCGTCTACACCGGCGCGAACGGCAGTGCCTCAATCTATGAAGACGACGGGGTCAGCCGCCAATATCTGAACGGCCGCTATTCACGCATCCCGCTGAGCTACGACGACGGCACGAAGACGCTGACCTTGGGCACCCGTCAGGGTTCGTGGCCAGGCATGGCCGGAAGGCGAACGATCAAGGTTCGCTGGGTGAAGCCTGGCCGTCCGCTGAAGCTCGACGCGTCCGATGCGACGGTCACCTACACCGGCGCGCCGTTGACCGTACGGGCCCGCTAGACGAGCCCGCGCCCGCGCAGGGTGATGCGCGGGACCAGGAAGTTGGTAGCCGGCACCGTGACGACCAACGCATCCGCATCACGTCGGAATGGCAACGGTCGTCCATCCTGGAAGGTCACCTGCTCGACACGCGCGTCACGCAGCGACGCGATCCGGACCTCGCCGGACGGCGGCAGCATGAAGAAGGCGTGCAGAGCGTCGCCCTTGCGTGTGAACCGGATGTCCTCGGCGACGAAGGGTTTGGCTTCGTCCTCCGCCATCGATCCCACCGGCGGCTTCGTCGGTCCCTCTCCGAACACTTGCCACGGCCGCGACCCATGGATGGCGTCCCCGTTAACGCTCATCCACGCCGTAATGTCGTCCATCACCCGCTCTTCCTTGTCATCGATCGTGCCGTCGCCGCGGACCGGAATGTTGAGCATCAGGTTGCCGTTCTTCGATACCACGTCGACCAGCCGCTGGATCACGTCTCGGCCGCTTTTGTAACCATCACGCTCGTACAGCGCCCGATCGTAGTGCCAGTTGCCGATGCAGGTGTCGGTCTGCCACGGCTGCGGCTGGATGTCGGCGACGAAGCCCCGCTCTACGTCTTCGACGATAGCCCGCTTCTGCAGGCCGTTCAGCCGCTTTGCGGTGACAATGCCCGTCTCGCCATGCCAAGCGGCGCTTCGGCGGTAAAAGTGCGCGACGGCCTCCAGCCCTCGCCGCCCGAACGGAATCTGATAGTCGTCGAAATAGACCATATCGGGCTTGTAGCGCTCCACCAGATCCATCTGCCGGCGGAGCCACTGGTCGGCGAACGCTTGCCGCTCGGGCGGCACATCCTCCAACCATTGGCCGTCCCGCTGGTCGTGCCAGGCGGTCATCGCGGCAATTGTGCTCAGCCCATCCGGCGGCACATAGGTCGGGCCGGTGTAGAGCTCCTGCGGGTCGAGCCCGTCCCACCACTTGCCGCGCACCTGCTTCGCTCGGCGCCAGTAGGCGTCATAGCGGCGGCCCTTGCTCGGCCCTTCCGCGTCGTAGCCGTAGGCCGTCTGCCACCAGTGCCAGGCGTGGCTCGAATGGTTGGAAACTGCGAACTTGAGGTCGGTCTGCCGGACGATCCTCTCCCATGTTCCGACGATGTCGCGCTTCGGCCCCACTCGCACCGAGTTCCATTTGTGATGACGACTGTCGAAGAGATCGAGATTGTCGTGATGGCAGGCCATCGCCATGAAATAGCGAGCGCCGGCCTTGCGGTACCGGTCGAGCAGGTAGGCCGGGTCCCAACGCTCCGCCTTCCACTGCCCGATGATGTCGAGGAAACCGATTCGGCTCGGGTGGCCGTAATGCTTCACATGATGATCGTAAGCCGGCTGTCCCTGCACATACATCAGCCGCCCGTACCAGTCGCCAGCCTCGGGCTGGCACTGCGGCCCCCAATGCGCCCAAATCCCGAACTTCGCGTCGCGGAACCAGTCTGGGACCCGATGCTCGGACGCCAGCAACGCCCAGGCCAGGTCCATCTGCGCCGCATCAAGGGTCCCTCCCGAAGCGACTCCCGCCGCGGCTCCGGATGCGAGGAATGCGCGGCGGCCTAGCTTCAAACGCCGAGGCTCTGCAGCGCCCGAACCAGGTACTGCCGAAGCGCCTTGCGCACCTCCGGATTTGACCGCCCGATGATGCCGCGCGCGGACACTGGGATATGGGCCGCCGGGTCGCCGTTGGCGCGGAAGACGTAATGGTCGAATAGATTGCGCCAGGCCTGTCTCTTTTCCTTCGGCAAATGGCTGATCGTCAGAAGCGCATGGCCGAGCGCATGCATCGGCGAACCAGCGTCAACTGGCGCTTCATTCCACCAATAGTTCACCAGGACATTCAGTTGGCCGTTCGCCTGCACGGCGTGCCACCAGAGGGCCGGGATATAGATCGCATCGCCGGGCTCGAGATCCGCGACCAGTGCATGCTCTAAAGCCTCGCGGAATTTAGGGAATCGGCCGAAATCGACGGCTTCCAGGTCGACCATGCTCGTTGGCTGGCCCGCAACCGTCTTGTCGATCGGTCCGACATACAGGTTGGCGACCTGTTCGGGCGGAAACAGAATGAAGCGCCGGCGTCCAGATACCACGCACGCGATATTGTCGGACTCGTCGTAATGTGGAGCCACCCGGCTTGAATTGCCGATCCAGATGCGCGGCTCGCCGCCGCGGTCGGTCGCAATCCGTAGCGGATTTTCGGAGGAGAAAAGCGGAAGGATCCGCGCCGTCGCGGTCGAGCCCATGTAGA